>NZ_JBHRYU010000023.1:86253-133981 GCF_042649185.1 Cohnella sp. GCM10012308
CGGCGACGCTGTTGGTGACGTAGTCGGCGACGCTGTTGGTGACGTAGTCGGCGACGCTGTTGGTGACGTAGTCGGCGACGCTGTTGGTGACGTAGTCGGCGACGCTGTTGGTGACGTAGTCGGCGACGTTGTCGGCGATATCGTTGGCGTTGCGCTCGGCGTAGGCGTCGGGGTTGCCGCCGGCGATGTCGTCGGGCTTGTCCCCTGACCCGCATCCGAGTTGCCCGTCTGCCCCGCCGCATTCCCCGACTTCTCTACGTTGGCAGGCTGCTTCTCGAACGTAACGTTCGCGGAAGCCACGATGGCTTTTTGAATCGTGCCTTCGCCTTTGACCGAAGCTCCGCCCTGCAGATTCAACTCGGTCACGCTTACGCTGCCGTCAAGCGTGATCGTCGAGCCGGTTACCGCAGCGTCTACGGTCAGATGCTCGATGGCGCCTGCGGATACCGACAATTTTACGTTCGCTTTCACTTCAATATTTTTAAAGTCGCCGGACAAGGTCACTTCTCCCGCCTGGGAGATCGTGATGCCTTCGATGCCGGCACTGCTCTCGGACTCTACTGTCGCATCCGAACGGATGTCCATCTGCTCGACGACCGTCGTACCGCCGACGACGACGCGCACGCGTCCGCCTACCTTTTCGACGACGATCGACGTCAGGCTGGAATCATCGATGTGGATACTGTTCGGTCCGCCGCCTTTGACGATCATACTGCCGGCGACTATGACGTTCTGCAAATAGACGTCGCCTTCGCCAACGGACTCGGCGATCGTGAGATTGCCGCGAATCGTCAGGTTTTGCAGCGTAATGCCCGGCGCCTGAATCGACACGTCTCCGGCGACGATCGTCTCGCCGCTCGCCGGGCCGTAAGTCCCCGCTTCCGACAGCGCCTTCGGAGCGGCCTTGAACGCCGACGTCTGCCCAGCGTCCGCGCTTCCTTGCTTGAGGATCCGATCCAGCAGCGCTGCCGCCTCAGCGCGGGTCAGAGCCTGGCCCGGCCGAATCGTCGCATTTTCGAAGCCTTTCATGTAACCGGCGTCGATTGCGCCCCTGAAGGCGTCCGCGCTATAAGCGGGAACCGCAGAGCGGTCGCCGAACGCGCTTAACGGGTCCGTGCCGGTTCTCGTCAAGAAAGGGACGAGCCGCGACAGAATGACGGCTGCCTCGGCACGGTTCAATGGCTGGTTCGGCCGAAACGCTCCCAGCGAATCCCCTTGAACATAGCCCGCTTGCGATGCGATGCTGACTTGCGCAGCGAACCAATTCTCCGGTTGAACGTCCGAAAAAACGGCCGCGCCCGGAACGCTAAAACGAAATAGCTTGTTCACTAATGTCACGAACTCGGCTCTCGTGACGAGACTATTGGGCCGGAACGTGCCGTCCTGGAAACCGCTGACGATTCCCTGGTTCGAGAGGTCCGTAATTTCCTGTTCCGCCCAGTGACCCTTCGTATCGTTAAATGAATTCAAAGTGCTTAATAGGTTCTGGATCGCTGCTTGTCCGCTCTCGGCTGCGGCGCGATTCGCCGGAACGAGATTCGCCAGCATGGCCAGCACAAGCAAGCAGCTGACAAATATACGATTTCTTTTGTGCATCAAATGATGGTACACACGTTTGCCCCTCTCAATGTTGACACGCTCCGACACAAATATGGTTCATATCTACCATTTTAACTGATCCAGATGTCAGCAGGATGTCGAAACTAAAAATAAATGTAAAATATTCGACATTTATTTAATAGAGAAGAAAGCTAGAAAACGGCGACCGTTCCCCGGTTGAATGCCGGAGTTCGATTCGCCGTTTCGTTGGGACATCGCGCTAGCTGGCCTGCGTTCTGATTCTCTTACTCTCGGACGCCCCCCGCCGCCGGCACGGACGCGCTGCGCCGCAAGTTCATCAAGACCAGGACCAGCGCGATCGCCGCGAGGAAGACGCCGAGCTGCCGGAAGCCGACAACGCTGAACGTCCCGCCCATGATCATGCCTGTCAGCAGCGAAGATAGAATCGTCCCGAGATATCTCGATGTATTAAAGAGGCCCGAGGCTACGCCGGTTAGTTCTTTGGGCGCGCTTTTAAACAGGGCGGCCTGCATGCCGACCGCGTTCAGTCCGTTGCCGATCCCGAAGGCCGCCAATGCCAGGCTCGCGCCGATCGCAGGCGAGGACTCGCCCAGCGTAACAAGCCATAAGGAGCCGAGCATCATCAGCATGGCGGCCGCGATCAGCGCGGGCCGCGGTCCCGATTTGTCGATCCATTTGCCCGCGAACGGAGAAGCGACGAGCGAGCACAGTCCCAGGGTCAGCATCAGAAGCCCCGCGTGGAACTCGCCGATATGGCGAACCGTCTGCAGATAAGAGGGAACGCCGAAGAAGAGCGCATAAAAGAGCAGGTTGACGAGCAGGTATTGCACATTGACCCAAGTCATGGCCGGGTATTTGGCAAAGGCGCGCAGCGGAATAAACGGTGCCGCCGTCGTCAGCTCGTGCCTCGCGAATGCGGTCAGCGACATTAGGCCGATCAATCCGACGGCAACGTTCCCATACGAGGCATGCCCGGACGACTTGATAGACAGCAATCCTACGAGCAGACCTAGCAGTCCCGCCGTAAAAAGCAAAATCCCGATCGCGTCGATTTTCTCCGACCATTTTCGAAAAGTCAGCTTGCCGGACTCTCCTGTCGGACCGTCCGCGGGAATCGCGCGCCTCGCCAGCAGGAAGCTCGCCGCCACGAACGGAATATTGACGATAAAGATCGCATGCCAGTCCCACCGCGCCAGCATAACGCCCCCCGCAAAAGGACCGATCGCCGCCGCTCCCGACAAAAATACCGACAGCACGGACAGGGCCGTCGCCTGCTTTTCCGTCACGTGCATTCTTACGATCGCCATGCCGACCGCGACCAGCATGCTCGTTCCGACGGACTGCACGACACGCGCCGCGATCAGCCATCCGAAGCTGGGCGACAGAGGGGCCAGCATCGAGGCGACAAAGGATACGGCAAGACCCGCGAGGAAGATTTTCCTGCGGCCGAATAAATCGCTGGCCTTGCCCATAACGGGCTGGGCAACCGCGCTCGCCAAATAAAAAGAAAAGATGATCCAGGAGACCTCCGTATAATCGAGCTTGTAAACTTGCTGCACCCGCGGGATCGCGACGGCGATCATCGAAGAATTTAACGGATTTAATAAAACGCCCAACCCGACCGCGATCAACAGCTTTTTGCTGCGTACATCCATCTGGCTCCCCCCTCCAAATACCTCTACAGCCATCTTACTTAACGCCATTCATTTACTCCAACGCATTTTAAGTTATGATATCATTGACTACGAGGAATGATTGGAGGTGTCGTCATGGAGCTTCTTCAGCTGCAATATTTTATCGCGGTCGCCCGCCTGGAGCATATGACCGAAGCCGCGCGGAGCCTGCACGTGACGCAGTCGTCGCTCAGCAAAACGATCCAGCGCCTGGAGGAGAGCCTCGGCGTGCCGTTGTTCGACCGGACGGGCAGGCAGCTGCGGTTGAACGCGTTCGGCAGCCGGTTTCTGCGCCGCGCGGAACGGGCTTTGTTCGAACTGGAGCAAGGGAAGCAGGAGCTCGGCGATCTGGCCGATCTGAAGGAAGGCACGCTCAAGCTGGCGATGACGACCGCGAGCACGCTGCCCGGCATTTTGAAGGCATTTCGGAAAAGGCGTCCTTCCGTCCATTTCCATGCGCAAATGGCGAATCTGACGGAGATGATCGCGCTGCTTCGCCGCGGCGAGGTCGACTTCTGCATCACTTCGCCCCCCGTCGAGGAGGAAGACATTCACTGCCAGGTCGTGTTCGTCGACCCTTTCGTGCTGGCGGTTCCTAAGGGGCACCGGTTGGCCGATCGCGGCAGCGTATCGCTGGAGGAGCTTAAGGACGAATGGTTTGTCGGCGTAAAAAAGGGCTACGGCACGCGCGATTTGCTGGATGTCGTCTGCGATGCCGCAGGCTTCGTCCCCCGTTACGTGTACGAGGGCAACGAACCCGCAAGGCTGAGCGCCCTTGTCGAGGCCGAGATCGGCGTGGCCTTTATGCCCGGCACGGCAAAGTACCCGCAGGAAAATGTCAGGTATCTTCATCTTGAGGATGCCGGATTGACGCGGGAAATCGCTTTGCTGTGGCACAAGAGCCGCTATCTGTCGCAGGCCGCGCTGGATTTTCGCGAGGTCGTGCTGTGCTATTTTGCAGAGCAATCCGAGCGCCCGTTTAAGGGCTAAATGTGTCCGGCTCTCCTGCGATTGTGACCTGCGCACAAAAAAAAAAGGAAACCCTCGGGACGAGGATTTCCGTTCCTTGCTTTAATCGTTTGCGCTCCACTGCTCGCGGCCCTCGGCGTTCATCGTGTACCGATGCGTTACCGACGCTTCGAGGATGTCGCGATATGCCCAGTGCGTGCCGGGAACATCGCGCCATGTCGCGCCGGCTGCCTGCGCGGATGAAGCGTCGCGGCCGAGCAGCTTATTCACGATCGCCACGGCTTCAGCGCGCGTCACGGGCTTATTCGGAAGGAAGCTGCCGTCCTCATAACCCTTGATGATGCCGGCGCTTTGCACTTGCTTGATCGCCGCTTCCGCCCACGTGCCTGCGGTGTCCGTGAAGCCCTTTCCGGCATCGCTGACGGCAGTCGTGCCATCCATCAACTTTGCCGCCAGGCTCGCCAGTTCGGCGCGCGTGATCGGCTTTTCCGCGCCGAACGTGCCGTCCGCGTAGCCCTTCATCAGCCCCATCGTCGTTACCGACGAAATCACGTTCTTGGCCCAGTAGCCGCTCGGCACGTCGCCGTATGCGATGTCGGCCGTCGTAGCAGGCAGCGTCACGGTCCGCGCCAGGATCGACGCGATCTCGGCGCGCGTAATCGTCCGCTCCGGACGGAACGTGCCGTCGGCATAGCCCTTCACATACGCTTCGTGTGCCGCGCCATCCGTCTTCACGAGCGTGAACGTGCTGAACTTGTTCACTTTGAATTCAACGCCCTGCACGCCGCTATCGTAGGTAACGAGCTTGCCGTGCAGCAGTTCCTTCGTTCCGTCGCTGTGCTCGATGAAGATCCCCAAGCCCGCAAGCTCCGCCTGGCTCAGCGTTACACCCTTCAGCGGCATGACCAGCGTGACCTCGCGGCCCTGCAGGTTCGTTTCAATCGTCATCGGACGGCCGACGACCGTGACGCCAAGCTCGCCTGCCGCCGCCTTCACGGCCGCATCCTTTTCAGCGCGCGCCTTGGCTTCTTGCTTGCCGGCCTCGCTCTTGATCGGCACGAACCGGAAGTACAGCTCGTCCGTGAAGTCCTGCAGCGACGCTGCCGGGATCTGTACCTTCACGTTGTCCGTCACGATGCCGAGTCCGATTTTAGCGTCCCGGATCAGCTGGCCCGCATCCTTCGGCACGGTCACGTTCACCTCGGACACTTCGTCCTTCGTATCCGTAATGATGATGTTCGCCATCTTCGAACCCGCGGCGATGATGCTCGCCACCGTCTGCTTCGCCTGATCTGCCGTCAGCACGACCTTATCGCTCTTCGTGCCGTCCGCTTTTTTCGTGCGCTCGATCTGCGCCTTGGCGACCGCGCCGCCGCTCGCGGAGCCGGCATCCTTCACGTCGACCGTAATAATCTCCTTGTCCGGCTGCGCAGCCGAGGAAGGTGCGTAAACCTCTACGCTGCCCGCCGTCAGCGTCTTCACCGTCTCGTAAGCCGCGACGTCCGTCACCGTGAACTGCCGCAGATCCGCCTCGTCGGCAACCTTCAACGCGTAGTTGCCATACGCTGCATCCGTCTTGATCTTGAATGTTACCGTGAACAGCTTGTCTCCCATCTCGAGCGCCTCGTCGCCGCCGGAGATATCCGCCCAGCTCGCCGACAGCCAGCCTGCTTCGTTATCGAAGCCGCTATCGAACAGTTCGCCGCCAGGTCCGGCGATGTCCGTCACTTCGAGAGCCGACGAATCGAATGAAAGCCGCATGCCGTACGAGCCGATTCCCGCCGAAGCATCCGTCAACTTCACGGGCACCGCAACAGTCGCACCCTGCAGGCCTGACGCTTGACCGATCGTCACAGCTGCGGTCTCTCGAATCCCCTCGACAGGTCCCGTTGCCACGCTAAGCGCAGCTGTTCCTGTCGTCGCGCCTCCCTCGGCAATAGGCGTCACCTCGAAGAACAAATATTTGCTCTGCAGCGCTGCGGTCAACGCCAACGACTTGTCCGTCGCTTCCTGGATTACGGTCCTGTCCGTACCTGCCGCATCGGACGCTGCGTACCATTGATACGCCGATGTTCCCTCTGCGTTTCCTTCCCGGTCCGCATACTTGTAACCGCCCGTCAGCGTCTGTCCGACCGCCGGCGTACCGTCAAGTCCGATGTCCGCGGCCGTAGGCGCGTCGTTCTCGATCGTCACCTGCGCGCCGCTCAAGCTCTCGATCTCGACAGCTTCCGTATCGAGCGTATAGGAGCCCTCCTGCAGCAGGATGTCGGTCGCTCCCGGCGCCGCATCCTTGTTCACGGTGAAGGTCAAGGTAAATACATCCGCTTGCTCCATTACGAACCCGGCGATACCGCTGCCGAACGAGTCCGCCTGCACGTACACGGTGCCCGCCACCGAAGTATCCGCGTCGAAGTGCTCGGCGTCCGCTTCGTCGCTTACGGCTCCCTGCAACGTCAGCACTTGCGGATCGTACTGTAAGCGCATCGTGTACGCCCAGAAGGCATCGTCATAGTCCGCTGCGTAACCCGGCTCCAAGGAGACGGTCACATCCACCGTCTCCCCGCCCCGACCCGTAACATCCGACGCCGCAGCGGCGAACGGCTTGGACGGTTGTCCGGCGTTCGCCGATACGGGCAGCAGTCCGAGCGTCAGGCACAGCGCCAGCAGCGCGGCTGCCAGCCGTTGACCGCTCCTGACGCTTCCTTTCATGAATCGCAGTATGGTAGTCATGCCGCTCACACTCCCTTGCCGTTGTAAATATTAAGTATAATCGCGGCATCGGCAGCATCGACATCGCCGTCGTTGTCCATATCGAGCATGACCTTCTGCTCATCGGTCAGCGAGATCTTGCCCGCCAAATACTTGTTAATGATAAGCGCATCGGCCGGCGTAACATATCCGTCTCCGTTGACATCGCCCTTCACTACGCCTACCGGTCCAAGCGGGGCACTCTCCGTCGGCGTGCCGCTCGTTGTGCCGGCTGCAGCGCCAGGCGTCACCTCGAAGGTGATGTACTTTTTGAACTGGGCGGCCTTGAGGACGAGCGTCGTGCCTGTCTCACCGGATATGATCGTCTTATTCGTACCGGCAGCGTCGTCGGAAGCGTACCATTTAAAGACCGTAGCGCCTTCTGCATCCTTCTCCGCGTCTACATAGCCATAGCTGCCAATTAACGTTTGATTCAGATTCAGGCCACCGGCAATGCGAACATCTTCAGCCGTCGGTGCCGCGTTCGCCGCGACCGGAGAGGAGCTCGTATACGTAACCGGGATACCCGACTGCGTACCGGCCGAAGCAACCGGCGTTACTTCGAAGATAATGTATTTGCCGGCATAGGCGCTTGTCAGCTGCAGCGTTTCCATCGTTGCTTCCGGAATGACCGTCTTCCCCGTACCCGCGGCGTTGTCAGACAAATACCACTTGAACGTCGTTGCGCCTTCGGCATCGCTTTCCGAATCTTCGTACTTATAAGTGCCTGTCAGTATGCCGCCTTCCTTTAGCGTGCCGGAGAAGCTCACGCCGCTCGCCTTTGGCGCTTCATTATCCGGCCCCATCCGCACCACTCTTACTTGATTGGCAGTACCGTTGCTCTCCAAGAATATCGCGTACAGGCCACTGTCGCCGCCGTGAGAATGAACGACTAAATCGCCATAATTTGAACTCTTCGTCGCATCTTTGTTCAAGCCATTCCCGCTCGCCGGCTCAGCGGAGGTCCAACTGGTGCCGTCATACTTTTTTGCGCGTATCGTATTGATACTGAAGTAATTCTGCGCCCAAATCGCGTACAACTTACCGTCGTACACGGCGAATCTGGCAAATGAGTCGCTTTCATACTTCCTGTGGGTTGCAATTCCTTTGACCGGGTCTCCGCCGTCCGCGGAAGTCCAGGCCGTGCCGTCAAACTTTTTCACGCGAATCTCGCTGCCGTTGTCGATCGACTCCACCCAGCTCGCGTACAAATTGGAAGGTTCCGAACCGGCGCCGTACACGGCCAGCCTGGGTCGCATCCCGGACATGCCACCGTTTACGTTAAGACCGCTTGTCCCACCCCCGTCTGCGGAGGTCCAGCTCGTGCCGTCATACGCTTTGACGCGAACCTGGTACTTATAATTGACGTCCGCCTCATGCCAGGTGGCATACAGCTTGCCGTTCCAGATGGCCGCCTCGGGATATTGCGCAGTGTGACTCTCATCATAATTCAGCGGCGTCCCGCTCGTCAGACTCCAGGTGGCTCCGTCATTGTTATATTTTCGCATCCATATGAGCGTCTTGATTCCTGTCGACTCGTCCCAAAGCAAGTATAAAGCGTTGTTGTATACGACAAGCTTGGCATCCCGGGCATTGATGTTCGGATTGAAGTTCAGACCGTTCGCACCGTTGCCGTCGACCGACGTCCAAGATGAACCGCTGAGCTTTTTGACGCGTATCTGCCACATCGGTCCGACTTCTTCCCATGCGACATACAACTCGCCGTTGTATATGGCCAACGAAGGATTTTTCGCTTCTTTGTCTGACGAATAGTTAAGCGGATTGCCATTGTTGGCATCGATCCAGTTATTCGTGTCGTCGTCGTACTTTTTAACCCGGATTTGTGTCGTCTGCCCGTTTGATTCCGCCCACGACGCATAGAGCGATCCGTTGAATTCGACCATCACCGGAATTTGCGCGCTTTGACTCACGTCCGCGTTAATGCCACTCTCGCCGTTTCCGTCGATGAAGGCCCAGGATGCTGCCGAGACCGACGAATGGCTGAATACGGACACCACCAACAACATCAGGGCCAGCGCGCCTGCGCCGACACTCCAAGTTTTCTTCTTTCTGATAGTCAAGCGGATTCCTCCCCGTGTCATGGTATGGCTCTTCTGCACAACTCCGTCCGGACGCCGCCGTCGACAAATTCATACAATTTCCCCATAACGAAATGAAGTATAATGGAGACGGCACATTACGCCTAGTAACGGAAAGACACAATAAAAGTGACCTTTAGTCACCTCGCCCAGTACAACCCATGCAGCGGAAAGGACTACATCGTGCCGACAAAAACATGGAACGTGCTTATCGTGGAGGACAATGCGTTGATGCGGGGAGGCCTGCAGCTGGCCATCGACAGCGAGCAGGATCTGAACGTCGTCGGCACGGCCGCGAACGGCCTGGATGCGCTGGAATGCTGGGAACGGCTCCGGCCCGACATTATTCTCATGGACGTGCAGATGCCCCAGATGGACGGGATCTCTTGCATCAAGGAGATTCGCAAGCAAGACGATCGGGTGAAGATCGTCATTTTGACGACGTTTAACGAAGAGGAATATATATTCGAAGGCCTGGCGAGCGGGGCGAACGGGTACTTGCTCAAAAGTCTGGATATCGACAAGCTGATCCGGACGATCCGCGATGCCGCCGGCGATGCGTTCGTCCTGCCTGCTGAGGTCGCGGCCAAGGTCGCCCGCTACGCCGTAAACAACTCGCAGACCGCGCGGCAGCAGCAGATGATGGACCGGTTCATGGCGCAAGATACGCTGTTCACGCACAAGGAACGGCAGATGATCTCGCTCCTGATGCTCAAGCTGCCCAACAAAGAAATCGCGGCCAGACTCTCCCTCACCGAAGGCACGGTGAAGAACAAGCTGACCGTCATATACGATAAATTAAACGCGAGCAGCCGGTACGATGCCGCCCGGCTGCTGAACGAATATATTCACGGCTTCGATTCCGGCATCTGAAGCGGACTTGCAGCCTCGGCGCCGAACGCAAGCGGCAGCGCCATGCTAAACGTGCTTCCCGCCCCCTCCTCGCTCTCCACGCCGACCGCGCCTCCATGCCGCTCGACGATTTCCTTTACGATCGCCAGCCCCAGACCGCTGCCGCCCTCATTGTTTTCCCGCTGCGTGAAAAACCGGCGGAAGACATGCGGCCGCATCTCCTCCGGGATGCCCGTGCCGTGATCGCGAACGGCGATGACAAGCGCGCCTCGCGGATGCGCCGGATCCGGACGAACGTATGCTTCAAGCTCGATCGCCTCATTAACGCCTCTGCTGAACTTGACCGCGTTGTCGATGTAATTTTGCAGCGCCTGCGCGATGCGGACCGGATCGATCGTAGCGGTCGCTTCCATGCCGTCCTCCGTCTCCAGACGCCACGCGCCCCTGCCCAGCGTGATCCCCGCGTGCCTCAGATCCGGTTCGAACTTGCGGTAGGTCGCTTCAAGCCATGGACCCATGACGACCGTCTGGAATTGAAATGCCTGTCCGCCCGACTCCAGCTTGGACAGCTCGAATAGATCATCGACCAGACGCTTCATATACCCGGTATGCTCGAGCAGCTGCCGCGTCAGGTCCTCCCTGTTCGTACCGGCCTTTCCGCGCAGCATCAATTGCAAATAAGTCTGAATGCCGACCAGCGGCGTACCCAGATCGTGCGCGATATTGAGCAGCATTTTGGTCCGGGTATCGTTCGCTTCGCGGAGACTGCGCGTGCGCAGCGTCACCTTGTGCTCCAGCTCCGCATTAAGCCGGTTCGTCTCCGCCAGCAGCATATGGTTGCGCGTCGACAGCTGCGTGTAGCGGTACGATACGATAATCGCCTGCGCCATAATAAAAGGAACGACGCTGTATCCAAGCAGCTCCGGCGTATCGGCCAGCCTCAGATAATACAGCATATCGTTCAGCGATGCCGCTACGATGACGCCCAACGCAATGAGATGGATGAGCGCGCCTTCTCTTTTTCGCAAATAGGCCCGTACGCCGACATAAAACAGGAAATAAAGCAGCACGGCCGCCTTGACGACGGTCTGAATCAGCATCGTCTCTGTATAGACGCGGGCGGGCGTCAGCGCAACGAACAGCAGCAGGGCGCATGCGATGGCGAGCGAGATTCTCACCATCATCCGGCCGGTCTCCTGCGGGTACAGCCGCTTCATCAGGAAGATGCAGGCGACGAGGCCGCCGATCTCGCTCATATATTCGAGCTTGACGAGCAGCTCCCAGCTCTCGATGCCGAGCAGCTGCGTGGATACGTAGCCGTTGATGAACAACGTCCGCAGCGACACCGCCAGCGCCAGCAGGCCGACCCACAGCGTCGCTTGTTCCCGCCTGCGCATGACGAAGATGATCAGATGATAAATGCCGATCATCAGAAAGCCGCCGATGACGAAAATGTCCGTCAGCAGCTCCTTAAGGACGAACGGAATGAGCGCGGCCGTATCCCCGTAGACGATGTCCCGGTTGATCCCGCCTTCGCGGAACGAGTAGTTGGACACCTGCATGACGATCTCCACCGTGCGGTCGCGAGGCTGAAAAAACACCATGTTGATATGCGCCTGCGGTCGCTCTTCGCCCAGCGCGGTGCCCACCTTGCCCAGTCCTTCCATCTCCGCGCCGTCGATCCACAGCCGGTAGGCGCTTCCGACGGAACGGATGAAGAGCGCCTTGCCCTGGCCGACATCGGAAGCGGGAACGCGCAGAAGAAGCCGGTAAGTACCATATCCGTGCGCGTCCCACGAGGAAGGAACCGTACGGTAGGAACGCTGCATATCGTTTAATTGCAGATCCTGCGGTTCGAGGAGCTTGTTCCAGTAAAATTCCCACTCGCCGTCAAGCGCGATCTTCTGCTCGCCGGCGTCGGCATCGTCGCCGATTTGCAGGGCGCCGCCTGCCGCATGCGGCTGCGATTGCGTTTGTGATTGCGGCTGCGATTGCGGCTGTAATTGCATCTGCGATCGAGCGTCGCCCGCCGCGAACGACCGCTGCGGCAGCGATGCCGCAGCGGCTGCCAGCATCAACAAGATCAACAACGGGGCCAGCTTCCCCATCCAGCTTCCGGGCATCCATCTTCCCTGCATCCGATCCCGCCTCTTCGTTCGACAAAATACGCGATTATGCTGTAAGCATACTTCACGCTTGCCTGCGGGTAAACGGGTTTTATACTATACTAGCCAATCAATTAAAACCGCCGTTCACGCGAAGGGTTTGCCCGGTGATCCAGCGGCCTTTGCCCCCGGCGAGCAGCTCCACCGCGTTCGCGATGTCTTCGGGCTCTCCCAAACGTCCGAACGCGTTCATCCGCCGAAACGATTCGACCAGCTCGTCGGATTTGCCAGTCAGGAACAGCTCGGTCGACACCTGTCCCGGCGCGATGCAGTTGATCGTAATGTCCTTGGGACCGAATTCCTTGGCCAATTGACGCGTCAACTGTTCGACGGCGCCCTTGGTCGCGGCGTAGACGCTGTATGTCGGCAGCATCGCGCCCGCTACGGAGGTCGAGAAGTTGATGACCGATCCGCCCGGCGACATATGCTTCATCGCTTGCTGGCAAGCAAAAAACGTCCCTTTTACGTTGATGGCGAATTGACGGTCGAACGCCGCCTCCGTCACGTCCGCGATCGCCGCATTATCCATGATGCCGGCATTGTTGACGACGATGTCGACGCGGCCGTATTGTTCAAGCGTCCGTTCGAAAAGCGCTTCGACGTCGCATACTTTGCTAACGTCGGCGCCGATGGCGAACGCTTCTCCGCCGGCTTGCTTGATCGTCTTTACGACTTCGTCCGCCTTGCCCGGATTCGAAGCATAATTGACGATCACCTTCGCGCCGGAGCCTGCCAGTTGAATGGCGATCTGCCGCCCGATTCCTCTCGAAGCCCCTGTGACGATCGCGACTTTTCCCTGCAATTCCATATCGAATCTCTCCTTTTGGTTTAAACGGCCGCCCCGCTGACTGCGTCCGACCTCGTATCCTCATTATAGGAAAGCTTGGCTCTCGCAGGGTAGAACAGACGTATTCGATCCTTGCCTATTTCTCTTCGGACCGGGTATGATAAAAAAAAAACGCGAAGCGCGCGGGAAGGAGACGTCGACCGATGAATGAACCTTCGCGCATAGAGCAGGCCCGGCAGCGATTGGCGAATGCGATTCAGCGCCATGCTCCGAGAAGCGGCACGCATCGAACGGCCATACCGGATTTGACGCTGCTGCATGCCGTGCGAACGTCCGAACCGCTGGAGTCCGTCTACAAGCCCTCGATCTGCATCGTGGCGCAGGGCGCCAAAACGGCTGCCGTGGCGGACGGTACCTATACCTACGACCCGATGACGTACCTGGTGACTTCCGTCGAGCTGCCGATCTTCGGCAAAATCGTCGAGGCATCGCCCGAGGTGCCCTATCTTAGCCTGAAGCTGTGCTTCGACGCCGATGTCATCCTGGACATTGCCGGCGAGATCCAACGTCCTGAGCTCATCTCCCCGGAAGCTAGCCGCGGCATTACCGTGAGCCGCATGTCTCCCGCCTTGCTCGAAGCCGCCTGCCGGCTGGTCGAACTGCTGGATGCGCCCGAGGATGTACCGGTGCTGGTTCCCCTCGTCATTCGCGAGATGGTGTACCGCCTGCTCCAAGGCGAACAAGGACCGCTCCTTCGCTCGTTCGCGACGGTCGGCAGCCAATCGCATCTCATCGCCCAGTCTGTCCGATTGATCAACCGGCAATACGAGCGACCGATTCGCGTCGAAGAGCTGGCGGACGCCGTCAACATGAGCGTGTCGGCGTTCCACAAGCACTTCAAGCGCGTCACAGCCATGAGCCCGCTGCAATATCAGAAGACGGTGCGTCTGCAGGAAGCGAAGCGCCTGATGCTGTCGGAAGCCGCACCGGCGTCCGAGGCGGCTTTTCGCGTAGGCTACGAGAGCCCGTCTCAATTCAGCCGGGAGTACGCCCGCTTGTACGGACGGCCGCCGATGCAGGACGTGCAGGAGCTTCGCGAGGCGGCGGAGAGCGGGGCGGGCGGCTTCGGAGCGGGTAGCGTTGGGGCGGGCGGCTTCGGGAAGGGTAGGGGAGAATAGTCGCGATAAGCCGTTCTTGCGAGGGTTGCGATAGCGGGCCGCGCAAGATAGATGCAAATATGCAGTTAATCATGGGTAAAAAACGGAGGCTGAGAAAATACCTGCGAATGTGCAGTTATCTTCTCTGGCTGAGCTCGTTTGGCGCCAAACGAGCGGAAATAACTGCATTTTTGCAGGTATCTGCTTCATATCGGGGAGTTTGGGCGAAAATAGATGTACGATTGCAGGTATTGCCGCCAGACTGCCGCCACACCGCCGCTCGAACCGTCACCTGTACCCGAACCTGCACACCTGCACTTTTATCGCCTGCACCTACACCGCCACCTGTCCCTGCATCGCCACCGCGTCCCTCCCCCGCCCGCACGCCTTTTTAAAGCAACCACGCAGCAAAACAGCCCCCGGTCGTTCCGATCGGAACGGCCAAGGGCTGCAATGACTGGCTTAGGTCTACTGGAACGACAAGGCGTCCACTTCTACGTAATAGTTCGTCGATCTTACGTTTTTGCTGTTCTTGGCCACCACTTTGATCGTGTGCGTGCCGGTCGTCAGGCCTTGCTTGCGATAGACGGCGACGTCGGTGAAGCGTTCCTCGCTGTACAGATCGACCGTCTGGTCCAGCACGCCGTCGATATACACGTCGGCCATCCCGTGGTCGGCGTCCGTCTTGCCACGCCATTCGACGCTCGTTCCCGTGAAGCTGGCTTGCATATACGCGCCGGTCGAGGTCGTATGATGGCCTGTATCGCGATAATAACCGGTGCCGGTCGAGATTCCTGTGCCCCACGTACCGGAATAAGCCAGCTGCGAGCTGCTGTCGTCCCAGGTGACGATCGGCGTGCCCTTCGAGCTGTTCAGCCGGTCGATCTCCACGTAATAGCCGGTCGAAGCCGCGTTCTTGTCGCTGCGCGCGACGATCTGGATCGTATGCGCCCCGTTCGAGAGTCCGCGCTTCACATAAATTTGATTATCGATATAACGATTGGCATTATAGAGATCGACGGTCTGATCGAGCGTGCCGTCGATATACACGTCGGCTTTGCCGTGGTCCGGACCGATGACGCCGTACCATTCGACGCTTGCGCCGTTAAACGTATATTGCGCGTAGCTTCCGCCAGCCGTCGAGAAGTGTCCCGTATTGTTCCAATAACCGGTTCCCGAAGGTACGCTGGTCAGCCACGTGCCGGCGTAGGTAAACCCGCTGGCCGTGTCGTCGATGACCGTCGGCGTCCCCGTCGTGACGTTGAAGCGGTCCACCTCCACGTAGTTGCCCGTCGACGCGCTGTTTTTGTCGCTCCTGGCAACGATCTTGATCGTATGTGGACCGTTCGTCAGGCCGACCTTGGAGTAAATCTCCGTGTTGACGAAGCGATGGACCGCGTACAAATCGACCGAATTGTCCAGCGCGCCGTCGATATAGACGTCCGCCGTGCCGTGATCGGGACCTTTGACGCCGGACCAGACCACGTTGGTGCCGTTAAACGTATATTCCGAGTAGCTGCCCGTAGTCGTCGTAAAGTGCCCGTTGTTCCCCGAATACCCCGTTCCCGACGGAACGCTGGTCAGCCAGGTTCCCGAATAGGCAATGCCCGCGTCGTTGTCTTCCACCACGGTTACGCCCGGCCCTACGCCCGCGATCGCGTTATGCATGTTGACCAGCTGCGCATATTGCGGAGAATTGATATGACCTTCCTTGCTGACGTTCGGTCCGATGGAGATGACGCCGCTCTGATTGGTCACCGTCGAAAAATAGTTGGTCAAATCCAGCGTCGAGTACTTGAAGCCGTTCCGCGCCCAATCGTAGCCCTGATAGGCCGTCTCGCTCCACTGGACCCCGCCGATCCACCTGGAATAAGGCGCCGCGTTGTATTGGGAAGGCACGTATTGGAGCAGGTTTTGCTCGCCCGTAATATAATCCGCGTGTGTGGTCATCGGCGCTTCTACCGACAGACCCGGATCGAAGGAAACGATCGCGTCGGCATTGCCGTGCTTGGCGGCCGCGGCGAAGGTCTGAAAATTGTGCGCGGCCGTGTAATCCGTATACGCCTGCGAAATATCCGGCTTGCCGTACATGGCGCCGTTATTGTAGGTCCCGTCGAACCACCAGCCTGCGACTTTCGAACCGTAACGGTCCGACCATTCCTGAATCACGCTCTCCCATTTGGCCTGGAAGGCTTGCGGCGCCAGATGGTCGTAGATCGGCGTCGGATCGCCGAGCGCCGCAACCGCGTCCGGATCGTCCGAAGGCGAGCGGGCGGGCAGGTACAGCATGAGCTTGATGCCGTAAGGATTCAGCGCGTCGTACAGATCCTCCGGCAAATCCCGCGTCGACATCTTCGACGTAGAAGCGGTGCGCCCGACGAGGCTGTCGTACGTCGCATTCGGCGAAGCGAAGTAACCGCTGTTCTGACCGAGCGTAAAAATGACGTACTTCGCACCGGTCTCGCTCACTTGCTTCGCAAAATAATCGACGTCGAAGTTGTCGACCAGCGTGTTCCAGTCGCCCGTAATATCGCCGCCGCCGTACAGCCACTGAACGAACAGCCCGAATTTCCCCTGCATGAACCAATCCGTGTTGGCATTGTACGTCTGGGCCTGCGCGCGATGAGACGGAATGACTGCCAGAACAACCAGTAAAGCCAGAACCAACGCATACGTACGATTAGAACGTTTAAATGGTCTTTGACGCATCGTCATGCTTGAACCCTCCCTTGGCGGATGGCTTGCTTAATGGCTTGCAGTTGCTCCAGTTGCCGCGGATCGAGACGGCCGAACCGGTTGACGTGAACGTCCAACGCGATGACGCCTTGCAGCTCGATGGCGGACTTGACCCAATCCGTCAACTCGCCGGTCGGCCAGTTCAGCCCCGTATTGCCCCAGCCCGCCAGATCCGTGACGAATCGCCCCAGGAACGTCCAATGGAACCACTGCACGCCTTCCCGTTCATCCGCCCATCGCCCGTTCGGGGGCAAAGGACCGATCTCGTTGGTCTCTCCCGCCGTATAGTCCTCGAGCGGCGAATTGACGAGCCGGTCTCGGAAGATGCCGCCGTTAAAGGCCACGATGCGCGACGGGTTGCCCGACTTTGCGGCGCCGGCCAGACTGTACCAGTTGTATGGCTGCGTCAGGTCGTCGTAAGCCTCCTGGAACCACATGCCGTCGAACCACCAGCCCGCCAGCTTTTCCCCGTACCGGTCCGACCATTCGCGGATGACCGCCTGCCACTTGGCCTGCGTCTCCTGCGATGGCGCGATCTCCACCGGATAATCGAATGCCCGGTTGATCGCGTGATCTTCTCCTTCCAGATGCGCCTTGCTCGGCGGGTTGGCCGGCACGTACAGGATCAGCTTAATGCCGTGAGGCGCCAGGGCGCCGGCAATCTCAAGCGGCAGATCTCTCGTCGAGGCGCGTTCGCCCGGCTGCAGGACGGCGATGCGATCGTAGGTCGCGTTGGGCGAGAGCAAGTAGCCGCTGTTCTGGCCGAGAGTCAGAATAACGAAGCCGGCTCCGCTCTCTACGACCTGCTCCACATAACGATCGACGTCGAAGCCGGCGATCACCTCGTCCCAGCGCTCCCCGTCCTGCCATTTCTCGCCGTCGTTCGGCGCCACCCGGTTCATGAACTCCGCCAGTAAATGGTGCGAGATGCCATATCGGGCGTCATACAGCCAATCCGTATTCGGATTTCCTTCCGCATCGGCAATGGGTCCGATCGTGTCGCTGGTCAAGACGAGACGCTCATCTCCGTTGGCGAGCACCGTCTCGCACCTGACATAGCGGCCGACGGAGGCCGCGGAGAGCGGCAGAACATCGTAGTACGCACCGGCGATTGGCGCATAAATCCCGTCCTTGGCATCCGAAGTGAGCCAACGGTAGGATGGCCCCTCGTGCCCCTCGTACCGGGCGGATTCCCGCTCCGGCAAAATGATCCTGGCTTGCAGCGCGCCCTTCTTGCGGGGCAAGCCCGTTATTTCGACGCGCGCTGCGTTAACGTTCTCACGATTGGACGGCACGGGCATCCGCTCCTCTCATTTCTTATTGAGCTGGTCCAAAGTCGCCTGCGCTTCGGCCAACACCTTGTCGCCTCCGGCCTTTTTCCAGTCCGCTACGTACTTGTCGAATTCGCTAATCGGCCTGCGGCCGGTGATGAAGTCGATGAAGCTCTTGATCGTAAGCTGCGTCAGCGCGTCCTGGAATTCGTCGTAAGCCGGCTTGGCCAGCGGCGTCATGAAGTCGTATTTGCCGATCCCTTTGCTCGCCGCCGCTTCCTTGACAGGCATCAGGTCGCCCCGCGTCATGAACGGCGCCTGGAAGTCGTAATCGTTGAAGCTGGCCGGCGCGTGATAATAGTTGCCGATGCCGAACTTCGTGCGCTCCTCATCCGTGTCGTAAGGCGGGATGTAGGCGTAGGTGCCGTCGCTCTTGATTTCGAACGTCTTGCCTTTTTCTCCGTAGTGGATTTTCGTATACAGGTCGAGATCGAAGGAGGTCGCGTCGAACATTTTCAGATAGGCCGCCATCTTCGCGGGATCCTTCTCGAGCTGCTTGCCGAACTGAATGCCCGTTCCGAGCATCGGATTGCCCTGCGTGATGCCGAAGCTGCCGCTCGGCCCCTTCGGACCGCTGGACAGCGCCCAATCCGCGTCCGGTACGTTTTTACGCAATTGGGCGTAATACTTCCCTTCGTAAAAGGCTTCCGGCTGGATGAACTCCCACCACGACCTCTGCACGGCGCCGACTTTGCTGGAAATGACCTTATCGTCCACGTTGGAGTCTTTGTTGACGAAAAATTCCGGATCGATCAAGTCGGCCTTGAACCATTTGTTCAACGTCGTCAGCGCTTCCTTGGCGCCCGGTTCGATCTCTCCGCGCACGGCCTTGCCGTCCGCATCGACGGTAGCGCCCGGATATACGCCGTACGCGCCGAAGACGGACGAGAAAATGGTCTGGATCGTCGTGGCGCTGGCCGTCATGCCGTAGGTGTCCTTCTTCCCGTTGCCGTCCGGATCGTCGTTGCGGAACTTGGTGAGCGCCCCTTCCATCTCCTCGACGGTGTCCGGCGTCTTCGCGATGCCGACCTTCTTCAGCCAATCTTGCCGATAGCCGATGATCTCGGAGGAGGAAGCGAGCGTCCACAGCACCGGCAGATTATAGATCTTGCCGTCCTCGTGCCGGACGAACCGCATCGGATCGGCGCCGAGATTTTTCTCCAGCCAGGCCATATATTTCGGCGCGTTCTGCTGCAGCATATCGATCGGAATCTCCGCCGCCGCCCCTTGATCGGCGAACTTGTCGGCGTCGGCGAACGGCACTTCCTTCCACCAGTCCGGAATGTCGCCCGAGGCGATCTGCAGCAGCAGCTTCTCCTTGATAGCCGCCGCGTCGTTCGTCGAGTTGTAAAAGCCGATATCGACGCCGAACTTGTCGCGAATCGCGTTCATCGCATATCCGTCGAGATTCGTCTTGTCCGCGTCGAAGTTCCATACCATCAGCTTCATTTTTTCGCCGGATGCCGACGCCGAAGCTGAGGCCGCAGACGCGCCGGACGATGCCGCGGCATTGCCGTCATTGTCGTTGCCGCATGCCGTCACCGTCGTCGCCAACAGCGCCGTTCCCAGCAGCATCGAGATTCTTTTCTTCTGTTTATCCATCTGAACCGCTCCCTCGAGTGTCGTTTTTCGAATCTGTATATAAAAGGCTCAGCCTTTTATAGCGCCTACCATGACTCCTTGGACGAAATACTTCTGCACGAACGGGTAGACGACCAGCATCGGTATGATCGACAGCATGACGACCGCCGCCTGCAGCTGCCTATCCGTATATTCGCTGTGCGTGTTCATCTTCTGGATCATCGCGTTCATGTCCGCCGTATCGTTTTCGATGAGAATCTTGCGGAGGACGACCTGAAGCACCTGCTTGTGCCCGTCGGCGATATAAATCAGACTGTCGAACCACGCGTTCCAGTGACCGACGCCCACCCACAAAGCAAGCGTCGCCAGCACGGGCGCGGACAGCGGCAGGATGACCGAGACGTAGATTCGCAAATAACCCGCGCCGTCCACGCGCGCCGACTCCTCCAGGCTGTCGGGTATGGAACGGAAGAAATTGCGCATGACGAGCGCGTTAAAAGCGCTGAGCGTGCCGGGCAGCACGAGCGCCCACACCGAATTCAGCAGATGCAGCTCGCGAATCAACAAGTAATTCGGGATCAGGCCGCCGGTAAACAGCATCGTCAGCAGCAGAAAGCCGGTCAAGGCGCGATTGAAGGGCAAATCCTTCTTGGACAAGGGATAGGCGGTCAAGGAAGTCACGACAAGCATGCACAGCACGCCAAGCACGGTTCTGACGATCGTATTGAGATAACCCGTCCACAGCGGCGTAAAGTGAAAGGCCAGGCGGTAAGCCTCGAATGAGACATGCTCCGGAACGAACATCAGGCGGGTCGAATAGACGGAAGCGCCCGTCTCCAACGAGGTAACCAGCTGCGTCCAAAACGGATAAAGCGTGAGCAGCATGAGCAGCGTCATCGACGCATACAGGCATAGATCCGCAGCCATGCCGAGCCGCGTTTTACGGTAAACCATCTTCTCACCTCTTCTCGTACGTTGGTCTACCAAAGCGTGTGATCGTTGCCTCCGACGGCTTTGACCAGACGATTGACGCTTAGCAGCAGGATTAACGCCACTACCGATTTGAACATGCCGACCGCCGTGGAATAGCTGTAATCGGCATTAATGAGCCCCAGCCTGTACACGTAGGTGTCGATGACGTCGGCAACGCCGTACACCTGCGAGTTGTACATATTAAAGATCTGATCGAAGCCGGCATCCAGAATTGTTCCCATCGAGAGAATGAGCATGATGGAGATGACGGGCGCCAGCATCGGCAGCGTAATCTGGATCATGCGCCTGAACCGGCCGGCCCCGTCCATGATCGCCGCCTCGTGAAGCTGCGGATCGACGCCCGCGATCGCCGCCAGAAAAATAATCGAGCTCCAGCCGAAGCTCTGAAAAACCGAGGTGCCGACCAGGATGCTTCTGAAGTAACGCTCGTCGGCCATGAATACGACCGGCGCATGACCGAACGCCTTGACGAGGGCATTGACGGGTCCGTCTAGAGAGAAGAGCGTCGTGAAGATGCCCGCAAGCACGATCCAGGAAATAAAATGCGGCAAGTACGACACCGTCTGCACCCATTTGCGGAAAAGCGGACGTCTAATCTCGTTAAGCAGCAGCGCGAACGCGATCGGCGCCGGGAAACCGAAAATCAGCTTATAGACGCTGATCAAAATCGTGTTTTTGAGCACGACGTAGAAATGCGGATCGTCGAACACCTTGTTAAAGTGCTTCATGCCGACCCAGGGACTGTCGAGAATGCCCGAGGTAATGCGGAAGTCCTTGAAGGCGAGCACCAGCCCGTACATCGGTGCGTAATTAAATACCAGCAAGAAGATAAAGCCGGGGACGAGCATTAAAAACAACATCCGGTATTGCTTGAACTTGTTGAACCGTCCCTTCGCCCGACCGCTCGAACGGGTCTGGACGGCGGATTCCGTTGCGGTTGCCTGCATCGCTCGCTTCCTTTCCAGCGCTTGCCGAACGCCCTCTGCTTGTGCCTTGCATGAGTAATCTTAGCAAGCCGGAATGGCTTTGTATCGTTCTCATTTCTTCGATTCGTTTCAGTTTTTTTCGTTGTTGGCCGACGCTGCCGCATACCGCTTGACGCCTTTTCTCCAGGTAAGCAATAATCGATTAAAGCGCTTACGCTAACCTGCAACGGAAAGAAGGCTGGCTATGTTCCGCATCCTGATCGTCGACGATGAGCCCTTCGAGCGTGACGGCGTCGTCTTTCTCATTCGCAAGTTCGGTCTGGATCTATCGATCGCCGAAGCGGAGAGCGGCGAAGAAGCGCTTGCGTATATGAAGACGCACGCCGTCGATATTCTGCTGACCGACATCCGGATGCACGGAATGGACGGCCTGCAGCTGGCAAGGCAAGCGCGGGACCTGCAGCCGCATGTCAAAATCGTCATTCTGAGCGCCTACGGACAATTCGAATATGCGCAGCAAGCGATCGACCTGCAGGCCGTTCAATACGTGCTGAAGCCCGTCGAAGTCGAGAGCTTCATGGAGACGCTTCAAAAAGCGATCGATCTGTGCGCGGAGGAACGGCGGGAGTCGGAACGGCAATCCCGGCTTCAGCAAGTGTACCGCCGCGGCATTCAGTCGGAGAAAATCACGCTGCTTGCCGACCTCATGAGCGAGAGGGAAAACGAAGCTTCATCCGAGGAAGACGTCAACGGCGAGCTGCTGCGATTGCACCGCTTGTTCGCCGGCCCCGGCGTTTCCGAAGATCGCTCGTACCGCTTCTTGATGCTGGATACGCGACTGCGTTTTTTCGATACGGTCGATGCCGGATTCGAAGCGCTGGTGGGCGATCGGCTGGCATGCGAAGGCTCCGTCATGGTTTTGAACGAATATCAGGCACTTGTCCTCATGGAAGCGCACGCTGCGGAGACGGAGCGCTCGCTGGAGCGGATGTGCGAAGACTTGCTGCGCTGGTTCAAGCGGCAATACGGCAAGGAGCTGAGCATCGTGTGCAGCGGCTCGTTTCATGATGTCGCGCAGATGCGAGCCGAATACCGCAAATTGGAGACCATGCTCGAAAACAAGTTTTTCTACGAGGAAGGCTTCGTCTTGTTCGTCGACGCCCCCCAACCGCAGCTGCAATCGTCCGCGATTGCGGAGCGGGCGATCGCGGATATTTCCCAGTGCTTGTCGCGCAAGGAGTGGGACGTCGCCCAGGTCCGCTTCGTCAAGCTGTTCGACGATTTGAAGAACGGCGGACATTTCTCGGTGATCTACGTCAAGTACATCTGCTCCGAAATTATTCGCCCGCTCCTCCAGACGATGCGTAAAGGAGATTCCGACTACTTCCGGCGCACGCTCGAAGCGATCTTCCGCACGGCCGCGCTGAAGGAGCTGCGGCAATTGATGCTCGACCTGTTCAGGGAATGCGGCGCCCGTACAGATCAAGCAGTTCCGACGGAAGCCAATCATAAAGTCGTGGACGAGGTCATTCAGATCATCGGGCGGGAATATCATACCGACTTGTCGGTCGACACGATCGCCGAACGCGTCTATCTGACGCCGAGCTACTTAAGCCACTTGTTTGCCAAGCAGACCGGCGTGAGCCTGATCAAGTATTTGACGATGCACCGGCTGGAGAAGGCTAGACAGCTGCTACGAGAAACCAACCGCAAAATCGTCGAGATCGGCGCCGAAGTGGGCTATGCCAACTATCCGTATTTTTGCTCGCTGCTCAAAAACTATTACGGCAAAACGCCCACGCAAATCCGGGAGGAAGGCCGGGCATGATCGCCGCAATCCGGCATGCGGTCAATCGGCTGAGGTTCAGGCAGAAGCTCGTGCTATCCTACTTGTTTATCAGCTTGATCCCCATTTTGTTTCTTGGGACGTATTCCTATAACCAGTCGAAGCATTTCCTGAACAACCAGGCGATGGACGACTTCCGCAGCAGCGCGGGCATCTTCGCGGAAAGCATCCGCGCCAACATGGACCGGTACGAAACGATGGCCAGCCTGGTGCTTTACAACGATATCATTCAAAAGATTCTGTCCAAACGTTACCTGGACCTGTTCAATTTGTACGATGACTTGACGGAGTTTCTGAACCCGTATTTGAACATGCTGCTTAACCTGAACAAGGACACGCTGCAGCTCACCATCTACACCGAGAATCAGATGCCCGAGTACGGCGACTACATCAATCGGATCGAACGCATTGAAGGCCTGCCATGGTATGCAGAGCTGCGGAACGGCAATCGGCCGCAGTGGTTCCACGACCCGAACCAGCTGTTCCTCGCGAGCCGCTTCCCCAAGCTGCGCCCGGCCGGCAATGCGGACGGCGCGGCAGGAAGCGCGGGCGACGACAATGTCCTCTACATCCGCGTGAACAATCGCAATTTGTTCGCAAGCCTGCCAGACGCGATGAAGGACCAGTTGGTATTCCTCGTGGATGTCTCGGGAGCGACGGTCTACGCCAATCAGACCATGGACGAACAGATGACGCGCACGCTCGCCGGCATCGTGAACAGACCGGAGGGTCATCTGAAAATCGGCGGGGCCGATATGATCCTGATCAAGCAGCCCGTCGCCGCGACCGACTGGCTGCTGTATTGCCTCGTTCCCTATCGCAACCTGGCCCAGCATTCGGGCAGCATCGTCCGGGCTACGCTTATCGTCGCGGGACTTTGCTTGCTTTTTCTGATCGTGATCATCGCGGTGTTCGCCAAATCGATGATCCGGCAGATCTACAAGCTGAACAACTGGATGCGGCGCGTCGAAGAAGGAGAGCTCGAGCTGAGAATCAAGAGCACGTCGATGGACGAGATCGGCGAGCTGACGCGCCGGTTCGGCAACATGCTGCAGCGGATCAATGAGCTGATCAACGAAGGCTACAAAAACAAGATCAAACAGAAGGAAGCAGAGCTGAGCGCGTTGAAATCGCAGATTACGCCGCATTTTCTTTACAACACGCTCAGCTTCATAAATTGGAAAGCCGTGAAAAGCGACGATCTCGAGCTCAGCCGGATGGTCACCAGCCTCTCCAAGTTTTACCGGACGGCGCTTAATCGCGGGGATAACATGATCTCCGTGCGCGACGAGATCGAGAACATGAAGTCCTACGTGGACATCGTGCTCATGACCAGCGGCCACCGCTTCGACGTGATCTGCGACCTGGACGAGACCGGCTACGGGTACGGCACCATCAATCTGATCCTGCAGCCGCTCATTGAAAATGCGGTCAAGCATGGCATCAACAAAAAGACGGACGGCAAAGGCTTGCTGGAAATCAGCCTGCGCGTCGGCGAGGACACGATCGAATTCAGCGTTCGCGACAACGGGCCCGGGATCGAACCGCGCCTGTTGGGCGAGCTGCTGACCAAGCCTACCGCCGGCTACGGTCTGAAAAACGTGGATGAGAGAATCAAGCTCGTATTCGGCGCCGAATACGGACTGCTGATCGATAGCGAGGTTGGCAGAGGAACGTGCATGCGGGTCGTTATTCCGAAACAGGCGATGCGGAGCGGCGGGGGAGAATAAGCGGGGAGCGTGTCGTCGAAAATGGGACGGGGCAGCGCGATGCCGAGCGGCAGCAGCAGCAGCAGCGCCAGCCGTACTTCGTTGCCCAGCAGGTTCATCAGCCTCAACTCCGTTCCGCCGATTCACGGCACATCCCCCCCTCCCCCGCCGAGATAGCTGCCAAAAGGCATTTATAACGCAAGACTTGCCCGATCAAACAGAAATAAGTGTTGAAGAGCAGTTAATTGCTCCCTGAACGCCGCAACCGAGCGAAACGAGAGAGATTAACTGCTCTTTAGCCATTAATAGGCCCATCAGGCGCGGCTGAACAAAAATAAATGCTTTTTAACACTTATCGCCTTGCTCCAGCCTGCCGGCCTCCGCCACAGTCTGCGATTATGCTTATTTGGGGGAAATGTCGTTCTGCTCCAGAAAAAAAGAAACCGCGCCGGATCGGCGCGGTTGCAGTCTGGCAGTTATATAGTTTATGTGCGTCAGCGCATCAGCCAGGCGTGGTCGGGGTCGTTGTGAAAACGCCACGCGCGCGTCGGGCCGGCCATGACGTTCAGGTAGTAAAGGTCGTAGCCCGGCGGCGCGGATACGGGGTGGTAGCCGCGGGGCACGAGCACCGCTTCGCGGTCCTTGACCGCGAGCGTCTCGTCGAGGGAACGGTCGTCGGTGTAGACGCGCTGCACCGCGAAGCCTTGCTCGGGCTGCACGCGGAAGTAATAAGTTTCCTCCAGCAGCGACTCGTTCGGCAGGTCGTCTTGATCGTGCTTGTGCGGCGGATAGCTCGACCAGTGTCCGGCCGGCGTGAATACCTCGACGACGAGCAGGCTGTCCGCCGGC
The DNA here is from genome assembly GCF_042649185.1 of Cohnella sp. GCM10012308. Lineage (NCBI taxonomy): Bacteria > Bacillati > Bacillota > Bacilli > Caryophanales > Paenibacillaceae > Cohnella > Cohnella sp. GCM10012308. The sequence continues at coordinate 112,256 of NZ_JBHRYU010000023.1, forward strand.
TCGCTCTCCGGAAGAATGTTGTGCACAAGGCGCGACATGCTGCCGCTCCCCCGATGCTCGACGCCGACGCGGTCCGGCGCGATCAGCCGCGCCGCATGGCCGCCCCGGCCGGGCGCCAGGCATACCGCCAGCTCCACGTCGGTCAGCGCCTCAAACGACCATTGGTCGCCCGACGGCACATATACCGTGTAGGGAGGCGTCTGCTCGAATACGCTCATACGCTTGCCGATGTCTTGCCACGTCTGTCCGCCGGCGCTCACGTTCGCGCGGCCGGACAGCAGCACAAGCGCGGCCTCCTGAGCGCCGGTCTCCCGTCCGAGCTTGTGACCGGCCTGAAGACGGAACACCTCAAAGCCGACATATGTCCATCCGGCGCTCTCCGGCGTGACGGACAACACGCAGCCCCGCTCGTCGGGGACGGCGCGCGAAGGTACGATTAATTGGGATACGCCCATCCGTTCTCCTCCTCTCTTATGCCTCGACGGCCGGAACCGCAGCAGAATCGACGGCGGCCTCGGCGAGCTCCGCGAGCTTGACCGGACGTCCCGTCTCGAGCGAACGCTTCGCCGCCACGGCGATCAGCTCCGCCTGCAAACCATCCTGGCCGCTCACCGGCACAGGCTGACCGTGACGCACGCTGTCGACGAATTGGCGCATCTCGTCCCGGTACGCTTCCATGTACCGCTCGAGGAAGAAGTGCAGCGGCTTGTCCCGCGTGATCGCATCGATTCCGCTTACGACCGCCGTATTCGGATAGTCGTTGCCGATCGACACGCTGCCGCCGGAGCCGAACACCTCGACCCGCTGGTCGTAACCGTAGACGGCACGCCGGCTGTTGTCGATAACGCCGAGGGCCCCGCTGGCGAACTTCAGCGTCGTGATCGCCGTATCGATATCGCCGGCTTCGCCGATAGACGGATCCACCAGCACCGCGCCCTGCGCGAATACTTCCTCGACCTCGCTGCCGGAGAGAAAGCGGGCGATGTCGAAGTCGTGGATCGCCATGTCCATGAACAGTCCGCCGGAAACTTTAACGTACTCGATCGGCGGCGGGCTCGGATCGCGGGAGGTGATCTTGATCAGGTGAGGTTCGCCGACGCGGCCCTCGCCCACGATCTCCTTCACGCGGCGGAAGTTATGGTCGAATCGCCGGTTGAAGCCGATCTGCAGACTCACGCCCGCAGCCGCGACCGCCCGCAGCGCCTCTCGCGTGCCTTCGACGCTCATGCTGATCGGTTTTTCGCAGAAAATCGCCTTATCGTTCGCGGCCGCTGCCACGATCAGCGGGACGTGGGTGTCGGTCGGCGAGCAGATGACGACAGCTTCAATGGCGGGGTCCGTCAGAAGCTCGCTCGCATCGGACGTTACCCGTGCGATGCCGCGTTCCGCAGCCCATGCGGCGAGCGCTTCGCCCGCGAACGGGTCCGCGATCGCCGCGACCGTGACGCCGGGCATGCGCAGCAGATTGTCCGCATGGATCTTGCCGATGCGGCCGGCGCCGATGACGCCGATGCCGATCGTTTTCGAGCTATTATTCAACGTAGGTTCCTCCCCTGCCGAAATGGCTTACCACCGCGCCGTGACCATTTTTTTACGCGTATAGAACTCGGCGCCGTCCGTACCGTTGGCGTGAAGATCGCCGTAGAACGACTTCTTCCAGCCCGAGAACGGGAAAAACGCCATCGGCGCGGGCACGCCCAGATTGATGCCGAGCATGCCGGCGTCGATCGTCTCGCGGAATTGACGCACGGCGCTGCCGCTGTCCGTGAACAGGCAGGCGCCGTTCGCGAACTCTGAGCGGTTCGCGATCTCGATCGCCTCGTCCAGCGTGGCGGCGCGCATGACGGCCAGCACCGGCGCGAAAATCTCGTCTCGCCAGATCTTCATCTCGCAGGCGACATCGTCGAAAATCGTCGGTCCGACGAAATATCCCTTGCCGTCGGCTGCCGCGTCCTGGCGCCCGTCGCGCACGAGCTTCGCGCCTTCCTGCTCGCCGGCTTCGATATAGCCGAGCGTCCGCGCTTTGTGCGAATCTCGGATGACCGGGCCGAGGAATACGCCCTCGTCCATGCCGTTGCCGATCGAGATCGCGTCGGCCGCCTGCTTCAGCTTCTCCACCAGCGCGTCGCCGACGTCGCCGACCGCCACGACGACGGAGCAGGCCATGCAGCGCTCGCCCGCTGATCCGAAGGCGGCGGCGACGATCTGCGTGACCGCCGCGTCGAGGTCGGCGTCCGGCATGACGATGCTGTGGTTTTTGGCGCCGGCGAGCGCCTGGACGCGCTTGCCGTGCGCCGAAGCGGTCTTGTACACGTACTCGGCGACCGGCTGCGAGCCGACGAACGAGACGGCCGCGATGCCCGGATGCTCGAGGATGCCGTTGACCGCGTCATGCGCCCCGTGCACGAGATTCAGCACGCCCGGCGGCAGTCCCGCCTCCTCGAACAGCTCGGCGAGCCGCTGCGCCAGAAGCGGCGTGCGCTCCGAAGGCTTGAGCACGAATGCGTTGCCGCAAGCGATTGCGAGCGGGAACATCCAGCAAGGCACCATCATCGGGAAATTGAAAGGCGTAATCCCCGCCGCGACGCCGACCGGATAACGGTACATGCCCGATTCGAGGTTGGTCGCGATGTCGGGCAGCTGCTTGCCCATCATTAGCGTCGGCGCGCCGGCCGCGAACTCTACGCACTCGATCCCGCGCTGCACCTCGCCGTAAGCTTCCGTATAGCTCTTGCCGTTTTCCAAAGTGATGAGCCTGGCCAGCTCCTCCCAGTGCTCGACGAGCAGCTGCTGATACTTGAACAGAATCCGCGCGCGGCGCGGCACCGCCGTCTTGGCCCAGGCGCGTCCGGCCTCCGCGGCCGCGCGCACCGCCGTGTCCACGTCCTCCTTGGCGGATAGAGGTACGTACGCGATAACCTCCTCGGTGGCCGGATTGTAGACCGGCTCCAGCTTGCCGGAAGCCGACGGAACCTGCTTGCCTCCGATCAGGTTACTCAGCGTACGGGCTTCGGCTGCGATGTGATTCGTCATGACTGGCATGCCCCTTCCTGTTTCAGTTCTGATATCTTCAAGCGCCGCCTCGCCTATCGATCGAGCCCGGCGCTTCGTTGTCGTTCATCGGCTGTTTGCGGTAATCTCCCCGCGGTTGCACCGCTCGATATAGTCGTGGACGGCGCCTGCTGTCGGCATCGCGTCCGAGCAGCTGTGGCTGGAGATCACGATACAAGCCGCCGCGCTGCCGAATTCCATGCAGCGCTCGACCTCCCAGCCTTGCAGCAGTCCGTACAGGAAGCCTGCCGCATACGAGTCGCCGGCGCCGAACGTCTTGACGACCTTCGCAGGGAAGCTCCGGGCGGTGTGCGCCGCTCCGTCCTTCGTATAGGCGACGGAGCCTTCCTTGCCGTGCTTGATGACGACGATCCGTGCGCTGTAGTCGAACCACTTGGATGCCGTGACGCGGTCGTCGCGGTCCGGATTGCGCTCGAACCGCTCCATCATGTCGAATTCCTCGCGCGTGCCGAGGAGGATGTCGCATTTCTCGGCGGCAAGATTGTAGTAAACGGCCGTCTCCTGCTCCGACCGCCACGTATAAGGACGATAGTCGAGGTCGAACGTGATGACCGCGCCGTGACGCTTCGCATAGTCGAGCGCGAGGAACACCGCTTCCCGCGACGGACTGGCCGCGAGCGCCGTCCCGGAGATCAGCAGCATCTTGGCGTCCGCGACGAGCGCCTCGCTGACTTCGTCCGGCGCCAGCAGCAGGTCTGCGGCGTTGTCGCGGTACATCAGGATGCTGCAATCGGTCGGGCTCTTGATCTCGGTGAAGGCCAGCCCCGTCGTCGCGCCGGTGCGGTCGATCGACACGCTCGACGCGTCGATGCCTTCTTTGGAGAGATACTGCGTAATAAATCGGCCCATCTGGTCGTTCGCCACCTTGCCGATGAAGCCCGTACCGAGGCCGAGCCGGGACATGCCGATGCAGATATTGGCTGGAGAGCCGCCAACGTATTTGGTGAACGTGAGCGTCTCTTCCATCGGCCGGTTAATCTCATTGGCGTTCAAGTCGATGCACAGGCGGCCGATGGCCGCGAAGTCGAGCTTTTTTGCCGCGTTAAAATCGATGATTCCCATCGCTTACGCCTCCCTTGTGCCGGCTGTCCCTTGAACCCGGTCCAGCATCGTATCGAGATAAACGATCGCCCTGTGCGCATATTCGCGGGGCTGGTGAAGCGCCGGGTCCTGCTCGCCCTCCAGCATCGCCCAGCCGTCATAGCCGCGCGCCAGCAGCTCGCGCACGATCGGCTCGAAGTCGATGCAGCCGTCGCCGGGGACGGTGAACACGCCTTTGCGGATGCAGGTGACGAAGTCTGCGCCTTCCGTCCTGGCTTCGGCGAGTACCTTCGGCCGGATATCCTTCAGATGGATATAAGCGACTCTGTCGTAATGCTTGCGCAGCAGCGCCAGCGGATCGGAGCCGCCGTAAAAGGCATGGCCCGTATCGTACAGCAAATGGACAAGCGCGGGATCGGTCCGGCGGAGCAGCTCGTCGATCTCCTCCGGCTGCTCGACGACCGTGCCGCCGTGGTGATGGTACGCGAGCTTCATGCCGAAGCTTCTAGCGATCTCGCCGGCTGCGTCCATCCCTTTTGCAAGACTCTCCCAGCCCGCCTCGTCCAGCCGCAGCACCGTCTTCTCTCTCGCCGAGCGCCGGGGATCGAAGTGCAGGGAGCCTCCGACTTCGGCCGTGCTGATGACCGTGCTGCCGAACTCGGCCAGAAACGCCGCGTGGCGGCGGTAATCTTCGAGCTCCCGCTCGAGATAGTCCGGATCGGAGAACAACACGGACTTCCATTGGGACACGAGCCGGACGCCGCGGGCATCGAGCTCCCGCTTCAGCACGGCCGGATCCTTGGGAAACTTGCGCCCCATCTCCGTTCCCTTCAGGCCGAGGGACGCGATATCGTCCACGATGGTCTCGAAGGTCGTATCCGCGCCGTGCTCCGCTACGTCCTCGCCCACCCAGTTGATCGGGTGGATGCCTAGCTTAAACGGCCGATCGGCCATGCGGCTCACCTCTTCCTCTATATTTAATAAAGCTTCGCTTATTCGCTTTTCGTTTATCAGTAAGGCTTCGCTTCCGCGGTCCTCGCCGCCATCTCCCGCTGCGCCGCGCCGACCTTGGCAGAGACGGACACCTCCGGCACCTCGACGCGCCACCACGATTCGTAGCCGTCCGTGTTCGTGCCGGGCACGACCGGAATCTCGATCAGCGTGGTCGTCGTCTCCCGCTTGGCCTGCGCCAGCGCCTCGCGGAGCTCTTCCGGCGTCCGCGCGGTGTAAGCGGCAGCCCCCAGGCTGCGGGCGTGCGTGGCGAAGTCGATCGGCAGCGGCGCGCCGGTCAGGCGGCCCGTGTCTGCGCTGCGATAACGGAATTCGTTGCCGAAGCCGTCGCTGCCGTTCGCGCGCTGCAGGTTGTGAATGCATTGGAAGCCATGGTTGTCGAAAAGAAGAATCGTCATCTTGCGTCCTTCCTGCAGGCTCGTGATCAGCTCCGAATGCATCATCAGGTAGCTGCCGTCGCCCACGAACGCGTACACTTCGCGCTCGGGCTCGGCCAGCGCGGCGCCGAACGCGCCCGCGACTTCGTAGCCCATGCAGGAAAAGCCGTATTCCATGTGATACGTCTTGGGCTGCGCCGGTCGCCACAGGCGATGCAGGTCTCCCGGCAGACTGCCCGCCGCGCAGACGACGACCGACGTCGGATCGATCGTCTCCTGGATGACGCCGAGCGCCCGCGTCTGGGACAAGCCGTCCGGATGCTCGGCCGCGTACAGTCGATCGACCTCGCGGTCCCATTCCGCTTTGAGCGCTGCCAGCTCGCCCTCGGCGTACGCGCTGCGATAGCCGGCGGCATCCAATGCAGCTTGCAGAGCTGCAAGCCCCGCCTTCGCGTCGGCAACAAGCGCCGTCCCTTCCAGCTTCGCCGCATCCGCGGCCTGCACGTTCAGGTTTACGAACTTCACGTCTTCGCCCCTGAACGCCCGCTTGGACGCCGTCGTGAAGTCGGAGTACCGCGTGCCGATGCCGATGATCAGATCGGCCTCGGCCGCAACGCGGTTCGCCGCGAGCGAGCCGGTGACGCCGATCGCGCCCAGGTTAAGCGGATGATCCCAAGACAGCGCGCTCTTGCCCGCCTGCGTCTCCGCCACGGGGATGCCGAAGCGCTCCGCGAACGCGGCCAGCTCGGCCGTCGCGTCCGCGTACAGCACGCCGCCGCCGGCGATGACGAGCGGCCGCTTGGCTGCCGCGATCAGCGCGGTCGCCCGCTCCACTGCGGCAGCCGACGGCGGACGGCGGTCGACGACATGTACGCGCCTGGCAAAAAATGCGTCCGGATAGTCGTACGCCTCGGCCTGGACGTCCTGCGGCAGCGCCAGCGTCACCGCGCCCGTCTCGGCGGGATCGGTCAGCACGCGCATCGCCTGCAGCGCCGCCGCCATCAGCTGCTCGGGCCGGACGATCCGGTCCCAATAACGGCTGACCGGCTTGAAGGCGTCCGCCGCGGAGATGTTGTAATCGGACGCTACCTCCAGCTGCTGCAGCACCGGATCGGGCTGGCGGCCGGCGAAGTTGTCGCCGGGCAGCAGCAGCACCGGAATCCGGTTGACGGTGGCGGTCGCCGCCGCCGTCACCATATTGAGCGCGCCCGGGCCGATGGACGACGTGCACGCCCAGATCTGCCTGCGGTTCTTCTGCTTCGCGTAAGCGGCGGCTGCGTGAACCATGCCCTGCTCGTTTTTGCCCTGCACGTAGACGAGCTCGCCCGCGCTGCGCTCGAGCGCCTCGCCGATGCCGGTCACGTTGCCGTGGCCGAAGATGCCCATCACGCCCTGCACGAACTTGGTCTCTACGCCGTCTGCCGATATATATTGGTTGTCCAGAAACTTTAACAGCGCCTGGGCCATCGTTAATCGTATGGTCAATTCGTTCTCTCCTCTCGGCCGATCGCTGATCAATTGCCGCCCGCCGTTCACTTGCCGCTTGCCGTTCTCTTGCCGGTCAGTAGCCGGGCCTGTCGTTCACGCGCCGGTGCCGGTCTGCACAGCCGCAGACGTCCCCGACGAATCCCGTTCGCGCAGGAATGTCGCAAGACGGCAGATCTCCACGCCCGCCAGCATCATGATGCCTGTCCCATGGTTGTCGTTGACGACGGTGAGCAGATCGTATTTGTAATAATCCCCGGTAAAAGAGTAGCGCGAGCCGCTGCACACGCCGTGCACGTTGCCCTGGCGGTCGATCGCCTTGTCGGCGAGCCCCCGCCAGCCGCGCAGCGCGGCGTCGGTATAGCGTGCGGCATCCTCCAGCCATCCGAACCGGACGCCCCGCGCGAAGGCGTAGGCGAACATCGCCGTGCAGGAGGCTTCCTCGTACGCGTCCGGATCGGTCAGCACCTGCCGCCACAGGCCGGACTCGCCCTGCTGCGCCGCGATGCCCGCGCACAGCTCGCAGAAGAAGGCGAGCAGCGCCGGCCGGTCCGCATGCGCCAGAGGCAGCCGCTCCAGCAGCTCCGACAGCGAGAACAGCGTCCAGCCGTTGCCTCTGCCCCACGGGATGCGCGTCGCCTTGCCGTACTTAAAGTCGTACACATGGCTCATGACGCCCCGGTCTTCCATGTACAGATACCGCCGGTAATGCAGGAACTGGCTTGCCGCATCGTCCAGGTACTGCCGATTCCCGGTAATTCCCGCGTAGCGGCTCAGGAAAGGCGCGCTCATGTACAGATCGTCCGCCCACATCGTGTCGGCCGAGTATTCGCCGACGCACAGGCGGTAATACGCGCCGTCGTCGCGCCGCTCCAGCCGGTTCGCGATAAAGTCCGCGATGACGTCCGCGATGGCCAGGTAGTCCGCGTTGCCTTCGGGCGGATACGCCTCCAACATCGCCGAGCCGAACGAGCCGCAGTTGTCCAGCATCTTCATCAGCACGAGCTGGTGGTTGACCGACGGGAAGCCGTACGCGGCCTTATCCCAGAGGGAATACGCGTACCAGTCGGTGCAGCTGTCGATATGCGCGCGCGCATAGTCCGCGATCTCGGGACGGTCCAGCTCGCGGGCGGTCTGCAGCAGACCGTACATCGTCACGCCGAGCGGATAGTCCCAGCGGGCGAAGTTGGTCGCGGCGCCTACCGTCCAGCGGTTGCTCAGCATCGCGTTCTCGTAATACGGCCGCAGCCTGAGGCCCGGACCGTCCAGCGACCAGCCGGCCATGCCGCGAGCCCCCGCCGCCTCCGCGCCGTCGGCCAGCTTGAACAGCCGCTTGACCGATTGCACGGCGGCTGGCGCCTCATCGTGCTCGGCCGGCAGCGGTCCCGCGTAGAGCCACCCGCCGGCCGAGTCTACGCCATGTACCGGTACCGGCATCTCAAAGCGTACCGGACCGCTCGACTCCGCGGACACGGCCAGCTCGAAGCCCCAGCCGTGCTCGCCCGTCTCCGCGCGGACCAGCACATGGCCGTCCGCGAACGCCAGCGGCAGCTCGCGCTTGAACGCGCCCGCCTCGTTCAGCTCGATGATCGGCTGCCCGTCCAGCCAGACGGTCAGCGGTCCATACGCCCATCCCCGCCAGGAGCTGCGCGCGCCACGGGCCGTCACTGGCAGCCGGCTCCAGGCATACCCCGATGCCGCTCCCTGCTGCACGCCGTAAATCCGCTCGAAGTTCGGCCTGCCCAGCGCGCCGGCCGACCACTCGCGCAAAGGCATCCAGCCCATGCCGGTGTCCGCTTCCTTGCCGCCGAAGTCGGGGAACCCGAGCCCTTCGCCGTACAAAGCCTGAGCCAGCGCGCCGGAGTATGCCCAGCCAGCAGATTCCCGGCGCTCGGCGAACGGCGCCAGCACCTGAAGGATGCGCACCTTGCCTTCCTCCGCGCCGAAGCGGCAGCCGAAGCCCGCTTCCGTCTTGCGCATCTCCAGCAGCAGCGCGTTCCAGCCCTTGCGCAGCAGGAGCGGGACGACCGCCTTGGCGTCCGGCTTCATCTCGTCGACCGCGCCGGAGCGGTACAGCAGCGTTTCGTTCAGATAAAAACGAACCGGACTGAAGGGCATGATCCCCGCGTCCAGCGAGCGCTCGTCGTCGCTCCACACAAGTCCGCAGGCATATGCGACCTCTCCGTGCCGCGCTTCCGGCAGCCGCCTTGCCAGATCGAAGTCGTAATAGCCTTCTTCGGTCTGGAGAATGCCGTCTGCCGAGAATGCGCGAAGCGCGAAGGGAATCTCTGGATTCGCGCCCAGGTAGCGCCCGGCCACCGTGCCGAGGATGCCGGCGGCGTCTTCGCCCAGCCAGTAGCCGATACTCTCGCGGCGTTCGATATATTCGGTCATGGATGATCACTCCAGGCTCATTATGCAAATAGAAATCAAGCTTCCGTACGCGGCAAGGTCCGGATGCGGATCCGCGTCTCGAACGGCGTGACGACGTTCAACAGCAGCGTCTGGCAGTCGGTCGGCAGGTTCGCCTCGCGCACGAACCCGGCCCGGTGCCCGAAGGCGCCGCCGCTCAGTTCCAGCGCGTCCCCGCCTGCCTCGTATCGTACGGTTCCGGATTTCCAGAACTGCTTGCCCGCTCCCGCAGGCGCCAGCTCGCCGCCGGACAGCTCGCCGTCCGCGGCCAGAATGACGGAGATCTGCGCCATCGCTTCCTCCGGCTCGCCGGAGCGAATGACGAGCTCCCAGCCGTCCGCCGTCTCCAGCACGTCGACTTCGACGCGAAGCCGCTGCACATGCGTCTCCTCGCGCACATGGTGAGGCAGCAGGTACCACGGGCTGGTCGCCTCGCCCGCCGTCGCCGGCAGGTGCTCTGCAGCCACCGGTCCGTAGTAGCCTTTCAACTGCTCTCCGGCCAGGCGATATCCGCCTTCCGCTTCGGCCAGGCTGTTCATCGGGACGAAGCCCGGCGAGAAGTAGGTCGCGACCTGGACGCCGAGCAGCCGCGCGGCGCCATGCCGCAAGGCGAAGAAGGAAGGCGTCTCCGAGCTGATCGTGACGCTCTCGTCCCCGTTGCGCACCCGGGCGACGGCGGCGCCGAAGTCGGGGTGCAGGCGGCTGTGATAGATCCGGCCGTGATGCCCCGCGTCCTCCATCGCCGCAAGATATTGCCGGCGCGGGAAGTCCGCGTGAAGCAGCTTGCGGTAAGCGGTCGGCAGCGCTGCCGGCTGCACGGCCTGCGTCTGCAGCGACGGATCGAGCAGCAGCCGGACCGCGGCGTTCGTCGGACAGCTGCCGGGATGCCGCAGCTGTCCGTAGGCGAGATCGGCGGCCGCCTGGAACTCGGCGTCTCCGTCGAGATGTGCCATCATGGCGTAAGGCAGATAATAGGAGGACAGATCATGCTGATGTCCGAAATCCTGTCGGCCGGAGTAATCCGTCACGACGTCGCCGTTCGGATGAACGAGATAGAGCATCATGCGCAGGTTGGCCCGCACGGGCGCGAGCAGCTCGGGCTTCCCGAGCAGACGGGCCGCGTGGACGAGCATGATGTCGCTCACGGCGTTGTAGATGCCGTTGCTCCGCTCGGTCCATTCGCCGTCCGGCGTGATGTCCATGCCCTCCGCGATCCACTGCTCCGCGCGGCGCAGCGTCTCCGGCGCGCCGAACAGCTCATGCAGGAAGCCGAGCGCCGCGCCGATAACCCAGCGATGGTTCGGCGTGTGAACGCCGCCCGTGACGAGCGCCGGAATCGTCCGCTCGAGGAACAGGCGGACGTCGGCCGTGGCCGCGCGAAGCGGCTCCCAGTCCTCCTGCGCGAGCAGCTGGTACACCTGCGCATAGCCGACGACGACAAACGCCGTATCCGGCGGCGAGTGGAAGTTGGTCCAGCCCGGCGAGATCGTGCCGTCCTCGTGCTGCGCGCCTGTCATATAGCGGGCTGCGAGCGCGAATCTGCCCGCCAGCTCTTCGTTCCGGAAGAAGGGAGAGACGGGATTGCAGAGCGAAGCCGCCCAGATGGCCATCGTCATGGGCGTCCCGGTGGAGTGGTTGGGCGAAGCGAGGCCGTACTCGGCGCTCAAGATGCCGCCGTAGCTGCGGCTTTTTTCATCCAGGTCCTGGCGGTCCATGCCCTCTTGCACCCAATTGTCGTTGATCTCGAACACGTTCCGATAGACGCTATTCACGCTTGAATCCCTCCGTCCGCCGCCGGCTTCGAATCGGGAGCCCCTTTTCGCGCCGACAGCTTTTGTTGCAGTATCGCATGACTGCGGTGAATCGCCTCCGGCTCGCAGGCCGCTTTTAGCTCGTATACCTTAAGCGGGACGCGGTCGATCGCCTCGAGAAACAGGTCGAACGTCGCGTCGTCGCCGCTGTGGACGTACGGGCACCAATGATCGGACAGTCCGATCGTCTCGTGAATGTGCAGACCGCCGATGTCGCCGATCAGGCCCGGCAGCTCCGCGGCGTTGTCGTACAGCCCCATGCGCTCCATCATCATCCCGTGCCCGATATCGAACCAGAGCTTGACGGGCGAGCCCTTCAGCTGATCGATCAGCCATCTGGCTTCGGCGAGCGTCGGGATCTGATTGCAGCGCGAGCGCGTCTCGATGCCGAGGATCAGATCGTAGCCTCTCGCGGCCAACGTCTCGGACGCCTGCTCCAGACTGTCGCGGATGCGCGCGAGATACCCGCCGGCCAGCGCTTGCCGCCGCTCCAGCATCTCGTCCCACAAGGTCCGGTAAGCCTCGGCGTCCCGTCCTTGCTCGCGGTAGATCTCCTGCAGCTTGCGGCTGATATCGAAGGGGAAAGGCACCTCGCCGGGATGCACGACGACGGCCTTCGCGCCGTACCGGTGCGCATATTCGGCCGAGCGGACGAGCAGCTCGACCGCCCTGCGGCGTTTTTCTTCGTCCTCGAAGCCGAGCAGCACCGAGTCCGTGCCGTAGTCGGGGTCCGCGACATGCGGGAACGTGTTGTGCACGCTCGACACCCCGATCTCGCCGCGCTCGATCATCGGTTCGATCGTTTTCAGCAGCTCATCGGTCACATTGTAGTTCAGTTCGACCTGCCGGAAGCCGAGCTCGCGGATCTCCTCGATCATGTCGCTGCCGCGCGCATGGCGCTTGATGTTCCAGCACGTCGAGAAAGAATAGCCGGCTTTATCGTGTGCATGGTCCGCAGTCTTGTCCAGGCCGCTCATCCCTTGACCGCTCCAAGCATGACGCCGCTGACGAAGTAGCGCTGCATCCACGGGTAGACGATCAGAATCGGGACGGTGGCGAATATGACGCTCGCCGCCTTCAGGCTCTCCGGCGTCGCGCGGACGGTGCCAGGCCCTTCGTTCGCCGTCAGGTCCGATACCATGTTGTTCTGTACGAGCTGGTACAGCTTGAGCTGCAGCGGATAGAGCTCTGTCTTGGTGATATACAGGAGCGTATCCTGGAAGCCGTTCCACCGGCCGACGGCATAGAACAGGCTGAGCGTCGCGATGACGGGCAGCGAGAGCGGCAAAATGACGCGAATCAAGGTGCCCAGCTGCGTGGATCCGTCGATCTCGGCGGCTTCGACCAAACTTTTCGGGATGCCGTTAAAGAAAGATATCAGAATAATCAGATAAAAAGGGCTGACTAAACCCGGCAGCACGAGCGCCCATACCGTATTGAGCAGGTGCAAGTCCTTGACCAGAATGTATTCCGGGATGATGCCGCCGCTGAAAAACATCGTGATCACGATGATCATCATGAAGATCTTGCGGCCCTTCAGCTTCGTATGCGTCAGCGGATAAGCCGCCGCGATCGTCATCGCCATGCACAGCACGGTGGAGAGAATCGTTAGAAATACTGTGAAGCCGAGCGAGTGAATCATGGACACATCCGAAAGGACGCTGCGATAGGCGTGCAGGTCAAACTCGACGGGCCACAGCGTGACTGCGCCTGACGTGACCGCGCGGTTGGAGCTGAGAGAGATCGCAATGATATGGAAGAAGGGTGCCAGGCAGATCAACACAATAAATGAAATTAACAGGACGTTGACCGTATCGAATATCCGATTGGACGTACGTTCGCTCACCGTTAACCACTCCTCTCGGCGGATGACTACAGAATGCTTTCTTCCGTCAGTTTTTTGGATGCGAAGTTGGCGCCCAGTACGAATATGAGGCCGACCACCGCCTGAAACAGGCCGACGACCGTCGCCAGCGTATACTGGCCGGACTCGAGGCCCGTTCGGTAAACGTAGGTGCTGAGCACGTCGGAGTAATCCATAACCATCTTGTTGCCGATGACGAACGGGCGGTCGAAGCCGATCGCGATGATATTGCCGAGGTTAATAATCAGCAGCGTGGCGATCGTCGTCTTGAGCCCCGGCAGCGTGATATGCCAGATGCGCTTGAACCGTCCGGCGCCGTCCACTTCGGCCGCTTCGAACAGGTCGCGGTTGATGCCGGTGAGTGCGGCCAGGTACAGAATCGTGCCCCATCCCGCGCTCTGCCACACGCCCGTCGCCAGATACGTGAGCAGCCAGTGGTTTTTGTCCGTCAGGAACGGGATCGGCTCGAAGCCGAGCGAAGTGATGAAGTTGTTGATCATGCCGGATTGCGTGCCGAACACTTGGTACACGATGCCGCCTATGATAACCCAGGAGATAAAGTGGGGAATGTACAAAACCGTTTGGGACAGACGCTTGAACCACTGGAACTTGACCTCGAACAGCATAATCGCCAGAATCAGCGGTGCCGGGAACGAAACGATCAGGTCCAGGATGTTGAGCATGAGGGTATTGCGAAGCGTCTTGAAAAAATCTTGGGAATGGAACACCTCGCGGAAAGCTTCAAAACCGATCCACTTGCTGCCGTTAATGCCCTGGAAAAAGTTAAAATCCTTAAATGCGATTTGAACGCCCCACATGGGGCCGTACTTGAAAATGACGAAATAGGCGAGAGGCAGGGCTAGCAATGCGTATAACTGCCAATAGCGGCGAAAGTACGTGGTCCCTCTCATCTTGTCACTCCTCTCCCTGCTCGCAGGGTATGAAAGGGCGGCCTCGCGGCCGCCTTTTCTCCCGCTTTGCTCTGGTCCTTATTTGGACTTCATCTCTTGGTAAGCCTTGGTGCGTTCGTCGAGAATCGCCTGGCCGCCGCTTTGCATGTAATCCTTAAGCGCAGCTTCGTACGCGCTCTCGAACTTGTCCGGCTTGGCCGTCGCGGCCTTGACGATCATCTCGTCGTACTTGTCTTGCAGCGCCGTGCCGTACTTGCCTTCGGCTTCGATCGGCTTGTCGAACAGAATCGGCTTAATCGTGTCGGCTACCGAAATGTCCAGCGCCTTGCGAACGTCCGCTTGATACTCTTGCGGGAAGCCCGCAACGAACGCTTGCTTGTTCTTCTCGTCGTCGCCGGCAAATTTGCCGTTGGCGAGGATCGCGGTATCGCCGGAGGTGAAGAGGCGGTCAAGCACGTTCTGCGGCGCATCCGCCTTGACGACCGGAATGCCGTCCTGCATCGTGTAGTTCTCGCCTTCGACGCCGTTTTGCAGCGCGACCATGTTGTCGGTCTGGCTCATCCAATCCAGGTACTTGATTGCTTCGGCCGCGTGCTCGCTCGACTTTGGCACCATGATGTACATCGCGTTCGGCGCGTATTCCGGCTTCGCGTGCTTGCCTTCGGAATTCGTGAGCGCGTCGACCGGATCGATCTTGGCGCCCTGTACCGTCTTTTGCAGATTGGCGTAAGTGCCGTTTGCGTAGTACAGGTTCGGGTAATCGTCCGTGAAGTAGCCGACAATGCCGTTCTGGACGTCCTGGACCATCTGTTTCTTGTCCTCGTCGAGTCCGAAGTCCTTGCTGATGAGACCTTCATTGTACAGCTTGTTATAAAATTGCAGGGCGTCCTTGAAGCCTGGCAGCAGCGTCGGATAGTCGTTGGAGCCGAGCTTCTGCGTCAGCGTGTACTGCTGCTCTTCGGTGAGCGGCTGGATAAACGACCAGATGAGCGGATCGTATTGTCCCGGAGCGATCGTCATGCCGTACGGAATCACCTTGCCGCCCGTGCTGCCCGGATCCTTCTCCTTGAACGCCTTCAGCACGTTGTAAAGTTCATCTGTCGTTGTCGGTTCCTTGAGGCCGAGCTTGTCGAGCCAGTCCGTGCGAATGAAGCCGGAATATTTGCCGAGAATCGACCGTTTGCCCGATACGGCGAATTGCTTGCCTTCATATTGACCGTACTTTAACGTATCTTCGCCGAGCAGCGTCTTGAGGTTCGAGCCGTACTGATTCAATACGTCCGTCAGGTCCGTCAGGCCGCCCTGCTCCGCGTACCGGTTGAAGGTTCCGGAATCGTACGTGAACACGATGTCAGGCACGTCGCTGCCGCTCGCCATGAGTACGTTCAGCTTCTTGATCTCCTCGGAGCGAGGCACCGGCACGAACTCCACCTTTATATTGTTCGGCGTGCCGAAGTTATCTTGGATGTACTTGCTCAGGTAGTTGTCCGTGATCGTATAAGGACTTGGCGCATTGCCGCGGTCGAAGATCTCGACCTTCAGCGTGACTTGCTTGCCCGAAGCGGCGGGCGAGGATGCGGTGCCTGCCGAAGCCGATGCTCCGCTGCTTGCTGCGGCGTTCCCTGCGTCCGAGTTCGAATTGGATGAACATGCGCTCAGCAGGCTCATGCTTGCGAGTACGGCTGCCAGCGACAGGCTTGCTGTCTTCGTCATCTTTGGTGCCATTGTCACAACCCCTTATCTTTTGAATAGGTTCGCCCAGTTCGCCGCCGTCTGTGGGAGTCGCCTGGAACGCTGCGTGCTCCGCCACTTGAAAGCGCTTCGATCGGGATGTCCCCAGTATGCCTTCACTTCGGGCAAAGGGACAATAAACTAAATTCCGGCCCTGCCCCGGAGCCGCCCAGCGGCTATGTTACGGCAATTCCGGAGCGAGAATGCGGGCGTACCCGACTGTTTTCCCGAACTAAACCGGATTCCAATCGTCCGCAAGATCCCGCTGAACACCTCGTTTTTACCGCCCGGACCGTCATTCGTTTCCATGTACGGCACCGAAGCGATCGGACGCTACTGAATAAAAAAAACGAAACGAGTGCGCCCCCATGCGGACATGCGCACCCATTTCGTAACCAAAACGCAACGGAATAAACCGAATTCCCGAACTAAACTTTAACGGAACAACCGCCGAAATTCCTTATCGCACTGCGGGTTTGCGTCTATTCGGACGGCGAGCGCAGCTTCAGCTTGCGGTAATCGCCAGGAGCGACGCCGTAGGTCCGCTTGAAGACGCGGCCGAACGTGATCGAGTTGGCATAGCCGATCTGCAGGGCGATATCCTGTATCGGCAGCTTCGTCTCGAGCAGCAGCTTCTCCGCCCGTTCCATCCGCAGATGCACGAGAAAATCGACGAACTTCATATCGAACTCCATTTTGAACAAATAGCTCGCGTACTTCCCGGAGATCTGGAAGCGGTCGCTTAAGTGCTTGAGAGACAGATCGGGATCGGAAAAATGCTCCTCGATATAACTCTTCATCTCGGTAATCATCGCGCGGTACGTATTCGTCTTGCTGACGACGACGTAGGAGCGATAGGTC
The DNA here is from genome assembly GCF_042649185.1 of Cohnella sp. GCM10012308. NCBI lineage: Bacteria > Bacillati > Bacillota > Bacilli > Caryophanales > Paenibacillaceae > Cohnella > Cohnella sp. GCM10012308. The sequence continues at coordinate 128,832 of NZ_JBHRYU010000023.1, forward strand.
TCGCTCAGAAATTCGCCGATCCGGGTCTCCAGCTCCTCAAGCGACCTTGCTTCGCCCAGAATGCGCTGCCAGCCTTCCTCATTGTCTCCGGAAAAACGGGATCTCAGTTCGTCGGAGAAGGCGTCCAGCTCGTGTCCCAGCATCCGCAGCATCGTCTGCAGCAGTGAGCGGATGCCGTCGTCCTTGAGCTTGTCCTTGCGGAAGCGCTCGAACATGTCCTGCAGGCCTTCCCGCCAAGCCTCGTTGTTCAGCCGGAAATCCTTGACCAGTTCCGCAATCGTCCCCAGGTATGGCAGTACCGGGCTCAGATCGCCGCTCGACATCTCTTCGCCGAACAGTATGGTGCCCTGTCCGAGTGACAGCTTGTGCCGGAGCGCCTCGGTCGCCGCCCGGAACGAATGCTCGACATCCGCGAGCCGTCCGACCGCCAGACCGATCCCGAAGCTGAGCGAGATGCGCAGCTTGTCTTCGACCCAATCCCGGCACTGATCCGCGATCGCGCGCAGATCCTCCGTCGTCTTGCCGGCTTCTCCTTCGGGCAAGGCGATCAAGACGGCGACGCGATCTCCGCCGATCCACTCTGCCCAGCTGTGCAGGTTCTCGCCCTTGGCGAGCTCCTCGAATACGTTCATCAGCGCAAACTTCAGCACGTTCTGATCCTTGACCGAATACATGCTCTGGAAGCCTGCGTACTCGTCGATCTCGGCGAGCATGATCGCGTAGCGATCCGTCTCCGAAACGGGAGGCAGCGGGCTCAGCTTGCGCATCTTGTCGTCCAGGTCCGCGCCGAGCTGGTGGCCGCCGATGAGATCGACGAACAGCTGGCTGCGCTGCAGGACCAGATTCTCGTGGTACTGCTTCTCGTAGTCCATGGACCGGGAGATCAGGCTGGTCAAGGCGTTGTCGATCATGGCCAGCTCGTCCTTTTTGGACGGCGGCGCGTCGTTGCGCAGTTGAATGGTCTGCAGACGGTTCATGACCAGCTGGATCGGGCGATAGTTTTTGCGCGTGATGTACACGATATAGACGATGGCAAGCAGCACGGTGAGAATGCCGATCCCGATCCACACGTAGGAAATGACCGATACCCACGCGTACAGCTGGCCCGTATGGATGCCGCTCTCGAACTCCCAGCCCACCCGGTCCGAGTGGAGCTTGGTCAGCACTTTGCCGCCCGAAGAGGAGCCCCCGACGCCTTCTGCCTTGTGCGCTTCATAGATTAGATTGCCCGAATCGTCATTAATGATCATAAAGGAGATGCTGGCGTTGGTCATCGCGTTCACGACTTGCTCCAGCGGATACATGCTGACGTTGATGACCAGCAGTCCTTGGCTGCCGAACGGAAGCGGCAGATGCTTGTACATGGAGATGACCCGCGTCGGGTTCGTGCTGCCGACTTCCCGCAAGCTCCGCACCTTGGACCAGCCCCGATACTCCGGCTTCTGCAGCGCCTCCTCGACAAAAGCGCGGTCGGGGAAGAGGGACAGCTCGCTCCTCCCCCGCTCCGTCAGGACGGTCTTGTCGACTTCCCGGTACAGGTAGACGGACTGGATCAGCTCGCTGTTCTCGTTGAGCGCGCGAAGGCGAGGCGCCAGCGTATATATAAGCGACTGATCGTCGTCGGACGATCGGTTCAGGTAAGTGGAGTAACTCAAGTTCGTCTCCATTTCCTTGAGTACGCTCATCTCGATATCGTTAACGGACCGCTCCAGGTTTTCCATGATGAACCGGGTGGATACGGCGTCCGCCTTAGCGGTTTCTTTGCGGGAGATTTCGTTGACCATCAGAAAAGAGAGAAACACGATGATCGTGATGGTGATCAGAAAAATGGGGAAGTAAGACAACAGCAGTCGTCGAAACCAGCTTTGCTGCAAGTGGTGCGCCCCTTTCGAAATGCGGCGATCGGTACGGAATGATACGGGATACAAACGCTTTCACATCTCCCTATTGTATCATGGCCGCGCGTTCGCGGAAACCGAAGCGGTCCCGTTCCCTCGCATTGGAAAAGGTGGAAGCGACCGCCGAAGGACGGCCCCCTTACTCCTCCTGCGCCAAATAAACGGCAATAAAAAACGGAGCCTCTGCCGAGGTCTCCGTCATTTCGTTGGGCTGCGGTGAATTACTGGCCGCGTGCGGCTCTCATCGCGGCGCCTTCTTCCTCGTTGGGGCCGTATACGCCCGGAGGCACCACGTCCGCTTGACGCATGAGAATCGTCATCTGTCCGCGGTGGTGAATCTGATGGCGCACGACCAGAGTTACAACGCCGGTATACGTCATGTTCATCGCGCCGAACAGGAGCAGGCTATCGGCCAGTCGCGCGTCCGTCCACTGCGCCTTGATCGCGTCGGCCACGGCGACGCTCATGCTGCGATAGGCGTCGGCAAGCTCCGCAGCGCTCGCGGGAACCGGGCGTTTGAAGTCCGGACCGGCGATCTGAAGCCCGGCGCTGCCAAAAATGCCGACCGGCGCGCTCGCCACATGCCAGGCGATATCGCCGAGCGTTCTATGGCGAGTCTCCGATACGGCCTGCTTCAGCGAAGCGTCGCTCATCGCCTCAAGTACCTTAAGCGTCAACGCGGCTTCCTGGTTCCAGTCGTTCACGACTTGCTCGATCGATTGATACATCGTATTATCGCTCCTTTGTACGAGTAGATATGTATCCAGCATATCATCGCAGAGGTGCTTGGGACAAACTAGGATCCGCCCCGGACCGCGACGACGAGGCAGCAGTTGAAGGCGATGCCGGTCGCGGGCGTCAACTGGGGCTGTGGCGGCTCTGAAGGGAGCGAGTTAGACGGTTTTTCCGGTTAACTGGGGCTGTGGCGGCTCTGAAGGGAGCGCAAAAACCGCCCCGTCACTCAGGCGGTTCGCGGTCATGCGAAGTTTGCCGTTTCCTTTTACTTCTTCTCCATCACGGCGAAGTAGTTGCCCTCGTCGTCGGCGAAGTTGAATACGCGGCCGAAGGGCAGTTCAACCAGCTCGCCGACCGTGACTTCCTTGCTCTTGTAGTCGGCGTACAGCTTGTCCAGCTCGCTCGTGAAAAACATGAGGGAAGGCGTGCCGAGGTTGAGCTCGGGCGACATTTTGGCCACGAAAGCCTTGTCGTGCAGCACGATCGTCGTCTCCGCTCCGCCCGCAGGCGCGATCTCGATCCACCGCATGCCTTCGCCGTTGTTTTCCTCGTTAGCGACGCGGAATCCCGCTTTTTCCGTCCAGAAGTTCCGCGCCTTGTCCAGATCGTCGACGTACACCATAATTTGCCCTACCTGGTTGATCAAATCATCCACCGCTCCCTCGCCGTTTAGTCGGACGCTACTATTTATATAGTTAAGAACTAGCCTGCGGTAATCATCCACCGGATGCCGAACCTGTCCGTCAGCTCGCCGTAGTACAGTCCAAATGGCTGCGTCTCGATCGGATGCTTGATATGCCCGCTCTCGGCTAGCTTCTCGAATGCCTCGCGCGCTTCGTCCTGCGACGCATAACTTATCGACAGCGCGACTGCTGCGCCGGAGCCGACCGGCTCGATCGCATCCGCCAGAAAGATGTAGTTCTCCCCTGCTACCTCAATGCACATATGCATGACCTTGTCCTTAAATTCATTTTCCGCACCCATCAGCTCGCCGTGCGTGCTCACGGACATCAGCTTGCCGCCAAGCGCCTGCAAGTAAAAGTCGGCCTGCGTTCTGGCGTCCTCCGACTGGATATACGGCTTCAATGCTCCCATGCTGCGCCACCGTCCCGATTCGTTTTTGAAGTGCCTCCTTCAAGCTATCATAACCACGCTTCCCGCGTTTCTTACGAATTGCTGTCTTTGAAAACTTGTGCATGCCGAGACTTCCGATCTGAACGTCGCCCTCGATGCAGCTACGGTCGCCATCAGTCCGAGCTCGCGATCGAGACGATAAACGTTCTATAGGTCGGCACCGTCAAGCCGCTTCCCCGAGCAATTCTGTTCGTGGCAGCTTGGCTGGTCCCCGAGCGACTTTTTTAATCGCGATAAAAAGACAGCACCCAGCACACGCAGTTCCGGTCGGTCACGATGGCGAGAAGCCCGTTAAACGGCGCTTCATAAACCGCGGTATTGATCGTACCTTCGTCCCCCAACCTGTCGTAGACGCCGCGAAAAGCATCCTCCGTCTCGATTTTAAGAAATACCCTAACGTAATCTCCCTTTTGCGCCGGCTTCGCCGCTTGGGAGTCGGCAAACTTCAGGATCGCGCCGTCCGCATGCAGGTCCGCGTTAAGCACCGCATCCCCCTGCTTGCGCAAAATCTCGATTTGGCCGCCGAAAACCGTCTGATAGTATTGAATCTCATCCTTGCAATTATCCACCACGATAAAAGGGATCGCGATCATTCGGGCCTCTCCTCCAGTTCGGTTAAGTTGCGGAGCACGATCTTCAGGGAGCCGAGGAATTCATCGTAGGCCTCGTCCGAAAGCCCCTTCCGCGTCCGTGCCTTCACGCGGGCCAGCGCTTCCCTCACCTCGGGCACGACCTGCCGACCCGCTTCCGTCAGATCGAGCAGCTGATACCGGTTGTCGGAGGGATCCGGCTCCCTCCGTACATAGCCTTCCGCTTCAAGCTTGGCGATCGCCTTGGCCGTCGTCGTCTTGTCGACGAGCAGCCGTTCGCTCAGCGCCTTCTGGGTGACGGACCGCCCGGACGCGATCGCCATCAGGAAAATGTATTGTCCGCTTCCGATGCGGTATGGCGCCAACTCGGCGGCGATCATGACCTGCATGTGACGATAAATGGCCGATATATACTGGCCGTGCGATTCAGCCGCGCCTTCGCCAGCCGGCCTCTCTTGCTCGCTCAGTCCTCTCTCCCCCTCATATAGAATGCTATTGCAACTAATTGCATCATACGCGATATAGAATGCTATTGCAACTAATTTCCCGCATGCGATGGTCCATTCTGCTCGCCGATCGTCGCCCGCACTGCTTATTGCCGTAATGCCTGCAAATATACATCTAATTTCGCCGGTATCTGCCCTCTTAAACAGAATAGCTGCAAAAGTGGTTACTACTTAGCTCCCCCCCTCGGCGGGGGGATTTTTTGTTTTTTTTCTAACCTAGAAGGGATTTAAGCATACCCATCGAGAATTAGTAGTTAAACCCAAACGAGGATTGTGAAGAGATGGAA
>NZ_JBHRYU010000024.1:0-133141 GCF_042649185.1 Cohnella sp. GCM10012308
GAGCAACGCAGTTTGCACGCATTCGCTCCGTCGTCTCCACGCTCCTCAAACAAAACCTTTCCGTCCTCAAATCCCTCTCACTCGCCATTCACGGGCAGTTTCAGTTCTAACTCACCTAAGTAGTAACCATATTTGCAGGTATTTCATCGCATCCATTGGCCGGAGGAAAAATACATGTATTAATGCAGTTCTTTTGACACGCAAACCATCCGACAAGCTCCCGCACGCCGACAGCGCGCTTCCCCGTCCTCGAATCGCTGCCGCTATAATCGCTGCCGCCCAAGCCGCATTACCAATCCCTTATACCTTCATCCCTGCGCCGGAGCCGGTCCGCAGCAGCCATAGCTCCAGTCCAAGCGTCTTGTCGACGCGTCCGGTTTTCATTTCGTAATCGAGCTCGGCGAGGCCGCCAAGGAGCGCGGTCAGCCGTTCGATGCTGAACGCCTTGGCCTGCTCCGCGGTCACCTTGACGCCGTATGGATGCATGCCGAGCTGGCCCGCCATCTGCTGCGGCGAATAGCCTTGCTTGCCCAGCTCCTTGACGTACAGCATGTTACGGAACTGCCTGACGAGCAGCGCCGTCAGCTTGATCGGCTCCTCGCGGCGCCTGAGCAGATCGTGATACAGGGCGATCGCCTTATCCGTCCTAAGCGACGCGATCTCCTCCGTCAGCTTGAACACGCTCTGTTCGACGCCGGCCGGCACGAGCTCGGCGACGGACGCGGCCGTCACCGTACCGCCCTCGCCCGCATGCAGGCACAGCTTGTCCGTGTCCGCCGACAAGGCGCCCATCTCCGTACCCGCACGGCGGATCAGCTCTTCCGCGGCCTGCCTGTCCAGCGTGCGGCCCTGCTTGGCCGCGCGGCCCGACACCCACTGGAGCAGCTCGTCCGGGCCCAGGGGAGAAAAATTGACGACGATGCCGTCCTGCTTGGCCGCTTTCGACGTCTTTTTGCGCTCGTCGAGCTTGTCGTGCGGCACCATAAAGACGAGCACGGTCGTCTCGAACGGCCTGCGCATATATTCCAGCAGCCGTTCCGGCCGATGCTCCGTCTTCGCCGACTCCTTGGCCGAGCCGAACAGGACGCTGTCCCGGACGAGCACAAGCTTGCTCGGTACCAGAAAGGGCATCGTTTCCGCTTCCTCCAGAATCGCGTCTAGCGAATGCTCTGCCGTATCGAAGCGAACGATCGCCATGTCGCGATGCTCGGGTTCGGCCACCGTCGCGGCTAGACGCTCGGCGAACTCGTTCATGCGGTAGCTCTCCGTGCCGAAGCATATGTACATCGGACGTATCTGTCCGTCCCTGATTTCCTTAAATGCCTGTTTCGATTCCAATCCGACCACCTCGCAACCATTATACAGCAAAGAGACCGCGCCCGTTAACGGCAGGCGCGATCTCTTTGTCCTTGGAATCTATGTCAACGTTCGACGTGCAGGCCCATGGTGCCTTGCGCGAACGATCGTGACTGCGCCTCCAGGGGGCGCGGCAGCTGTCATAATCCCAATATACGCGGCAGCCGTTCCATTGGTGACTGCCGATCAGCGCGTCTGCTCGCGATTTTCTTTGGCGTTCCACCAGAGCTCCGTCGCCTTGCCGGAAGCGTCCGTCCAGGTGTAGTACAGATCCTGTCCGTCCTGGCCCCACGAGACGTCGGACACCGCGCCATCGCGGTTGCCGCTCTCGAAAACCGTCTCGAGTCCATCGGTCTTCACGATGCGCAGGCCGCCTTGGTATGCGAGTGCCGTCAGCTTGCCGTCGGGCGATGCCCAAGAGGGCATGGCGGCCGATAACGACATCTCCGGCACGTTCGCAATCGACGGCGCTTCCGACGCGGCCGGTCCGCTTGCGCCAGTACCGCTCTTGGCAGGGCTGTCGCCTTGGGCGCCTGCAAAGTTGCGCGTATCTTGATCCGTCTTGTCCGACGTGCCGGACGAAGCGGCGGCAGGAGGCGCAAATTCCAGCCTCGACCCGCCAGCAGAGCCGGTCGCGGCATTCGGATCCGCGGACGGCTTTTGCGTCTCGATCTTGGCCGTCGGCACGATGCCGGTCGCGCCTGCCGAGGTGCCGGATTCGCCGGTCGAGGAACCACCGGACGCGCCTCCGCCGGATGCGTTCAGGCTCGTGCCGCCGACCGACGGGCTTGCGCCGTCGGCGGAGCCATCGGACGAGATCGAGCTCTGACTCTGTTCGCTGGACGCGCTCGCGCCGGCGATCTTGTCAGCGGCATCCGGCGCCGTCTCATCGTTCATCATATTCTTGCGCATGATGTCGGACGAAGCGTCACCTGGCGCCGCTTGGGCTGCCGATTCCTGCTGCAGGGCCGACTTCTGCTGATCCGAATCGGGCAGCAGCGAGAACGGATGCGCAATCAGCAGCACGCCCGCGACGACGCCGGCCGCGACGACTGCGGCCAAGCTGCGGTACATGGACTTGCGGTTGCCCGTCCTCCGCGAACGCAGCTCGGGCGCAGCCGCTGCGGCAGGCGCGCGCACGGCGTCCGGCGCGGGCTCGGGCACGATCCGCTCCAGCTGGGGCAGGATCGCGTCGACCAGGCTGTATCTCGGGGTTACGTGCGGCAGCTGCGTCAGCTCTTCGGACAGCCGCGTCAGCCGCTCGAGAAGCGCGGCGCACTCCGGATAGTTTTGCAGGTACAATTGCAGTCGCGACGACTCTTCCTCGTTCAGATCGCCGTCGATCGAACGCTGCACGAGCTCCATCCCCTCTTCGCGATTCATCCCCGGACACCCCCTTTCCGATAGTCATGAAGCAATGTCTGCAGTTGTTGCCGGGCGCGGAATAAGTAAGACTTGACCGTATTCAACGGCAAGTTGAGCGAATCGGCGATCTCGTTATAAGAGAAATCCTGCAGATAACGAAGCACGACCACGGTGCGGTGATGCTCCGGAAGCTTGCCGATCGCCTCGCGAATGTCTTCGGAAGCGTAGCCGCTCATCACCTCGGCCTCGACGTCTTCGTTTGCTTGAAATACCATTTCATGTTCGTCGATCGAAACGGAAGGACGTTTGCGACGAAACTTGTCGATGCAAATATTCGTTACGATACGCTGAACCCACGTGCGGAATTGCGCCTTTTCTTCGTAGGAATTGATCTTCGTGTATACCCGAATCAACGCTTCCTGCGCGGCGTCCATCGCATCCTGCTCGTGGTTAAGCAAATAATAGGCAGTACGGTAAACCTGGTGTTCGATCTCGCGAAGCAGCGCGACGAGCGCTTCCCGATCGCCGGCCTGCGCAGCTTTGATCAATTCCGGCTCCACCACGGGAGATCCTCCTTCTCTCGCATCCCCTCTGACGCAAGCGTGCGCCAAAAGGTTGCAAAAAACGCAAGGTATAATCTAACAAAAAAATAAAGGCGTAAACGCCCTTCGGAACCGCTTGTGTCCCAATGATCGATATTCCATTATATACTCGGCGAAGCGCCGAAAAGTCGTGAATGAAGTCCCGTTACAGTCTATCATATGCGCCGCTTTTTGTCGTCACGGCCGCTTCTCGCGCCGTTCGAGCCGGCCGTCCGGCCGGATGCGGTAGGCGATCTCGCCTTGGACGTCGGTCCGCTCGAGCGCGGCGCCGAATTGCAGGATCCGGTCGACGACTAAGGCGTGCGGATGCCCGTACAAATTGTTTTTGCCGGCGGATACGACGACCTCCGAAGGATTCCACCAGGCCAGCCAGGGCGACGTCGTAGACGTCTTGCTGCCGTGATGCCCCGCCTTTAGCACGTCTATGGCAGTCGCTTCTTCGCCGTGCCGGCGCAGCTCGTCGAGCACCGCGGACTCGCCCGCCGCCTCCAGGTCGCCCGGAAGCACAAACACGCGGCCGTATAGCGTGAGCTTGAGCACGACGCTCATATCGTTTTGCTCGCCGACAACCGGTATCGAATCGTCGCTGGCCGCATGTAGCGGATACAGCGCTTCAAGCGTCGCCGACGCATCCGGCCGCCACACGTCGCCCGCTTTGACCGCATACATCGGAATGCCTGCGTCTTCGGCTTCATGAAATAGACGAAGCACGTCGGCATCCGGTTTAATCGTTCCGTTAAACAAAATGCGTCCGACCCGCAGTTCCCGGATAATCGCATGGGCGCCCCCGATATGGTCGGCGTCCAAATGCGTCAGCACGAGCGCATCGAGGCGCCGGACGCCCCGCTGCTTAAGCAGCGGCACCAGCGTCTTGCGGCCGACCTCGTAAGGGTCCTTGCGCAGACGCCACGGTTCCTTCGCCGCGCCGAAGGCGACCGTGCCGCCCGCGTCGACGAGCACATGCCGGCCGCTGCCGGTCGCGATCAGGATGCTGTCGCCCTGACCGACGTCGAGAAAAGAGACTGCGGCCGTCCGGTCGAGCTTGACGGGCGGCGCTTCCCAAGCGAGCATGCCAAGCCAACTCAGCGCGAAGATCGCGGCGGAGATCTGCCGCCTGCGGCGCGCATTGAGGTGCGCATGGAATGCGAGCACCCTGGTCGCCCCGCTTCCCGAAGTCTCCGAGTTCGTAGAGTCCGGTTTGGAGCGCCTCCCGGAAGACGCGGCCTCCGGCTGGTCGGCGGAGATTGCTCCGCCGGGCCGGCCTTGTAGCGGCTGCGTCCAGTCGGCTCGGTCCTGCGCGCCGCCGGCATATGCGGCGATGCGCTCGGCGCGCTCGGCGGGATCGAACGGATCCGCGACCGCGAGCTGCGCCGCGGCAGCTTCGGCCGTCGCAGCCAGCTCCGCGCGCAGCCGGAGCGAACGGCGGGCGAAGGCAAGCGTGGCCAGCAGCAGCGCATAGAAGGCGAGCACCCAGATCAGATCGGGCTGATGCCATACCGTCGAGAGCGCTTTGACCGATCCCATCCATTCGGTAATCGCGAAGGTCGCGCGGTTGCAAAGCGTCGCAAGCTTCGCGGTTACGAGGCCAAGCGGCAGCCAAGCGGCGCCAAGCGCCAGCGCGGCCATCCCTAGCGGCATGACGACGAAGCTGATGAACGGCACCAGCACGAGATTCGCGAGCAGCGACAGCAAATGCAGCTGATGAAAATAAAAAGCGGTGACCGGAAACGAAAAGAGCTGGGCGGTTAAAGCTACAGCGAGCGATGAGCGCAAAAACGGCGAGCGTATGCGAACGGCAAGCAGCTCCGTCATGACCGGCACGCAGAGCAAGAGACCCGCGGTCACGATAAAAGAAAGCTGGAAGCTGACGTCCTCCACGACGGACGGCCGCCATACGACCATCATGAGCGCGGACGCGGCAAGCAGATGAAGCCCGTCCCTCAGCTTCCCCTGCCGCGCGAGCCACAAGGCGAGCATCGACATCAGGCAAGCGCGGACCGCCGACGGAGAAGCGCCGGTAAGCAGCATGTATATGGGCATCGCCGATGCCGCGAATCCGAGCGAACGCTCCCGGGTCCAGCGCGCGAGCTTGCCGAGCATCAGCAAGATATAAACGACGACGGCGACATGGAGGCCGGAAATAGCGAGCACGTGCGTCAGACCGAGCCGGGAAAAGTCGTCGTATTGGTCCGGATCGATGTCGTCTACGATGCCGGCGACCAAACCTTTCATATAACCGGCGTCTTTTTTGCCGTACAGCCGATCGGTCAGCTTCCCGATGGCTTCCCGGGATTCGTCGAACCAGCGAAGCGTACGGTCGAGGAGCGATACGCGGCCCGACGTTCGCTCGACGGCTTCCGCGCCCTTGGCGCTTACCGTCCAATAAATGTCCTGCCCTTTCAAATAACGACGATAGTCGAAGCCGCCGAAATTGCCCGCGTCGGCGGGAAGCTTGAGCGTGCCGGAGACCTCGACGGATATGCCGCGCTTCCAGGATGCCGCGGTAGCCAGCTCTTCCTCGGCGGACAGCCGAACGCGGACCAGCAGCTTCTCGTCGATGCGCAGCGCTGCCTCATCGCCCGACCGGACGAGACTCGCGCGTATCGGAAACGTCACCGTATCGCCGTCGATCGCCGCAGGCTCCAGCAGCCGGCCGGCCGCGATCACCGACCGGCCCTCCGGCTCGTTCCACGCCGACGTCAGATCGGAGCCGTGCCCGGATTCGCTCCATATCCGAAGGCCTGCGGACAGCAGCAACGCCGCGGCGCATATCGCGCCGGTACTCGGCCTGATCCGCCCGGCGAGGACGAATGCCGCGAGGGCGACGACGATGCCGAGATAAACGAGCGTCGCGGGCATGCCGTGACGCACCGACCATATGCCGCTGCCCGCGACCCAGAACCCCGCTACGCAAACCAGCGGCCTGCGATCCATCCGTTTCACGCTCCTTTCCAATAAAAAGAAGAACCCTGCGCGTTAAGCGGGGTTCTTCCCATTGGCCTTCCTCGTATTCCAATTTCCTTCTTTAATCGGCTTCCTTCACTTCCGTATCCTGTGGCGGCGCATAATCCGCTATCGTCCTGAAAACGATGCGGCGCTCGGCCATCAACGCGGAAACTTTGTCATGGTCCTTCGGATAGCCGCGGTGAAAAACGATCTCGACGATGCCACTGTTCGCGAGCATATTCGCGCATGTCCAGCACGGCTGATCGGTCACATAGACGGTCGAGCCCTCCCTGTCGATCCGGTCCGTGAACAGCAACAAATTTTGCTCCGCGTGAATCGTACGGATGCAGCGCTCCTTTTTGACCATGACGCCAGGTTCTCCTGAAGGTGACGGCGCGAATTCTTCGACGATCATGCAGCCGGCCTCCGAGCAGTCGGGCACGCCCATCGGCGCGCCGTTGTAAGCCGTGCCCAGCAGCTTCTTGCCCTGTACGAGCACGGCGCCCACGTGCCGTCTCGGACAACGCGACCGCGTCGATGCCATGAAGGCGATGTCCATAAAGTAAGTATCCCAATCCTTGCGAACCGCAAGCGCCATCTGGCTTTGCCTCCTGTCGTATATCCCCGGGACCGCCGTCCGGCTTAGCCTGCCTTTATAAGCGGCAGCAGCTTCGCGAGCAGCTTGTCCCCGATTCCTTTAACGTCTTTTAGCGATTCGGCAGATCTGAAACGCCCGTGCGCATCCCGATATTGTACGATTGCTTCGGCCTTGGCAGGCCCGATGCCCGGCAGCGCATCCAGCTCGGCGGCGCTAGCCAGATTGATATCGAGCCGTCCGTCCGCCGCCGAAGCTTCGGATCCCGCGCCCTGCTGCGTCCCGTCGCCCGCATTCGCGGCCGGTCCGGCGTTTGCTGCGGCACCTACTTGCGCGGTAGCCTCCGCTATTTTGTCAACGTTTCCCGGGCCAGTGCCGGAATCCCCGGCAGCGACAGGTGTATCGCCTGACGCCTTTCCTGGTATTACCGAAGTCCCCGAGACCTCGCTTCCGTTCGATACCGCTCCGTCCGCCGCCGGCTTGGCGGGGCCCTCAGACGCGATCGGTCGGTCGGCGGCCGTCGAATCCGTCTTTGACACTGCGCTAGCCGACTTGTCCGTCCCCTCCGCCTTCCCGCTCTCGATCTCTGCGTCAGCCACGGCGGCCGCGACCTGCGCGTTCACCGGCTCCCAGCCGGGTACGCCCCCGTCCGCAGGCGCAAGCCATCCCCAAACCAGCAAAGCTGCCGCTGCCGCACCCGCCAACAGCGCCGCACGGCTCCGCAGTCCGATGCTCCGCGCCGATTTTTTTCCCATATGGCTCTCCTCCATGATCGTCTCCTGAGGCGACTTGCATTCATCCATTTTCAAAACGCATAAAAAATCGAGTCATGTCGGCCAAACCTGCTGACATACAATGGAAAGAAGCCATGCATAATGCCAATAGCGGGAGGAGGACCTCAGATGAAGGTCGGCTTCATCGGCGCCGGAAGCATGGGCGGTCTGCTAGCGGGAGCCTTGCTGCGCGCCCGGGCTTTTGAGCCGTCGGAAGTGACGATCGCAACCCGCACCTCCTCCAAAGCGGAACGTCTGGCGCATCAGTTCCCGGGCCTTCGGATCGGGCCGACGAACGCGTCAGCCGTCCGGGACGCGGATATCGTCTTTCTCTGCGTGAAGCCGCTTGACTACCGGGCGGTGATCGGCGAGATTCGAGACTCGATACGGCCGGAGCAGCTGCTGGTGTCGATTACCAGTCCCGTCACGCTAGAGCAGCTCGAGCGACTATTGCCCTGCAAGACGGCGAAGATCATTCCGAGCATCGTCAACGGCGCGGCGAGCGGCGCTTCGCTGTTCATGTACGGCACGCGGCTCGAGCCTGCCGACAAAAAGCTGCTGATCTCCATGTTCGCGCGTATCAGCGAGCCTATCGAAGTGCCCGAGGATAGCGTCCGCGCCGCTTCGGACCTGTCCAGCTGCGGCCCCGCCTTTATGGCGTACCTGCTGGAGCAATTCGTGGAATCGACGGTCGAATTCGCGGGGCTCACGCCCGAGGTCGCATCCAGAGTCGGTGCCGAGATGCTGCTCGGCACGGCGAGGCTGCTGGAGCAGGGCTGCACGACGCAGGAACTGCAGGAGCGCGTCTGCGTGCCCGGCGGCATCACCGCGGTAGCGATGGAAGAACTGCGGCTCGCGACCAAAGATGCCTTTCGCAAAGTCATGCGGAAAACGCACGACAAGTTCGCGGAAGATCTGACGAAGGTCGAAGCCTCGCTTTCGGAACAATCTTTTTCGTCCGAATAGGCTGAAGATTCGAACCTTCGGCACGAACGGAAGTACGAGGAGCAAAGGCTTTATGGCAACGCAAAGGGCGGCCCGGTAATCCAAGCGGGCCGCCCTTGACGTGTCAGTTCGCTACGATGTTGACGAGCTTGCCCTTGACCGCGATAATCTTGCGCACCGTCTTGCCGTCCGTGACGGCCTTGACCTTCTCCAGCGCGAGCGCGGCTTCCTGCAGCGCTTCTCCCTCGAGATCGGCCGCTACGAAGACGCGGTCCACGATCTTGCCGTTGACTTGCACGGCGATCTCGACTTCGGCGTCGACCGTCAGCGCGGCGTCGTAAGACGGCCAAGCCGCATAGGTCACGCTCTGTGCGTACCCGAGCTTCTCCCAGAGTTCCTCGGCGATATGCGGCGCGATCGGCGACAGCATCTGCACGAAGTGCTCCATCGCCTGCTTCGGAAGCTCCTCGACCTTGTAGGCCTCGTTGACGAAAATCATCAGCTGGCTGATCGCCGTATTAAAGCGCAATCCCTCGTAGTCCTCGGTAATTTTTTTGACCGAACGATGCCAGGTTCTGCGGAAAGCCTCTTCGCCTGCGGTGTCCTTAATCTTTTCGCTCAGCTCTCCGTTTTCCCCCACGAACAAGCGCCATACGCGGCCAAGGAAGCGATACATGCCTTCGACCCCGTTCGTATTCCACGGCTTCGTCGCTTCGAGCGGCCCCATGAACATTTCGTACACGCGCAGCGTATCCGCCCCGAACTCGCCGACGATGTCGTCGGGATTGATGACGTTGCCTCGCGACTTGGACATCTTTTCATTGTTCGTGCCGAGGATCATGCCTTGGTTGACTAGCTTGTGGAACGGCTCCTTGGTCGCCACCACGCCCAGATCGTACAGCACCTTGTGCCAGAAGCGCGCGTAGAGCAAGTGAAGCACGGCATGCTCGGCGCCGCCGATGTAAAGATCGACCGGCAGCCATTCCTGCTGCTTGGCCGGATCGCAGATCGCGTCCGCGTTTTTAGGGTCGATAAACCGCAGGTAGTACCAGCAGCTGCCCGCCCACTGCGGCATCGTGTTGGTCTCCCGGCGCGCCTTGCGACCGTCCGGCAGCGTCACGTTCACCCACTCCTCGACGGTAGCGAGCGGCGATTCGCCGGTGCCGGATGGCGTGATCGCGTCGACGTCCGGCAGCAGCAGCGGAAGCTCTTCCTCCGGCACCGTCTCCATGCTGCCGTCCTCGAAGTGCAGCACCGGGATCGGTTCGCCCCAATAGCGCTGGCGGCTGAACAGCCAATCGCGCAGCCTGTAGGTGACCTTGCCGCGGCCTTTGCCCTGTTCCTCCAGCCAGGCGATGCTCCTGGCGATCGCGTCCGGCGTGGACAAGCCGTCCAGGAAGCCCGAATTGACGTGCTCCCCTTCTCCCGTATGCGCCGCTTCTTCGACGTTGCCGCCGCCGACGACCTCGACGATCGGCAGGCCGAACTTCTTAGCGAACGCCCAGTCCCGTTCGTCATGGCCCGGCACGGCCATGATGGCGCCCGTACCGTAGCCGCCGAGCACGTAATCGGCGATCCAGATCGGCACGAGTTCCCCGTTTACCGGATTGACGGCATACGCGCCCGTAAAGACGCCCGTCTTGTCCTTAGCCAGATCGGTCCGTTCGAGATCGCTCTTGCGCGCAGCCTGCTCGACATAAGCCTCTACGTCCGCCTTCTGCTCTGCGGAAGCGATGGCCGACACAAGCTCGTGCTCCGGCGCCAGCACGCAATATGTCGCGCCGAACAGCGTATCCGGACGCGTCGTGAACACCGTCAGGGATGCGTCGGCATGGCCGTCGATCGCAAAGGTCACCTCTGCGCCCGTCGACTTGCCGATCCAGTTGCGCTGCATGTCCTTGATGCTCTCCGACCAGTCGAGCTCCTCGAGATCTTCGAGCAGCCGCTCGGCGTATTCGGTAATCCTAAGCATCCACTGGCGCATCGGCTTGCGGATGACCGGGTGATTGCCGCGTTCGCTCAGCCCGTTGATGACTTCTTCGTTCGCGAGCACCGTACCGAGCGCGGGACACCAGTTGACGGGCACCTCGGCCACGTAGGCAAGTCCTTTTTTATACAGCTGGATAAAAATCCACTGGGTCCACTTGTAATAATCGGGATCCGTCGTGCTGAACTCGCGGTCCCAATCGTAGGAGAAGCCGAGCGACTTGATCTGCCGGCGGAAGTTGTCGATATTCTCCACCGTAATCTCGCGCGGATGGCGTCCCGTCTGAAGCGCGTATTGCTCCGCCGGCAAGCCGAACGCGTCCCAGCCCATCGGATGGAGCACGTTGTACCCGCGCATGCGCTTGTAGCGGCTGACGATATCGGTCGCCGTGTAGCCTTCGGGATGGCCGACGTGCAATCCGGCACCGGACGGATACGGGAACATGTCGAGCGCGTAAAACTTTTCCTTGGCCGGGTCCTCCGTCGTGTGGAACGTCTTATTTTCGTCCCAGTAGCGCTGCCACTTGGGCTCCAGCGTCTGCGGCTTGTAGCCGGGTTGATTGTTGTCTTGTACCATGGTTCATGACTGCCCCTTCCGTCTGACTGCTCGTTTAAAAAACCAAAAAACCTCCCGCCCCAGCGAAATCACGCTAGGGACGAGAGGTTAAACTCGCGGTACCACCCTAGTTGACGCCAGCCCTGCTTGGGCATGCCGTCCACTCTTCCTCCTTAACGCGGAGGGAATCGCCGCGCTTGCCTGCCGGGGCAAGAAGCCTGACATGGATTGCGCGCGGAGCTCCAAGGCGAGTTCGTCGCTCGCGTCAGCCGGCTCGCACCTACCGCCGGTTCTCTGGGTTGACGCAACACGATTACTTTTCCTCTTCACAGCCTTTATTGCCTCGATTATAGCGGTTGCCGTCAATCCGTGTCAAGCGCGCGGTCCCGCGCCTTGCCAGAAAAGATCGACGATCCGCTCGGGCAGGTCCTCGCGCGCTTCGCCGCCGTAATCGCGGCTGCCGACCATCAGCAGCGACGAAAAAGCGTGCGCCAGCAGCAGCGGATCCTCTCCGCCCCGCATTTCCCCGCGGTCGGCCGCCTCGGCAAAACATTCGGCCAGCACCTCGTGAATGCGGTATTCCGCTTCGCGGATCTCGCGCCGCTGCTCCTCGCTGAGCGATGCGATCGCTTCGCGCATCATCGACTCGAACTCGACATGCGTGTCCGCCATCTTCGCTGCCGCGACCTTGTACAGCCGCTCTCTAAGCGTCCCTTCCTGCTCGAGAATCCGGCGCGTGAATAAGCAGATGCGCCCCATCATCTCGGTCACGGACGCGGCGAACAGCTCCGATTTGCCGCTGAAATAATAATAAATCGAAGCCTTCGTTACGCCCGCGCGTTCCGCGATCTGATTCAACGACACCGGCTC
The DNA here is from genome assembly GCF_042649185.1 of Cohnella sp. GCM10012308. Lineage (NCBI taxonomy): Bacteria > Bacillati > Bacillota > Bacilli > Caryophanales > Paenibacillaceae > Cohnella > Cohnella sp. GCM10012308. Next base: position 11,995 of record NZ_JBHRYU010000024.1, read on the forward strand.
GTAGCCGAATTCCATAAAAAGAGCCGAAGCGGCGCCGAGCAGAACGGCCCGGCTGTCCGTATTCCCTTTGGGCCGCCCCGGGGCCCGTCCTGTTTGTTTTTGTTTCACTTGATGCGCCTTCCCCTCAAACATGTTGCAATATTAACCTTCCGGTATATATAATTATTGACGGTAACATTATAACTCATTATATCGCAATCGAATCGCGAGGGGGAGCTCAAGTGAAGGAAGTACGCGTTGATGGCAAAGGAGTAACGGGCCCCGTCGGCCGATGGGTGACGCTCGCGGTATGGATCGTCGCCGCTGCACTATTAAGCGTTTTGCTGCCGCAGGTCGGCAAGCACGAGACCAACAACGCGCCCAATCTGACAGACGGCAGGCCGTCCGTGAAGGCGGCGGCTGTCGCGGAACGGGAATTCGCAAGCGGCGCGGACGTGCCGGCGTTAATCGTATGGCACAGGGAAGGCGGCCTGGAGGACGGCGATTTGGAAAATGTCCGCAAGCTGGCGGGACAATGGACCGGCACGCCGCTTCCGTATCAGACCTCGGTTCCTCCGCTGCACCAGATGCCCGCGGAAGCGCTCAAAGCCCAGCTGTCCGAAGATGGCAGCACGCTCGTAACCCCCGTGTTTTTCGACAAAAACGCGGGCACGGATCAATTAAAGGAAGGCATTGAAGCCCTTAAAAAACAAACTGCAGCCCTGGCCGGCAGCGATCCGTTCGAAGCGGACGCGGGCAAGGCGGGCGTCCTCAGCGCACGGGTTACCGGACCGGTCGGCATCCAGATCGACGCCACCGGACTTTTCGAGAATGCCGACTTCGCGCTGCTCATGGGAACCGTACTGCTCGTACTCATATTGCTGCTGCTTATTTACCGGTCGCCGATCCTCGCCTTCATCCCGCTCGTGGGCGTCGGCTTTGCCTACGGCGTCATCAGTCCGCTTCTCGGCTGGATGGCCCGCGAGGGCTGGATCGTCGTCGATTCGCAGGGCATCTCGATTATGACGGTACTTCTGTTCGGCGCCGGAACGGACTACTGTTTGTTCCTCATCTCTCGTTTCAGGCAGCTGCTCAAGCATGAGCCCGATAAAGGGAAGGCGCTTCGCGCCGCGCTGACGGACGCATCCGGCGCCGTCGCGATGAGCGGCATCACCGTCGTAATCGCGCTCCTCACGCTGCTGCTGGCCGAATACGGCGCGTTCCGCCGGTTCGCCGCGCCGTTCAGCATCGCGATTTTTATCATGAGCATCGCCAGCCTGACGCTCGTGCCCGCGCTGCTCGCCGTCATCGGCCGCGCCTCCTTCTGGCCGTTCGTGCCGCGCACGCAGCAAATGCGCGAGGAACGCGCCGCGAAGCGAGGCAAACAAAAGCCTGCGCCCGAGGCAGCCCCCCGCTATCGCACGGGTACGCTCGTCGTGAAACGTCCAGGCTTGATCGCTCTCGTCTCGGTCGTTTGCCTCGCCTTGCTTGCGGGCGTATCCAGTCAGATCAAATTCACCTATGACATCTTATCTTCGTTCCCCTCCACGATGGAGTCTAGAGAAGGTTACGCGCTGATCGGCTCCCAATTTTCCGAAGGCGAGCTTGCGCCCGTCAAAGTTATCGTCGATACCGGCGGCCGGGAAACGGGCTTGGCGGAAAAACTGTCCGGCTTGCCCTATGTCAGCCGCGTATCCGATCCTGTAGAGGGACAGCAGAATAAACAAATCGTAGCGTACGACGTCGAGCTCGCGCTCAATCCTTATTCGCTCGAGGCGCTGGGCAAAATTCCAGATTTGCGCGAAACCGCGAACGCAGCGCTCTCAGAGTCGGGCGACGCGGCGGCCGCCGATCATGTGTGGATCTCGGGGCAGACCGCGGAGCAGTATGACACGAAAGAGACCGGAGAGCGGGATACGCGGCTGATCCTGCCGGTCGTCATCGGACTGATCGCGCTGCTGCTGCTCCTATATCTGCGCTCCGTCGTCGCCACCGCCTATTTAGTGGGCACCGTTATTCTATCGTATTTTTCAGCGCTTGGACTCGGATGGCTCATCATCCATTACGTGCTCGGCGCAGATGCCATCCAGGGCTCCATTCCGTTGTATGCGTTCGTGTTCTTGGTGGCGCTGGGAGAGGACTACAACATCTTCATGATCTCCAGCATCTGGCGCAAACGAAAGGAAATGCCGCTGCGGGACGCAATTCGCGAAGGCGTCGGGGAAACGGGAGGCGTCATTGCTTCGGCAGGCCTCATCCTGGCCGGTACGTTCGCGGTGCTCGCGACGCTGCCGATCCAGGTGCTCGTGCAATTCGGCGTCATCACCGCAATCGGCGTGCTTCTGGATACGTTCCTCGTCAGGCCGTTTCTGGTGCCGGCCATCACGGCGCTGCTGGGCGATCGGTCATTCTGGCCGGGGAAGAGACAGCTGACGGAGAAGGCGAAGCTGAACGGTTAAAAAGACTTGTTAAAACAAGAGCGGTCCCCGGGAGGCAATTGGCCTTTGGGGACCGCTCTTGTTATGATTGGGCTCGCGGGGTATTGCTTGGAAATGAATTCGCCTGCATTACAACAAGCGCTCGCTTTGCGAATTGCGACCGCCTGCAGGCCCAGCGCCTGCACTACGGCAGGCGATCGCGCATTTGAACCCGCCTACTGACACATCGCCTTCACTACGGCAGGCGATCGCGCATTTGAACCCGCCTACTGACACATCGCCTTCACTACGGCAGGCGATCGCGCATTTGAACCCGCCTACTGACACATCGCCTTCACTTCGGCAGGCAATCGCGCATTTCTTTCACTCATCAAGCCACGTACGATAAAAAAACCAACAGGGATAAATCACCCTGATGGTCCTTTATGTTTGGCGGATACTCGAAGCTGGAACGCCTATCGATGGCTCGTTCTACTGCCGTCCTGACAGGCCCGTATGTCTTCGCCCATAGTGTTCCTTTTCCGCAATGCCTGCAAATATTACAAATGCAGTTATTTGGCCCTAATCCATAAAGCGCCAGTACGCTGAAATCGCGCTTAACTTTCCGCAAATGGCCGCCCATATATAATGTTTGGTCTACAAAAAACCGCCAGGCAGCTCCGCCTGACGGTCCCTTGCATCGTTGAAGTCTACGCCGGCCGCCGCGCGACAAAAAACAATCGCTCGCTGGCCGCCGTCGGCGCGTTCCAGGAAAAGTCCGCGCTGCGATGAAGCAGCTCGAAGCCCGCCTCTGCCAACTGCCCGGCCAGCCAATCCGGTTCGTAGGCGCGCTGTACGTGCCCCTCTTCGAATCGCCGGTACAAACCTGCGCCTGGCCCGCCTTCCTCGCGCACGAAGAAAGTAAGTTCATGCTCCACTTCCCGACGATCGGGATCGTAATCGCACGTCCACAGATAAGCGATGTCCTTGTCGTCCAGCACGAACGGCTGCTCCTCGCCGTAGCGGGCGAGCTGCGGCGGCGCATGCACGTCGAAGATGAACAACCCTCCGGGCCTAAGGCCGGCATACGAATGCTTGAACGAGGAGAACACGTCTTCCGGCTCCGTCAAGTAGTTCAAGCTGTCGCAAAACGACAGCACGCAGTCGACGGGCTCGGGAATCTCCCAATCGCGCATGTCCTGCTGCAGCCAGCGGATGTTGCCTTCCTCGCCGCCCGAAGCGCGGCCGATGCCCCGCTGCGGCACGGACTCCCACTTGGCGCGGGCGACGGACAGCATGTCCGCCGACAAGTCGATGCCGAATATGCGAAATCCGGATTTGGCAAGCGGTATGGCAATATTGCCCGTCCCGCAGCCCAAATCGACGACCGTCTTGGGCATGCCGTACTTCTCCCAGCATTCTCTGGCGAAGCTTAGCCATTCCGGGTACGGCATGTCCTCCATTAGCCGGTCGTAGACCGAGGCGAACTCACGATAGCTGCGCATGGATGTCTCCTCGTCGTCGGCCCCGCCCGTCAATCAAGCCGGGATCCGGAGCCTTTCATTATTCGCTCGCCCGGAGCCTGCTAGCGGCGCCTTAAGCGTTATTGACCTTCGCGTCGAGCCAAACCGCGCTCCATTCACTCAGGCTTCGTATCGGCGCCCGCATTTTGCGAAGCTCCCGCATCCTGCGTGCCACCTTCAGCAGCCGCAAGACGCGTCCAGTTGCCGTCCTGCACCACAAGCCTGTCCTTCATGAGCTTGCCGAGCGCGCGCTTGAAGGCGGATTTGCTGAGCCCGAACCGCTTCAGGATGACGTCCGCAGGCGTCGAATCCGAATATGGCATCGCGCCGCCCGGCCTTGCCTGCAAGAAGGCCAGAATACGGTCCGAATCCTCCAGGCGTCCGACTTCTTTGGCAGGACGCATGGACAACGTCACTCTGCCGTCGTCCCTTACCTGCGTCACCCGAGCGGTCGTCTTCTCGCCAAGCCGCAGCGGATGGATCATGGACGCGTTCGGCAGGTAGCCGAGCGCCCCGTAACCAAGCACGCCGCCATGCGCCAGCATGAACACGCCGTCCTTGTATATATCGGTCACCCAGCATTCCCGCTGCTCGTGATGCCAGGAGGACGGCGCACGGAATACGACGCGCTCATAATCCTCGATCTTGGCTAACCGGGCCAGCATGCGCCCTTCCTTGTCGTGCTTCATGATCACATGAAGCTCGTCGCCCGGCTGCGGCCAGCGATCGCGGTTGTCCGGCAACTCCTTGATCGGCAGCAGCAGCTGACGCCCGATGCCGAGCTCCAGGAAGCAGCCGAACCGCGGATGGAAGTCGGCCATCTCGAGCCGGCCCATCTGCCCGAGCTGCAGCAGCGGCCGGCGAGTCGTCGCCGTCAGGCGGCCTTTGTCGTCATGGAAAATAAAGACTTCCGCCGAATCGCCGACCGATGGACGATTACTCGTTGCTTCGCCGTAAGGGAGCAGCACTTCGGGCGTAGCGTCCGACTCGTCTTCAGCCAGAAACCAGCCGTAAGGAGACACCTCGCGCCGCACAAGCAGACTGGCCGTCGTGCCGGCGATCAGCGTCATGCGAATTCAACCGCCTTCGCGTCGGACCACAGGCGCTCAAGCGAGTAATATTCGCGCTCGTCCCGATGGAATACATGCGCGACGACGTCGCCCATGTCGATAAGCACCCATCTTGCCGTATCCATGCCTTCCATCCGTACGCGGGCGCCGGCTTCCTCCGCGCGCTTCTTGATCTCGGTCGAGATCGATTGGACTTGCGTATCCGAATTGCCGTGGCAAATGACGAAGTAGTCTGCCACCAGCGAGATATGCTGCAAATTAAGCGCTACGATGTCGTTCGCTTTTTTGTCGTCTGCCGCGTCCACGACGTTTCTCATTAACTGTTCTGATCCTGCCATAGGTCAGCCTCCCTTAAAATTCGATCGTTGTGCCCGCCGCGCGAATTTCCTTTACCAGGTCGTTGCGCGCCAATACGGTCAGCGGGAAAATCGTTTTGCCTTTATCCAATAAATGAATGATCGTCGAGTCGAAGCCCGCGACCAGCGCCTCGTTCAGGTTCGTCTCAGCCAGCTCCCGGATTCGGTCCACGCCCGGGAATGCGCGGCTGGGCTCCATGTAATCCGCGAGGCAGACGATGCGATCCAGTAAAGTCATGTTTTCCCGGCCCGATGTATGATAGCGTACCGCATCCAGCACTTCTTCATCCTCGATGCCCAGTTCATCGCGCACCGCCCAAGCGCCGACATGCGCATGCCATAGCTCCTTGTCGTAGGTCAACAGCTCGGGCGGCAGGCCGTGCTCGCGGATGATCCGCTCCATGCGGTCCGTCGGCCAAGCCTTGGCATAATCGTGCAGCAGCGCGGCGAGCCAAGCTTTGTCCGGATCGCCGCCGAATCGCTGGGCCAGCACGAACGCCGTATCCACGACGCCTGCGACGTGCCTGTACCGCTTTTCGGGCATCTGGCGCTTGACGGCCTCAATCAGCAGTTCGCGATCCATACAATCCCTTCCTTTCGATCTCCGCTCTAACGCGCTCTGGCACCATGTACCGGATCGTACGGCCTTCGGCGCAGCGCCGTCGGATATCGGTGGACGAAATGCCGATTCCCGGCATCTCCCCTCGCACGATCCGGTCCCGCAGATACGGCGGCAGCTCGGATTCGGCTCCTGCATGGCCTGCATCTGCGCCCGTTGCCGGACGATCCAGCGCGATAAAAACGACAAGGCTTGCCAGCTCTTCGATCCGTCTCCAACGCGGCAGGTCGTCCCGCATATCGGATCCGACGATCCAGTAGAACGAAACGTCCGGATATCGTGCCCGCAGCTCCAGCACGGTGTCGATCGTGTAAGAGGCGCCCTGCCGGTCGAGCTCGGCGGCTTCCACGCGGAACGACGGATGCTCCGAGATCGCAGCCTCCACGAGTGCCCGGCGCTGCTCGCCGGAAGCGCCGGGCTGAGGCTTGTGGACAGGCACGGAGGTCGGTATGAACCAGACCTCGGTCAAGTCCGCAGCCTCGCGCGCCGCTTCGGCTGCAATCAAATGGCCGATATGCACGGGATCGAAGGTGCCGCCCATCAGCCCGATCCGTCTCATGCGCGTACCTCCTTTAAGGAAGCTGAATCTGCTTGTTGTCGCGGGATTCCTTGTACAGCACGATCGTCTTGCCGATGACCTGCACGAGCTCGGCGCCCGAGCGTTCGGACAGCTCCTTCGCCACCTCGTAACGGTCATCGTCGTTGTTGTTCAGGATCGACACCTTGATCAACTCGCGCACTTCGAGCGCTTCTTCAATGTGGCGGATCAGGTGGTCGTTCGTGCCGCCCTTGCCGACCTGGAAGATCGGGGTCAGGTGATGGGCCTCGGAACGCAAAAAACGTTTTTGTTTGCCGGTCAGCATGCGTATTCCCTGCTCTCTGATAGATAAATGTTCAAACTTTCGCCGCTTCGGAAAAGGAAGCCAGCACCGCTTCGCGCATCGCCGCAGCCGGCGCAGGCCGCCCCGTCCAATATTCGAACGCATAGGCGCCTTGATAAACGAACATGCCGAGACCGCCGTGAATACGGCAGCCTCGCCGCTGTGCGCCGTGCAAAAAAGCCGTCGTAAGCGGATTGTAGATGAGATCGCTCGCGACCGCACCCGGACGGAGCCAGGACGGATCGGCGGGAACCGCCTCCGTATGGGGGGACATGCCGACGGACGTCGTATTGATGACGATGTCCGCCGCTCCGCACGCTTCGCTCAGCGAATGCCAGTGCACGGACTTCAAGCGGCCGCCGGATTCGAACGCCGCTGCAAGCTCCTCCGCCCGCGCATCGGTCCGGTTCGCGATGAGCACCTCCGCGGGCGATTCCCGCAGCAGCGCCCAGACGATCCCCCGGGCCGCGCCCCCGGCGCCCAGCACAAGGATGCGCTTGCCGGACAGATCCGGCTCCGCTTCTTCCTTGAGCGACCGGACGTAGCCGATCCCGTCCGTGTTGTAGCCGGTGAGCTTGCCATCCTCGCTCACGATCGTGTTGACCGCGCCGATCGCCCTGGCGCTCTCGTCGATCTCGTCCAGGTAGGCCATGACTTCGATCTTGTGCGGAATGGTCACGTTCAGGCCGCGGAAGCCGAGCGCGCGAACGCCTCTGATCGCGTCGCCCAGCCGCTCGGGCGCGACGTGAAACGCGCCGTAAGCCCCGTTCACGCCGCTCTCTCTAAACGCCCTGCCCAGCATGATCGGCGATCTGGAATGGCGGATCGGATCCCCGATCACGCCGTATAGTATCGTATGACTGTCCATGCCCGCGGCTTCCTCCCGACTCACAAGATGCAATCCCTGAGCAATACCTTGACGCCCTTGGGCGCATAAACGTCCACGACGGCGCCGGTGGAGCCGTTTGCCTTGATCCAGCCGAGTCCGGATATGAATATATCCTTCGGTCCGCCGGGCGGAACACGCAAATTATGCCTTACGAGCGGCGGCATGTCGGCCAGTTCTTCGCGCGTAGGCGGAGCCAGCATATCGCCGCGGTGGTTGTCGTAAAGCTCGTCGGCCCGCTCCTGCTTGGTACGGTGCACGGGAATGCCGGACGACAGGTACGCGGTGAACGACTGGCGCTCGCCTGCAGTGAAGTCGAAGCGGGCCAGCCCGCCGAAAAAGAGCGTCTGTTTTTCGTAGAATTGGTAGGTCAGCGGCTTGAGCGGCTTGTCCGGGAGCAGCGCGTGCAGCGTCTCGCGCGGAACGATCTCCGACAAGCGCGACTTGTATACGATGCCCGGCATGTCGATGATGTTGCGGCCGTCATCCAAGGGGATGCTGATCGCGTCCAGCGTCGTCCCCGGATAGCGGGACACCGTCAGTTCCCTGCCCAGATCGCTGTAATCGGCGATGAGCCGATTGACGAGCGTGCTTTTGCCGACGTTGGTCGCGCCCACGACATAGACGTCGCGGTCGCCCCGCAGCTGCCCGATCGCCTCGACGACCCGGTCGAAGCCGATGTTGCGGCGCGCGCTGCACAGGACCACGTCGACTACGCGAAGTCCGCCGGCTTTGGCTTGCTTTTGCACCCAATTGCGAAGGCGGTTCCAGTTGGTCACCTTAGGCAGCAGATCGATCTTGTTCACGACCAGCAGCACGGGGTTGTTGCCTACGAAGCGCTGCAAACCCGAGATCATCGAGCCTTCGAAGTCGAACAGGTCGACGATGTGCACGACGAGACTGTTCGTGCTGCCGATACCGCCGAGCAAACGCAAAAAATCGTCCTGATCGATGGCGACCGACGAGGCGTCATTGTAATGTTTGATTCGGAAGCAGCGCTGGCAAATGATCGGCTCGCGCTCGCGGGCGGCCTCGGGCACGAACCCCGGCCTCGACGCGTCTTGGATCTGCAGCGTCACGCCGCAGCCCGCGCATCTTTTCGTACTCCAGTTATCTTCAATTGTCGGCAATGCTACTTGTCCCCCTTATCCGGCCACAAGCCCTGCTTGGTCAGCCTTGACAGCGCGATCTTCTCGATGCGGCGGTTCATCCTCGTCCCCCAGCCTTCTTCCGTTCTCGCAATCGGCGTCACCAGGATCGTATGCAGACCCATCCGGCGTCCGCCGAGCACGTCGGTCATCATCTGGTCGCCGACGACGACGGCCTGTTCGGCCTTGAGACCAAGGAGGTTCAGCGCTTGCTTGAACGCCTTGTTGAATGGCTTGCGCGCCGCCGGAATGAACGGAATGCCGAGCGGCTCGGAGAACTTCGCCACGCGCATCAAGTTGTTGTTCGATAAAATGACGACCTGGAACCCAAGCGACTTGACCTTGTCCAGCCAAGCGATCAGTTCGGGCGTCGCAAGCGGCGTACGCGCGCTTACGAGCGTGTTGTCCAGATCGGTAATAATGCCGCGTACGCCCATGCTAGAGAGCGACGCAAGATCTATATCGAAGACGGTGCCCACGAGTTGATCGGGCAGCAATCGTTCAAACATGCCGCAATGCTCCAGTCTTTATCGGATTGTTCAAAATATACCACACCCGCCCCGGCCTTGCAAAAGGGAAAGCTGGCGCGGCGCCGACGAGCGGCGTATTGCGCGGAAATAGAAGAAGGAGCGCCGCGATCGGCACTCCCTCTTATACGTTATAAGGATTTGCGGATCTTGTCGGCCATGGCGGTGAACTGCTCCAGATCGCCTTCTCCTGCGGCTTGGCCGCCGTAACGGGCGGATTCGAACTTGCGCAGCACGCCTTCGAATTCGGGCTGCAAGGAAGAGAAGCGTCCGCTCCAGGCGGCGAACGATTCGCGCAGCGTATCATGCTGGCTGCGCCTCAGACCGCGCCTGCCGAGGAAGGCGATCAAGCGCTCCATCTCGCGCACGATCCGCTGATTCGGCGTCGCGCCGCGGTAACGGACGCGGCGCCATACCGTCGCCGTCCAGGCGCGCCGGCGGACGAGCAGCGCGGCGATGCCGACGACGAGCAGCGAGCCGCCCGCAATCGTCCAAGTCGTGGCGGACCAGCCGTCGTCTTGCGCTGCCGTCTCCGTCTCTTCGGAAGCGGCGTCGTCTGCGTCGACCGTCGGATCCGGCGTTGCGACCGGCGCGGTTTGGGCGATCGGCTGCGGAACGGTAAAGCCCGACGTCGGCTCGAACGGAACCCAGCCAACGCCTTCAAAGTATACTTCCGCCCAGGAATGCGCGTCCGCATTGCGAACGGTATACGTGCCGGCGCCGTTCGGATCCGCGATATACCCAAGCCCGCTGCGGATCCCGTCCTCGTCCATCTGGTTGGTGCCCGTTGCGTAGCCTTTGACCCAACGCGTCGGCAATCCCAGCGACCGGGCCAGCACGACAAATGCGGTGGAATAATAATCGCAGTACCCTTCCTTGATCTCGAACAGGAAGGCGTCGACGATATCTTTGCTTTTCTGAAGGCTAACGTCCGGCGTATTCGTGTACAAATAATTCGTTCTCAGGTAAGTTTCCAGCGCCTTCGCCGCGTCGTAATCGTTGTTCGCCTCCGCGGTTATCGAGACGGCCAGTTCCGAGACCCGGCTCGGAATCTCCGGCAGCTGCTCGTATGGCGCCAGATCGAAAGGCGCTTCGGCTTCCTTCGACCGGGTCGTCCGCAGCTTATCTTCGTCGATAACGATCATGTCGGATACGACCGTATAGGATTCTACCGTGGCGGAGCGCTGGAACTTGAGCTCCTGCTCTTCCTTGTTCCAGGTCAGCCTCGCATTGTTGTTTACGCCCTGCCATTCGGACAGGCCGCCGATCGCTCCCGCGCCGAACAGGACGGGAAGGCGGTCTTTGCGCAAAATGTGGAACGTCTGCGTAACCTTTTTCGTCTCGATGCCGCCCAGCGTAGGTTTGTCCGCCGGCAGCTCGGCTTCGCCGGGAGCCGCGGACGTCGTTTCCATGCCCTTGCGGTCCGTCCATCCTTGTCCGGTGTATACCGCCTTCGTCTCTCCGCGCCAGTAGGCCCGCTGGCTCGTGTCCACCGTCATGACGGGCGAATAATCGAATTCGAAGCCGCCGCCGATCTTGGCGTCGCTCCGTCCGTAACCCGACTTGGAAGAAGTCCCGGAACCCGTGCCGCTGCTGTCGGCGCCGCCGCCGATATAGCCGCCTTCGCCGGAAAAGGCCGGCACTTCTTTATTCTGGGCATGAAGCCAAAGCGTGTACGGATCCTCCAGCAGCACGGGAGCGCGCGGCACCGCGATGCCTGCCAGCATGAGCAGTCCGATGACGATGACGGCGGGCACGGCAAGCTCGAACGGGCGCTCGGCCAACGCGCTCCAGCTCTCGAAATGCCGTTCTCTAAGCTGCCTGAGATGAAGAACGACGAGCCATCCGAGCCCGGCGACTACGGCCCACGCGATGTTCGTCCAAAGCTCGAGCGGAAAAAAAGAATCGATGATGGCGAGGGTAGCGATCGACATCAGAATAAAGCCGATGGCCCTGATCTTGTTCGTGCCCAAATACGCCATATAATGAATGATCAGTACGACGCCCGCGGCGATCTCGAAAAACGGATGAAGCGGCTTGCCGTTCACGATCGCGAACTCGCGGAGCGCCTCCCATCCTTTTAACCCGTCCGGCCAGCCGGTCCATACGTAGGGCGTAAAAATCAGGACCGCCGTCAGCACGGCGGCCAGCTGTAAAATGATCCTGAGCGCGAACGCGCGGCTGACCAGAAGCTCGATCGCCGCCGCCGCCGCTACGGAAGCGTAGACGACCGCATACGTTTCCGGCCACCAATACTCTTTAAATACCTGTATCAGCTGCAGCACGATCACGATTACGAAAAGCCGGTGGAGCCGTTCCAGCACGAGCCTGCGGAAATAACCGCTCTCCGTCCGGCGTCCTGCGCTTGCAATCATCGTATTCAAGCGGTGCCCGCCTCCAATGCCTTCGGAAGTTCCTCCAGGCGCGTAATCGAGCAGAGCTCCCATTGCCTGCCGCGGAACGTCCGCGACCACTGCTGCAGACGTTCGGACGGCTCGGCTTGCGGCGTCCGCTCTGCGATATGGATATGGCTCGGACCGGCCCGTCTGGCCGACAAGCCTTCGAGCGCGAACAGCGTCTCGTCCTCCATCGACGGACTGACGAGCACGTAGCTCGCCCCGGCTTCGAACTTCTCCGCCGTCTTGCGGAGCACGCGGTCAAGCGCCTCTTCCCCGTCGGCCTCGACGTCGATGAGATGCTCCGTAAGCAGATCCCGATTCACCGGAATCTTGCCGGCGCCGAACCACGCGGTTTCCTTGCCGGCGGACACGAAGCCGACCGGCATTCCCCTTCGGAGCGCAAGATTCAGCAGCGAGGAAGCCGTCGACACGGCCAGCTCGAAGGCGTCCGCGCTTCGGTAAGCGCCCGCCCGCCGGTCCAGCACGATGACGAAGCGGGGCAGCGCTTCGCGCTCGTACTCCTTGGACTTCCACTGCCCCGTGCGTGCGGTCGCATTCCAGTGGATGCGCGACATCCGGTCGCCGTGGATGTAATCCCTGACGCCGTCGATCTGCGTCGTCTCCCGCGCCCAGAGAGAGCTGGCGCGCTGCTCGATCTGACCGGTGCGCGCCTTTCTCAGATGACGCCACTCCTGCAGCTCGATCGTGCGCGGCAGCACTTTGATATACAGCTCTTCGCGGAATGCGCCGTGATGCTCGAACAAACCGAAAATATCCCGGGTCGAGCACTTGGTCTCCAGAAATTGATAGCGTCCGCGCCGAAGCGGCGCGGATTCGTACTCGACCTGTCCTCGCCGCTTGTAGTCGGGCACGAAGGACAACTCGTACTCCTGAAGATCCGATCCGCTTAAGCGCACCAGCCGCTCGCGGACGATCACGTAAGGCAGCGGCCAGAAGCCCGGGACATGCAGCCGCAGCCGAACCTTGAGCCGCGAACCCGCCGCGTACAGGCCGTCCTGGCCGGCAACGGCGCCTAGCTCACGCTTGCCCTGAATGCCGCCGATGCCGCTCCACCGTCCCAGGAGCAGGTAAAGACCCAGCCCGTTCATGATCACGAACAGCATCAACGAAGTTTTGCCGCCCTGGAAAACGACAAACGATAAGGCTACCAAATACAAGATTCCGCAGAACCAGCCGAAGCGGACCTGAGGCAGGCGCTTCATGCTCAACGCTCCAGCGCCACCGGCACCGGCAGCTGCTTGAGAACTTCCTGCAGGACGCCTCCGGCCGTAGCGCCCTGCATGCGGGCTTCGGACCGAAGGTGGAGACGGTGCGCGAGAACGAACGGCGCGGATATCTTGATATCGTCAGGTATGACGAAATTGCGGTGTTGAAGGAAGGCATACGCCTTCGCGCAGGCAGCGAGCGCGACCGAAGCGCGCGGGCTGGCGCCGAGCAGCACCGAAGGATGCTTGCGCGTCGAACGGATCAGCTGCACCAGATAGTCGGCCACGCCGCCGTCCAGATGGCAGCCGGCCGCCAGGCGCTGGATGCTAATGATGTCCTCCGCCATGGCGACGGATTCGAGCAGGTCCGCGGCGCGAGACGTGCCCGGCTCGAGCACCAGCCTTTTCTCCGACTCCTCGTCCGGGTAGCCGAGCGAGATCTTCATCAGAAAGCGGTCGAGCTGCGCCTCCGGCAGGTTATAGGTGCCCTCGAACTCGATCGGGTTCTGCGTGGCAAATAAAATAAACGGCTGCGGCAACGGGTATGTAACCCCGTCGACGGACACGTGGCGCTCCTCCATCGCCTCGAGCAGCGCGGACTGCGTCTTGGTCGTCGCCCGGTTGATCTCGTCGGCGAGCAGCAAATTGGACATGACCGGGCCCGGCCTGAACACGAATTGCTCTTGCTTCGGATGATAAATGGATACGCCGGTGATGTCGGTAGGCAGGAGATCGGGATTGCACTGGATCCGATGGAACGTACCGCCGATCGATCGCGCGAGCGCCTTGACCAGCTGCGTCTTGCCGGTCCCCGGCACGTCTTCGATCAGCACGTGCCCCCCCGCGACCAGGGCGGTCAGCAGCCAGGCGATTTCGTCTTTTTTTCCGTATATACAAGATTCCATATTGCGTCTGATCGAATCTAATAATTGCATGGCGGTCTGTTGTTCCATTGAGGTCCCTCCTAATGGGATCTGGCGGTAGTCGGACGGTAGTCGGACGCTACTCTACTATTATACTTGATGGGGATTCGGGACTACAATTTTGCAAATCTCCAAATAATCATAGAAAAAAAGCCAATTCGCGCTAGGCGAACCGGCAGTTGGAAATAGGTACGGCGACCCGCAAACCGTGCAGAACGCGGCAAACCGCGCCCGCAAGCGAATCGCGCAGCTTCTGCAAGCAGGCGCGGCTCCACGGCTTCGCACCGCTCATGTCTTCCTAAAATTTACTTAAACAGGATTTAGTTAAACCGGGGCTCAGCCTTTTGGCTTCACTGCCAGCGCGGCCAAAAACGAGAATATGATCGCCGCCGAAATGCCGGCGCTCGTAATCTGGAAGATGCCGGTTATGATCCCGATCCAACCGACCTCCTGCAGCTCGCTCAGCGCGCCGTGGACGAGCGCGTTGCCAAAACTGGTAATAGGGACGGTCGCCCCCGCTCCCGCGAAATCCACGAGCGGATCGTACAGGCCGAGTCCGTCCAGCGCCGCTCCGGCGACGACGAGCGTCGCCATCGTATGGGCGGGCGTCAGCTTGGCGACGTCGAACAGCAGCTGGCCGACGATGCAGATCGCTCCGCCGACCAGAAATGCCCACAAGTATTGCATGATTTGTCCTCCTCAGGATCGTGTTAACGTTCGATGGATACGGCGTGCGCGATGCAAGGAATGCTCTCCCCTTGTTGAAAGGACAGCGGGGAGAGCAGCGCCCCGGTCGCAACGACGAGCAGCCGGCTCAGCTCTCCCTTCGCGAGCAGCTTAAGCAAATGCCCGTACGTGACGGTCGCGGAGCACGCGCAGCCGCTGCCCCCGGCCTGGACCGTCTGCTTGGCAAGGTCGTAAACGAGCAGGCCGCAGTCGTTAAACTGCGTCTCCGCGATCGGTACGCCATGCCGCTTAAGCAGGTCGGCGGCGATCGGATGGCCGAAGGACGCCAGATCGCCCGTGACGATCAAATCGTAGTAGCCCGGCTCGCGGCCGGTCTCCTGCAGATGCGCCTGGATCGTATCCACGGCGGCCGGCGCCATCGCCGAACCCATGTCGAACGGATCCTTGAGCCCGAGGTCCATAATCCGCCCGATCGTAACCGAAGTGATCCGCGGCCCGTCGCCTTCCGCCGCGACGACGGCGGCGCCCGCGCCGGTCACCGTGTATTGCGCGGTCGGCGGTTTCTGCGAGCCGTATTCGGTCGGGTAGCGGAACTGCTTTTCGGCCGTGCAGTTATGGCTGCTCGTACCCGCCATTGCGTATCTGGCCGCTCCTGTCGATACCAGCAGCGCGGCCAGCCCCAGCGACTCCATCGAGGTCGAGCAGGCGCCGAAGACGCCCAAATAAGGCGCGCCGAGCGTGCGGGCGGCGAACGTGCTGCTGATGATCTGATTGATCAGATCGCCGCCGATATAGAAGTTGATCTTGTCCTTCGAGATCGCTGCCTTGGAGAGCGCGATATCCGAGGCTTGCTCGAGCATGAGCCGCTCTGCCTTTTCCCAGCTCGGCTGCTGGATCGTCATGTCGGGATGCACGAGGTCGAAGTCCGCCGCCAGCGGACCTTCGCCTTCGTCGGGGCCGACGACGGTTCCTGTGCCCAATATGACCGGCGGCTTGTCGAAGATCCACGTTCGCCTGCCCTGAAGCATCAGTGACTCACCCCCAGGATCCAATAGACGATCCCCACGAAAAAGGCGGCAACGGTCCCGAAGACGATGACGGAGCCCGCCAGCTTGAACATATTGGCGCCGACGCCGAGCACGAGTCCCTCGCTTCGATGCTCGATCGCCGCCGAGCACATCGAATTGGCGAAGCCGGTAACGGGAACCGCCGTCCCGGCGCCCGCCCATTGCGCGATCTTATCGTATACGCCCAAGCAAGTCAGAATGACCGAGATCAGAATCATGACGGCCACTGTCGGATTGCCCGCCTGTCTGCTCGTCATGTCGAATGCGGCCATAAAAAAATGCTGCACGCCTTCGCCGATGAAGCAGATGAAGCCTCCGACCAAAAACGCGCGGACGCAATTGGCGAATACGGGCCGCGAAGGCTGCCGGCTTTTCGCGAATTGCTGATATTCCTTGGGCGACATGGACAACGGCTTGTATGAAGCTGGGCCTCTTCCGGCCTCTTTGGTTGCCATGGCTGCCATCCCCTTTCCGGTTCGGACTGTAGTCCCAATCATTATTTGCCGAGGGGATGAAGGTTATGGATGGGAATAGGTGGGGAACGCCGCTTGGAAACGGTCGAAGCAGCCGTCCTTTTTGCTCCTGACAGGCACGGATGGGCGCCGGCCCACATACAATGGTTAATGGTCGCTCGTCAACCTGAACTTACAACCGGAGGAGGCCGTCACGTGCCCGGATTCTTTACCTCGATAGCGCTCTTCATCAAGCAGCTCTCCTTGCTCGTCTCTTATGTCAAAAACAACGCGTTTCCCCAGCCCCTGTCCGAGCAGGAGGAAAGCAAATACTTAGGCCTCATGGCGGAGGGCGACGCCAGAGCGCGCAACCTGCTGATCGAGCACAATCTGCGGCTGGTCGCGCATATCGTCAAAAAGTTCGACAATACCGGCGAGGATCTCGAAGATCTGATCTCGATCGGCACGATCGGCCTCATCAAGGCCATCGAGAGCTTCCAAGTCGGCAAGGGAACCAAGCTCGCTACTTTCGCGGCACGTTGTATAGAAAACGAAATCCTCATGCATCTCAGGTCGCTGAAGAAAACGCGCAAGGACGTTTCTCTCCACGATCCGATCGGAACCGACAAAGAAGGCAACGAGATTACTTTGCAGGACATTTTGGGCAGCGAGCCCGACGACGTCGTCGAGAAGGTGCAGCTTAAAATCGAGAAGAGCAAAATCTATCAAAATCTCGATATTCTCGACGAGCGGGAGCAGGAGGTCATCCGTGGCCGGTTCGGCCTGGACGGCAAAGGCGGGGACGAACGCACCCAGCGCGAGATCGCGCGGGAGCTCGGCATCAGCAGAAGCTACGTATCGCGAATTGAAAAGCGGGCGCTTATGAAGCTGTACCACGAGTTTTACAAGGCTAAAAAATAGCGCGCAAAAAGCGGGCTGCTCCCATTTGCTTCAGGGACAGCCCGCTTTTGCGCGCATACGGCCAGCTATGCGGCGCGTTCGCTACTCCCGCTCCACGTGGACCAGGGCGATTTTCTTTAATGCATACGTTCCGAAAAGCTGCTCTTCCTTCAGGACCTTCAACTTTACGAGCCCTGCAAGCTTCGACGGGTCCGCGCGGGAAATGAGCCGCCACAGCTCGTCGTCGGGGAGCGCCGCCTTTATTTTCTCGTCGTCGTATTCCCTTCGCTCCTGCTGCACGATCTTCACGCTGTAGCCCCCGAGCTCGGTCTCGGACAGCCCCTCCGCCTCGCAAAACGTCAAGATTTGCCCGCGGAGCTCCGACAGCTCTTTTTCGATTTCCTTTTGTTTGCTTTTCAGATCGTAAAACCGCTTGACCGCAGCCTTGTCCAAACGCCCCACGCCTCTCGTCTTTTTGTACCATGTATATGACGGGAGGTACCGGTATAGACAAAAGATCCATGCATGCGGCCGAATTCGGCTTAACTGATGCGGAACTTCGTATAGCTGCAGCCGTCGGCCGATTTTTTCACCTCGAGCACGGCCGGAATCGCCTGCTTGAGCTCCTGCACGTGCGAAATGATGCCGATCATCCGCCCTGTCTGCTGGAGCTGGACGAGCGTGTCGACCGCCTTGCTCAGGGATTCTTCGTCAAGCGAGCCGAAGCCTTCGTCGATGAACATCGTCTCGAGCGATACGCCGCCCTCGTAGGCCTGGATCACGTCCGCCATGCCGAGCGCGAGGCAAAGCGAAGCGTTAAACTTCTCGCCGCCGGAGAGCGTCTTCACATCGCGAAGCTGGCCCGTGTAGTTGTCGAAGACGTCAAGCCCGAGCCCGCTTTGCTTGCCGTGCTTTTCCCGGCGGTCGCTGCGCACGAGATAGAACTGGCCGCCGGATATCGTCCGCAGCCGCAGGTTGGCCGCCGAGAGAATGCGGTCGAGAAACTCGACGAGCAGGTAGCGCTCGAACGAAATCTTGTGCCGGTTGTCGCCGCGCACGACATCGTACAGATCCTTGACGAGCTGGAAATCGCGCTCCGAGTTCCGCCACTTGCCTTCGGCTTCCAGCAAATTCGCGCGCCCTTCGGCGCCTTTATCCAGATACGCCTGCGCCTCGCGCAGCGAGAGGCGCGTCGCCTCCGCCTGCCGCTCCATCCGCTCCGCTTCCTCCGCGAGCGCGGCCAGATCGGCGCGTTCCTTGCCTTGAAGCTGGATGCCCAGCTCTTCAATCTGCCGCACGACCGCCGCGAGTCCGGCCATGAATCGCTCGATCTCCGCCTTCATGTCCGCGATGTCCAGCTCCGGCAGCTTGGCCGCCCGGTAATCCGCCTCCGAGGCGAAGCCCGCCCGCGCCAGCTCCGCGGCGAAGTCGCCCTGCGCCTCCGCCAGCCGCGCCCTCGCTTCGATCAATTGGCGCTCCGCGCCGTCCAAGTGCGCCTTCGCAGCCGCGTGGCGTTCGCCCGCTTGCCGCAGCTGCTCTTGCGCGAGACGCCAGGCCGCGTCCAGACGCTCCTTGGCCTGCTCCGCCTCGCGGAGCAGCCGCTGCAGCGCCTCAAGCGTCCGCTGCCCCTCGGGAAGACCGGCCAGCGTCCGGTCGTAAACTGCCTGCGCCGCGGCATAGGCCGTACGCCGCTCCTGCGACACGGCCGACCGGCGCTCCTTGTCCGCGGCCGCGGCTTCGAGCGCGTCCTCTTCCTCCGCCAGCTTGCGCCGCAGCTCGTCCAGCGCGGCCTGCTCCGCCTTGAGTCCGTCCACCCGAACGCGCATCCGCTTGCCGTTCTCGACGAGCTCCGCGTATGCCGTCTCCGCCTGACCGGGGTCGCGCCCGCTTCGCTTAATCTCTCCCGCTTTGTCCCGCAACTGCGCGTCCGTGTGCTCCCGCTTCGTCTTCGCCGCCAGGTACAGGGTCTCGCGCTCCGCCTTTTCCGTACGCTGGCGATCGAGCGCCTCGCGCGTCGGCATATCGGCCGGCGGCTCGGCCGGACGGGGATGCGCCTCGCTGCCGCATACCGGACACGGCTTGCCGTCGTGCAGATGCGCAGCCAGCTGCCCGGCCTGGCCTTCGAGCCAACTCGCTTCCAGCGCCAGATAGCGCTTCGCCGCTTCCTCGTGCGCAAGGCGAAGCCCCGCTTCTTCCTCCGCCTGCGCCGCGGCCGAGCGCACGAGCAGCACATACTCGCGCAGCAGCGTCGCCTCCTGCAGCATCCGCTCGAAGCGCTCGGCGAGCGCCGGCAGCTCCCGCACCGCTTCCTCGCTCTGCCGCGCACGCTCGGCCAGCGCCTTGCGCGCCTCCTGCCGGGCTGCGGCCGCTGCTTCCGCCGCCTGCTGCTCCCGCAGCGCCGCCGCGGCTTCGCGCTCCAGCCTGCCGAGCGCCGCGCGGCGTTCCTCCAGCTCGCGGACCGCCGGCAGGTCGCGCGCAAGCCGCTCGAGCTCGCGCACGAGCGCGTCGCGCTGCCCGGCGCGCCCCTCCTCCTGCGCATGGCGCTCCTGCGCCGCGCCTAGCTCGGCCGCCGCGCGAGCGGATGCGTCCGCGGCCGACTGCCGAAGTCCCTCCGCCGCCTTCGCTTGCGCCTGCGCGCTCTCGCACAGCCGCTCCCGGACCTCGAGCGGCAGCGTCTTTTCCGCCAGGGCGAGCCTTCTCTTTTTCTCTTCCACCTCAGGAATGCGGGCTTCGAGCGCCTGACGTTCTGCCGCCTTGCGATCCAGCTCGCCGTAAAGCTCGTTCACGCGCGCCGCCGCATGATAACGTTCGACGAGCGATTTGTGCAGACGGCTCTCCTCGTCAAGCCGGGCTTGCCTGGCGGTCTTCTCGCCTTCGTAATAAGCCATCTCCTCGTCCAGCGCCTCGAGCACCTGATGCACGTTGAAGTGTTCCTGGCCGAATACGCGCGCGAGCGCCGTGTCTTCCCTCTGCGCAAGCGATAGCTTCAGGTTCGCCGCATGCATGTCAAGGTCGCGCCTCGCGAGCTCCCATTCGGACTGCGAGGCTTTTCGTTTTTCGTTCAAATACTCGGCGACGAACTTGAACAGATGCGTGCGAAAAATCCGCCGCATAATCTCTTCCTTATTCTCCGTATCCGAAGTGAGCAGCTTGCGGAATTCGCCCTGGGGGAGCATGACGATCTGGCCGAACTGGTCCTTGGTCAGTCCGAGCAGCATCTGCATCCGTTCGTTGATCTGCCGGACGGCATGTCGATCGACCATCATCGTCTCCTCGCCGCCCGTGGTTTCGACAAATTCGTACTTCTCGCCGGTCGCGCTCTTGTTGCCGGTCTTCACATGCGGCAGCTGCCGCAGGATGCGGTATGTACGGCGCTTCAGCTCGAACTCGAACTCGACGGACGTATACAGGTCGTCCGAGGCGAACTGGCTGCGCAGCATGCGGACGTCGCTGCGGTCCTCGCCGCTCGCTTCGCCGTACAGCGCAAAGCAGATCGCGTCGAAAATCGACGTCTTGCCCGCGCCCGTATTGCCCGACACGAGGAACAAGCGGTTGCCCGACAGCTCCGCGAAATCGATGACTTCCTTGTCCTTATACGGCCCGAACGCCGTCATCGTCAGCCGCACCGGCATCATGACGCTCATCCTCCTCGTTTTCGATATCCCGCAGCGCGGCAAGGAACAGGCGCTCCGTCTCCTCCGATGCCTCCCCGCCCTTCGCCTCCAGATAGAAGGCGCGGAACAGCGTCAGCATGTCCATGCCGGCTTTGCCTCCAGGCGCGGTCCCTTCTTCGGCAGCGGCCGCAACCTGCTGCATCGCAAGCTCGCGTTCTACGTGCATTGCGTTAGGGTAGACCGACCTGACGCGCTCCATCGGAGACAGCACCGGCTGCTCGTCCAGCAGCCTGACGTATATGTAATCCTCGCTCGGCGCCTGCCGCTCGATCTCTTCGATATACCCCCTCACCGTACGCATGTCGCGCCGCGGGACAAGCAGCCGCTTTTCGACCGAGGCGTTGCCTTGACCGTCCAGCTCCACGATCAGGTAGCCTTTCTGGTGGCGCTCCTCGGAGATCGAGTACTTAAGCGGCGATCCTGCGTAGCGGACCGTCTCCGACCCGACGAAGTGAGCCTGGTGCAAATGGCCGAGCGCCGTATAGTGGAAGCCCCGGAAATGCGCCGCGCTCACGTGCTCCGTGCCGCCGATCGAGAGCGGCCGCTCGGAATCGCTCGTATTGGGCTCCATTTCGCCGCGCGGCGTCACGAACGCATGTCCGACCAGCACATGCCGCGCTTCTTGATCCATCGCTCCGCGGATTCGCTCTGCGATCGCGGCCATTGCGCCGTCGTAGGAGCGAATCGTCTCGTCGCCCAGCGCGAGGCGCACGGCGGCCGGGTCGGCAAACGGCACGAGGTGGAAATGCACCGGCCCGTGCGCGTCGTGCAGCACGACGGGGCTTGCCGAC
This sequence comes from Cohnella sp. GCM10012308, assembly GCF_042649185.1. NCBI lineage: Bacteria > Bacillati > Bacillota > Bacilli > Caryophanales > Paenibacillaceae > Cohnella > Cohnella sp. GCM10012308. The sequence goes on from NZ_JBHRYU010000024.1 coordinate 33,520, forward strand.
GGATCGAATTCGCCGGCGATGTGAAGCCCCGCCGCCTTCATAAGGCCGCTCCCGAAGTTGAGCCGGCTCGGACTGTCGTGATTGCCGGAGATGGCGATCACCGGCGTCTTGAGCTCGAGCACGATGCGCTGCAGCGTGCGGTCCAGCAGGCCGACGGCGTCCGTCGGGGGCACCGCCCGATCGTACAGATCGCCGGCGATCACGACCGCGTCGGGCCGCTCCGTCTCGATATCGCGCATGAACTGCTCAAGCATATAGCGTTGATCTTCGGTCATGTATACGTTCTGGATCAATTTCCCCAGGTGCCAATCCGCGGTATGGAAAAATTTCAAAAGCAAACACCTTCTTGTCATTCTTTTTGTTCATTATACATCACCCTTCGCGCACGATGCGGCACGGAAAGGATTTCATGCCGCGTCATACCTGGCTAAAATTCGCCATTTTCAATATGACTCGTCATGCATTTCCGTCATGAAAAGTGGTGACAGCCCGCCTAAAAATACCGTGCTAGCATGGAATTAACCCGTTTATACGAGAGGAGAACGAATAAAAAATGTCTTTAACTGGATACGCTTATCTGGAGGAAAATTGGCTTAGCCTGCTCGTCGCCGTGCACGTGATCTCCGCGATCGTCGGCATCGGTCCGACCTATTTCGGCCATGTCCTGCTGCGCAAGGGCCAGACGCTCGGTCAGCTCCGCGACTCGCTGCGGCTGTCCGCCAAGCTCGAAATGTTCCCCAAAATTCTCGGCTCCCTCGCCGTGCTGTCCGGCCTCTTGCTCGTCTGGCTCGGCGATTACGGCTGGGATCAACTGTGGATTATCGCGGCCATCGCAGATTACGTACTCATTCAGATCGTCGTTATCGCCTTTATGGCTCGTGCGGCGGCCGACGTCGCGGCCAAGGCGCAAGCCGACACAAGCCCTGTCGACCGGCAAGCCTCGACCGAGCTGCAAGCCGGCGTCGCCAAGGTCAACGCGATCAATTATGTGGCAACCGTCCTCGGAATCGTTCTTTTCCTACTTATGTTTTTCAAGCCCACGCTTTAATGCGCTTTTCCGTACGGCCCGTGCCGGCGATCGCCCCTTCAGCGGGGCGGCTGCCGGCATTTTGCCGTGAACACCATGACAAATAATTGCCGGAGGACTATAATACGTAAAGCCGGACTATTATTACGCGATGTTCCGCGGGGCGCAGCGCCGCGCGAACGGCCCGAGGTGTGATTCCTTGACTTACATTGTATATGACCTGGAGATGACCGTTCGCCGGAAAAAGGGACAGATTGCCGAGATCATCGAGATCGGCGCGGCCAAGATCGGCCTTGTCGACGGCGTTCCGGGCATTCTCGATACGTTTCAAGCCTTTGTCAGGCCAACCGTCGTGCCGACCCTTTCTACCGATACGACCGCCTTCACCGGCATCACCCAGGACGATGTCGACGCCGCGAGCCGGCTTCCCGATGCGCTCGCCGCCTTCGTCTCCTGGATCGGTCCGGACGAATATTACTTGTGCGCCTGGGGACCCGACGACCTGCGTCAGCTGCTCCAGGAATGCCGCCAGATGCAGATCGATACGAACTGGATGATCAACCACAACAATCTGCAGAAAATGCTGTCCAAAGTGTTTAAGCTGGAAAAGCACCAGCAGATGGGGCTCAAGGCCGCGCTCGAGATGCTCGAGATCCCGTTTTCCGGCTCCCATCACCGCGCCCTCGACGATGCGCTCAATACGGCGCAGGTGCTCGTGAAGCTGCACGATCGCCTGACCTTCCGGCGCAACAAGCCGGCCGAGGAGCCGCAGACCGAATCCGAAGTCGTCTACAAGACGGGCCATTTCGAGAACCTGCCCTTTGCGGCGCTCTCGGGGCTGCTGCCTTCCGACCCGGACAATTAACGCCTTGAATCGACATGCGCCCCTCTGCCGACCGGCAGGGGGCGTTCGCGCATCGGCGCTCCGTCCGGGATTGCCTGCAATCGCCTTGGCGGCACAGTAGCCGTTAGGCGCCATCATGTGATAAAATTGTTTCTATTCGCACTTGTCCTACCCAGGTCCTAAGCACGGCATTCATAAGAAACGGGGGATTCTCACCATGGCTTCCAAAATGCGCTCCGATATGATCAAAAAAGGCTTCGACCGCGCGCCCCACCGCAGCTTGCTGCGCGCCGCGGGCGTTAAGGAAGAAGATTTCGGCAAACCCTTCATCGCCGTCTGCAACTCTTACCTCGACATCGTTCCGGGTCACGTTCACTTGCAGGAATTCGGCAAAATCGTCAAAGAAGCGATCCGCGAAGCGGGCGGCGTTCCGTTCGAGTTCAATACGATCGGCGTCGACGACGGCATCGCGATGGGTCACATCGGCATGCGGTATTCCCTGGCGAGCCGCGAGATCATCGCCGACTCCGTCGAGACGATGGTCAACGCCCACTGGTTCGACGGCATGGTCTGTATCCCGAACTGCGACAAGATCACGCCGGGCATGATGATGGCCGCGCTGCGCGTCAACATCCCGACGCTGTTCGTCAGCGGCGGACCGATGAAGGCCGGCCGCACCAAGGACGGCCGCGCCATCTCCCTGACCTCCGTCTTCGAGGGCGTAGGCGCCTATATGACGGGCAAGATCGACGAGCAGAGCCTGACCGAGCTCGAGCAGTTCGGCTGTCCGACCTGCGGCTCCTGCTCCGGCATGTTCACGGCCAATTCCATGAACTGCCTGGCCGAAGTGCTCGGTCTCGCGCTGCCGGGCAACGGCACGATCCTGGCCGTTGCGCCTGAACGCCGCGATTTCGTGAGAAAGTCCGCAGCCCAGCTGATGGAGCTCATCAAGAAAGACATCAAGCCGCGCGATATCGTCACGCTCGACTCGATCGACAACGCGTTCGCGCTGGACATGGCGATGGGCGGCTCGACCAACACCGTCCTTCACACGCTCGCGCTGGCGCATGAAGCCGGCATCGAATACCCGATCGAGCGCATCAACGAAGTGGCCAAGCGTACGCCTTACTTGTCCAAGCTGGCGCCGGCCTCCGACCACCACATCGAGGACCTGCACAACGCAGGCGGCGTGAGCGCCATCATCAACGAGCTGTTCAAGAAGGAAGGCACGCTGAAGGGCGACGTCATGACGGTGTCCGCCAAGACGCTCCGCGAAAACGTAGAAGGCGCCGAGATCACGGATCACTCCGTGATCCGTCCGATCGACGATCCGCATACGAAGGAAGGCGGCCTGTCCGTCATGTTCGGCAACCTGGCGCCGGGCGGCTCGATCATCAAGGTCGGCGCCGTGGACAAGTCTGTGGGCGGCTATCACCGCGGTCCGGCAATCTGCTTCGACTCGCAGGACGACGTGCTGCGCGGGCTGGCAGAGGGCAAGGTCAAGGAAGGCCACGTCGTCGTCATCCGCTACGAAGGCCCGAAGGGCGGTCCCGGCATGCCCGAGATGCTCGCGCCGACGTCGCAGATCGTCGGCATGGGTCTTGGCACAAAGGTCGGCCTGATCACCGACGGCCGGTTCTCCGGCGCTTCCCGCGGCATCGCCATCGGCCACATCTCGCCGGAAGCGGCGGAAGGCGGTCCTATCGCGTTCGTCGAGGACGGCGACATGATCGAGCTCGACATGAATAACCGTACGATCACCCTCGAAGTCAGCGACGAAGAGCTGGACCGCCGCCGCGCGAACTGGCCGGGCTTCGAGCCGAAGATCAAGCGCGGCTACCTGGCCCGCTACTCCGCGATGGTAACCAACGCCAGCCGCGGCGGCGTCATGAAGATGTAACGACAGATTACGCGAACCACCCGAAGAAGCGGGAGCCGACGGCTCCCGCTTCTTTTTCGTATCGAACTTTCGTATCTACCCTTCGTATCGACTATTCGTTTCGCCTCTTTTTATCAACCCTTCGTTCCCTCCAGGATCATACGCCCTCCATCATCGCCTGAATTTTAACTCTACCCATACGTTCCCCCCTTCCGCCGCATCACTTATAGCATCACGATAAAGGCGGTGAGGGCCTATGCCCAGAATGAGCCGACATATCCGATTGCAGCGTCCCTGCAAGTTAGTTCGGTCGGACAAGATTCAAAGCTCGGCTGTCGGTTGGAAGTCCGGCAACTGGAGCGGTTACGCACAATCCGGAAGCGCAGGCGCGTACAATCGAATCTCCGCGTACTGGACGGTCCCTTTTGTATTACCGTCGACGAAGCCTGTTTACTCGTCCGCCTGGATCGGCATCGACGGCTACAAAAACGGCAGCTTGATCCAGACCGGCACGGGACACGACTTCGCAAACGGCAGCGCGAGCTATTACGCTTGGTGGGAGATCCTCCCCGATGCCCAGACGGTCATCCCATATCCCGTTCATCCCGGCGATCGCATGTACGCCGCCATTGCAAACCAAGGGCGCGGCAAATGGTCGATCTCGCTGCGAAACTTAACGCGGGGCTGGCGGTTCCGAACCGTCCAAAGCTATAAGGGACCGCGAACGTCCGCAGAGTGGATCGTAGAAGCCCCGCAAGTCGGGAGCACGATCAGCAGCTTCGCAAGACTGACGCCGGTTGCATTCTCTTGCTGTCGCGTGAACGGGCGCAATCCCCGTCTTAAGCTCGACCAGCGAGGCATCATGGTTCAAAACAACCGGGTGGTGTCGATCCCTTCCCGCCCTAACCGAGCCGGCGACGCCTTCCTCGTTAGGGGCAGACGATTAAAGTAAAACTAACGAATGAACGGTAAAAACGGACATTGGACGCCGAGGTCCCGCCATGTGACGCTGTACAGCGTCTATTCGTCACTTTCGAAGCCGAGGCCGCGCCATGTAACGCTGTACAGCGTCTCTTTGCCACTTTCGACGCCGAGGTCCCGCCATGTGACGCTGTACAGCGTCTCTTTGCCGCTTTCGACGCCGAGACCGCGCCATGTAACGCTGTACAGCGTCTCTTTGCCACTTTCGACGCCGAGGTCCCGCATGTGACGCTGTACAGCCTCTCTTCGTCACTTTCGACGCCGAGGTCCCGCCATGTAACGCTGTACAGCGTCTCTTTGCCACTTTCGATGCGGAGGTCCCGCATGTAACGCTGTACAGCGTCTCTTTGACTCGATCGCGAGTCGAGTCACATATGAACGGTCCGTTCGCCACATGATTGAGCCGCAGAGTAGGTTGGACAGATTAAAAACACCCGAGAAATTCGAGAATTCCGAGGATTTCAAAAATTTCTTCTTTCGGGCCTGGACAAGGTAAGTTTCGTTGTCGGTTAGAAAGCATCCATGGACCAAAAACGCAAACGGGACGAAGCAGGAAATTTCTTTGCTTCGTCCCGTTTGGTTTTTCAGGTGCTTTAACCTTAGTCACGTCTAAGCCCGATCGCCCGTACCATCGCTGCCCGGCAGCGCCTCGGCACCGTCGAAGCCCGCAGCCCCGACAGCCGCCATGCCTTGCTCGATCTCGGCCTTCGAGGCGCGCTCTCTGGCGGGCGAATAGCTCCCCTTTTCCCACTGCATAAGCTTCAGTCGCGACATAATGAGCATCCGAGGCTCCATCCGTTCGCCGTGCGATTTGACGCGCGTCCGGCCCTGCGGGTGAATAATGGCGGTCAGCATACGCAAATAGCGATTCGTAAACCAGGCAAAAATGCCTTTCTGAAGTGCGAACGTCTCGAAGCCCAAGCCTTCGGAACCCCGGTTGATCATCGAGATGCCGTACAGCGCCTTGACTTCGTCGCCGCCGGGCACCGAACGAAGCTCCTTTGCCGCGCCCGGCAGCGTCTTTTTGACGCTCTGGATGACGCGAATGGCGATCTGCATTTCCGAACGAGAGCTCATGCCGATATCCAGCATCATCTTGTTGACGAAATGCAGCTCCATCACGCGGTCGCCCTTGACGATCCGTCCGCCGTCTGCCAGCGTAAGCGTCGGTCCCCCGTACCGAATGATCCGGTAGTGAAACGACTTGCCGTCGCCGATCGGACGGAGACGGAACAGCCAGCCAAAAATGTCCTCCCACAGCATCCAGGCCGCCACCAGCACCCGTTTGAACGGTCCCGTCTTCTGCGTCTCCGCCGACTTCGACTGACCGCCTGCGACGATGCCTTCCGCCGGAACGGCGCTCGGTCCGCCGGATCCGGCTCTGGCACGTTCCTTGTTCAGCTCGGTCTGCCGCATCAACTCGCCGATGCCGACAAAGCGCAAACCCTCGCGCTTGCCGTCCTCGAGGATACGTCCGACCGCTTCGATCGTGTTGGCCGGCGCGTCGGGATCTGCGCCGAACGTGTCGCCGCAATCGTGGAGCAGCAGCACCGCGCCGGGCTGCAGCTTGCGCCTGATCTTGCCGTATAGGCGCTCAGCGCCTACCTTAAGCTTCCAGTCGCCGAACAAAGCGGTCCACAGCACGATCTGCGGCTTGTTCCGTCCGATGAAGTCGAAGACGTTGACGATGCCCCAGGGCGGTCGGTAATATCTTGGCCGCATCCCCGTGATATGCTCGACGATGTCCCCGGTTCGAACGACATGCCGCCTGACGCTGACCGGGCCCATAATCCAGTTGCTCCGGTGAACGTAGTTGTGGATGCCGATGTCGTGTCCCTCTTCGTGCATGCGCCGCACGATGTCCGGATGCTTCTCCGCATGCGCGCCGACGACAAAAAAAGTCGCGTGCGCACCATGCGCCTTGAGCAAGTCCAGCAGCCTCGGGGTGTATACCGGATGCGGGCCGTCGTCGAACGTCAACGCGATCTCGCGCTCGGCGACTCCCTTGGAAAATACCCGGAATCCGAACATCCGGCTGATAAATCCCGGCAAAAACGCGTAAAAAGTCCAGAAATAAAAGCCCCACCAAAGGATGACGTCCATGCCGATTCCACCATCTTGCTTTCTGTTATAAATGTTGCTCGCGTTCAACTTCTTTTATTTTAACATAGGTCGACGAAAAGGTCGTACGAAAATTGACGATGCGTCGTATATCTTTTTAATGACACGCTTTAATGACACGCCGATTGTCGCCAAGCGCTTCGGATTTTGAGACGCCGTAGCCTTGTCCGCGTATAATCGGTTAATATAGAACCCGTAGCCTCATCTCAACCGACAAAGGGGAAATACATAATGCTCTCGCTGTACCAAAAATACTGGAGAACCGCGTTCGACATCGCCTTGATCGTTTTTACCGTTTGGCTTATCATGTTCGCTTTTAGTTATTTGTATAAGATTGCTACGCCGGTATTCCTTTCCTTTCTTATTTTTCTCTGCATCGAACCGCTCGCCCGCAGGCTCAACAAGCTTGGCATCCGCAAGGCGATCGCTTCCGGCATCAGCGTGCTCCTGTTCACGGCCGTGCTGCTAGCCGCGCTAGCGGGCATCGGCTTTATGTTCTACCATCAAACTTCCGAGCTCGTCGAAAAGCTGCCTAAATACCAAACCCAGGTAGAAGCCCAGATACACGCCATTACGACGGAAATTCAACAACGCTCCGACAGCCTGCCCGACGGCCTCGCGGACAAGCTGCAGGGCGCCGCCGAAAATATCGTCAAGTTCGGCACCAAGCTCGCGACGAACCTGTTCAACGGCACCGTCGGTTTCGTGAGCTCCTTTTCCTCGTTCGTGTTGAATTTCTCGATCGCCCTCATCCTAGCCTATTTCTTAAGCGTCGAGATCGATATGTGGAAAAGGCTGGCCGGTCAGCGTTCGCCGAAGACGCTGAAGACCGCGTTCACCTTTTTGCGGGAAAATGTGTTCAAGGGCATCGGAGCCTATCTCAAATCCCAGCTCAAGCTGATCAGCATCACGTTTCTCGTCATCCTGATCGCCCTGCTCGCGCTTCAGGTGAACAACGCGCTGACCATCGCGCTCCTCGCGGCATTCTTCGACGTCCTGCCGCTGCTCGGCGTCAGCACGTTGTTTATCCCGTGGATTTTATATTTGTTCATCGTCGGACAGACGGGCCTTGCCATCTGGCTCTCCGCGCTGCTGCTCGTCGTGACGCTGACCCGCCAGTTTCTGGAGCCGCGCATAACGGGCCAGACCGTCGGCGTTTCTGCCTTTACGATGCTTGCCTTCATGATGGTGTCGCTGTCCTTCTTCGGCTTCGCGGGCCTGATCCTGGCGCCGATCCTGATGATCCTGCTCAAGGCGCTGTACGACCAAGGCTACTTCCACCGGTGGATTCGCTGGCCCAAGGAAGAGTTTATCGTTTCGCCGTTTCACCCTTCGGCGTCCCAGACGACCGTGCCTGGGGTTCCGCTTCCGCCCGATCCATCAGACGAAGCGCGTCCATAATGTCGCCGAACACGGCCGGCGCCGCATTGCGTACGCCGGCCGTGCGGTTTTCCAGCAGCACGGATACCGCATAACGAGGACGGCCCTTGGCGGGGCCGTACCCCACGAACCATTGATCGTTCAACGCCGGCCGCTTGCCGGCAAGCTCCGCCGTGCCGGACTTGCCTGCGAGCGGCCATTCGTTTGACCCGAGCGCTTGCTCGGCCGTGCCTTCCGTGACGACTGCGCGCATCGCTTCTCGCAGGGCGGCAGCCGTAGCCGGCTTAATGCTGCCGAATTCGGACGGCGCTCCCCGGACCGGCATATTCGCCAGCAGTCCGCCGTCAGCATAACGGATCTCCATTGCGATCCGCGGAGCTTGCACTCGGCCCCCATGCAGCAAGGTTACGACCATGTTGGCCGCCTGCAGCGGCGTCACCCTGACGTCTCGCTGCCCGATGCCCGTCCCAGTCCGTACGCCGCCGTCCTTGCCGGCTACAGGCGAAGCGAATATCGCGCCAGGCTGTTCCTCCTCCAGCAATCGCAGCGGCTTGCCGTCGACGAATGAGCCGATTTGCCAGCCGATCTGCCTCCCAAGTCCCAGCTTGTCCGCCGTCTCCGCAAGCAGCGCGGGATCAAGCCGCTCCGCGAGCGCCGCGAACACGACGTTGCACGACTGGGCATACGCCTCCTTGACCGTCAGCACGCCGTGGCCGCCGTGCAGCCAGCAGCTAAGGCCGTATCTGCCGTACGCCCCCGTGCAGCGGAACGTCTCGTCCAGCGTCGTGACGCCGGCCTCGAGCGCCGCCGCGAGCGTGACCGTCTTGAACACCGAGCCCGGCGGGACCGCAATCAGCGCATGGTTGCGTTCGTCCGTGCCGGACATGCCGATCTGCGCCGGGTCGAAAGCGGGCAGCGAGACCATGCCGAGGATATCCGCATGCTCTACGTCCAGCACGACAACGGCGCCTTCCTTAATGCCGTGCTTTTTGAGCGCCGCCTCGGCCGCGCGCTGCACGTCCGCATCGATCGTCGTTCGCACCTGAAGCGGATAATGCGGGTTCGCAGGTCCCGAGACGCGCAGCCCGATGCCGGCAAGCGGACGCCTGGCGCCGTCGGTAGTCGCAACCGCGTAGGTACGCCCTACGCCCCGGATCAGCCGGTCCAGCGACAGCTCTAGCCCGGCTTCTCCAATCGGGTCGGTTGTCTTCGCTTTTCCCGAAGCCAACTCCTTCTTGTACAGCTTCGTTAACCGCGCGGGATCCTGCGCCGTATAGCCGATCGCTTGCAGCGCAGGCCCGCTGCCTTGCTCCGCGCCGTAGCGGTCGATATATGGAACCACGGCGACGCCGGTCAGCCCCAGCGCACCGATTTGCCGCTCCTGCGTCTCAGTCAGCGCGACGACCGTGCCCGTCTTTCCTTTTTTCCATACGAGCGGCTCGCGAATGCCGTCGAGCCAGGCGCCCAACTGCTGGGCGTTCGCTCCAAGCGTGTCAGCCAGCACCTGCAGTTGATTGTCGGACCCCCGAGGCATCCCGCCGGTCGGATAGGCCGCAAGCGCACGAATCGTCCTGCCGGTCAGCGGGCGGCCGTCGCGGTCGACAAACTGTCCGCGTCCGCTGTCCAGCTCCAGCGGATCCGAATGCTGCAGATAAGCTTGCTTGGACAGACCCGCGACCGCGTTTTCGCTCCGGCCGCCGCCGCCAAGCTGCACCCACGCCAGCCTCGCTTCCATAACGCCAAAAATCGCGGCCAACAAGATCATGATTTTAAAAATCCGAGCAGGCACCGGACCGTTCAACGGCCATCCCTTCCCCGTCTACGAATTGTAACGCCGATATTCCCATTGTTGCCCGGCCGCCTTCCCGGTAACCTGCCAAGCCGGCGCGGTAAAGCATAAAAAAGAATGCCGCCCCCATGCGCGGGAGCGGCATTCCGTACTTCAAACGAATTAAATCGGTTAAGCTACGGTGAATTGGGACAACGATTGACGCAGCTGCTGAGATACCGTCTCGAGCTTGTTGGACAGCTGTACGAGACCGTCGCTGATGCCCAACTGCTCGTTGCTCAGCGAAGCGACCTGCTCGCTCGTAGCCGACGCTTGCTGCGCGACGGCACTGACGTTCGTCATCGTGAGCGTCAGCGTCTCTTGCGCTTGCTCGAGCTGCGATACAGACGCGGTAGCGGCATGCAGGCGCTCGTTGAAGTCGCTCATATGCGACTGCACGTTTTCGAAAATTTTGTTGGCATCCCGAACGGCCTCGATCTGCTCTTTGAACAGCGGGTACGCGTCGGAGAGGACGGATACGGTCTCGTCGATTTCCTGGCCGATCCGGTCGACGATCTCGCCGACGACGCCGATCGATTGGCGGGACTGGTCCGCGAGCTTGCGGATCTCGTCAGCGACGACCATGAAGCCTCTGCCGGCGGCTCCCGCACGGGCGGCTTCGATCGTTGCGTTAAGCGACAAAATGTTCGTTTGCTTCGTCATGTTGCCGAGTACGTCGAGAATCTTGCTGATCGAACCGGTGCTCTCCTTGAGCTTGTCCACCTTGTCGACCATCGAGCGCGTCATCTCTTCGGTGTGCCCGGTCTTCTCCATCAGGCCTGCCATATACTGCGTGCCTTTGCGGCCGGCTTCCTCGACCTCGTAGGCGGACTTGCCCATCTCTACGTTGGAGTCGATGACAGAAACGACCTTGTCTCCGATCTGTCCCGTCATCTCGCTGCCGCGCTCGGACTCGACGGCCAGGTTCGTAGCGCCGCCCGCGATCTCTTCGGTCGCCACGGCAATCTCCTTGGCCGCGCTGGCCGTCTTCGTCGAGGCGAGCGTCAGGGAGCTTGCGGTCTCGAGCACTTCGCTCGCGGACTGATTCGTCTGGCGCACGAGCTCCGTGATGCGCTCCATCATCCGGTTGAAGCTGTCGGATACTTGTCCGATCTCGTCCTTCTGCCGGATGGTGCTGCGCACCGTCAGGTTGCCGCGCTCGCCTTCGTTCATGAGGTGGCGGAGCTGGCCGAGCGGCTTGCCGACGGTCCACATGATGAACAGGCCGATAAGCGCCGCGATAAGCACGGACAAGCCGCACATGAGGAAGGTCAGGTTGCGGATGACCTTCGCGTCCTTGACGAGCGAAGAGGTCGGGATATTGCCGACGACGGTCCAGCCGCTGCTGCCGGCGGATTGCGAGCCGACGGAGAGCATCTCGTCGCCCTCGGCCTTGATCTTGACCTCGCCGGACGCATCCGGCAGCTCATACTCGTACTTCTGCCCCATCAAGGCTGCATCCGCCGCGTAGACGATCGTGCCGTCCGGCGCGACGATGTACGTCGAGCTGCCGTCGCCGAAGCTGACGTTCGACAACATGTCCTGCAGCGACTTGATGCTAAGTTCGATGACCAGCAAATACGGATTGCCCGAATTGACGTTCATCAACGCGCGTCCGACCGCAATCGTCGGCGCCGTCTGCTTGCCGGTAATGCCGGTCGGCATCGTCGGCACCCAGACGACCTTGCCGGCCGCTTGCTTCATCGTGTCGAGAAAGGCGGGCGGATTTTCCTTCATGTCGGGAACGCCGCCCGAATTGGAGGAGCCGATCACGGACATGGACGTGTCGGTAGGCAGCAGGAAAATGCCGGCGATCGCATTGTCCGAGATCATCACGTTGGACAGCTTCGTCGTGATCGTCCGCTGGTTGTCAAAGCGTTCGAAGTCATCCGTCGACGAGATGGCCGACCCTACTTGGGAGATAAACTCCGAATCCGACAAAAACTCCATCGACTTGCGCTCATAGCCGGTAAGCAGCAGGTCCATCCGCCCGGATACTTGCTTTGCCGTCTCCATGCTGGATTCCGAAACTTTCTTTTCGATAACGGATCTGGACTTAGAATAGGAGAATAGTCCTAGCGACACGACGCAAAGCAGGATCCCGCAGAATACAAGAATGAATAACTTCACGCCGACAGAACGAATCGGGCTTTCGAGCTTCGTTTCTTTCATTTGTTGCCCGAATTTTTTCGCATACCCTCCCAGCGTGCCGGCTCCTTGCTTCCACTCCACCGACTTGACACGATCGCGCCAACTTTGCTTCATCTGACACACCCTCCGAGACTTAGTTAAATGACTCTTGGCCGCCGAGATCGCGCCTATTAGCGCACTCGATCTCAAACGGGAACCCGTTACCACGTGCCATCACGGAAGCCGGCTGCGCAAAAAAGCTTGCCGAACATCCGACGGCGCAGAATCATCTCCGAATATATATCGGTCATCTGCACTATCAGTGTTAATTCGACAAGCTGATTTAATATCCTTTTGAAACGTTTTCTCGTCCAAACTATTTATTTTTTTGTCGAAATTACGAAGATCCGATCTTTTTGCGCATCATATCGAGCGGAGCGACAGGTTCCGAAGTCCTGATCCGAAGCAGCTGAAGCGGATGCCGGGCTACGTCGACGGCTGCCCCGTCCAGATCGGAGAGGGGTCCTGCGACCTGCTTGAAGCTGCGTCCGCCAGGACCGACGAACTCGACTTCGGTGTTCGGACGGAACGGACTGCGCTGCTCGACGACCGCGATTCCGGTCTCGGGATCGTACTCTCGCACGATTGCGGCAAAATCGTAAGGCGCGGGCTTTTCTTCGGGCTCGTAAATATGCTCCGACGCGCCGGGCGTGCTGTAGAAAAATCCGGTGTTGAGCGGACGGTTCGCCGCCTTGCCGATCTCTTCCTCCCACTCGGGGCGAAGCGCATAGCCCTCCGGATCCGCCATATAGGCGTCGATGGCCTGACGGTAAGCGCCAACGACCGAAGCGACGTAATGAATGCTCTTCATCCGGCCTTCGATCTTGAAGCTGTCCACGCCGGCATCGATAAGATCGGGAATATGCCGGATCATGCACAGATCCTTGCTGCCCATCGTGAACATATGGTCGCCAGGATCGCCGACCGGTCCGCTCTCCTGGTGCAGGTCGTACTTCCAGCGGCACGACTGGCAGCACCCGCCGCGGTTCGAATCGCGGTCGGTAAAATGGTTGGAGAGCACGCAGCGGCCCGATACCGACGAGCACATCGCGCCGTGGATGAACACTTCAAGCTCGAGGTCGACATTCGACTTGATCTCGCGAATCTCCTCCATCGACGTCTCTCTTGCGAGAACGACACGGGGCAGTCCGACTTCCTTCCAAAACTTCACGGCCTGCCAATTCATCGTCGATTGCTGCGTGCTAAGATGAACCTCGAGTCCCGGCGCATGCGCCATCGCCGTCTCGACGATGGCAGGGTCGGCCGTAATGATGGCCGCGATGCCTGCAGCTTCAAGCTGCTTTAGATAATCGGCGATGCCCGGGAGATCCTCCTGATGGGCGTAAATATTGGTCGCCACAAAAACCTTCGCGCCGTAGCGGGCGGCGAACTCGACGCCCTCGCGCATTTCCTCGAAGCTGAAGTTATCCGCGTTCGATCGCAGGCCATAGCTCTGTCCGCCGATATAGACGGCGTCCGCGCCGTAGTGGACGGCGAATTTCAGCTTTTCGAGATTGCCGGCGGGCGCGAGCAGCTCCGGCTTGTCCAGCCGGTAGCGACGGCCTGTTCCGGCGGATTCGGCTGCATGGACGGCAGTGCCGTTCATCGTCAACACCTCCATTAGTAAACTTGCTCCTTGTACAAAAATCCGAAGCTCAGCTCGCGGCCGGGATCTTGAAGCGTCCGGATCGGCTCCAGCCATTCCTCGTCGAATTCATACCCTACGGGGTCGCGGTGCCAGGCGTCGATCACGTTCCGGTAACTGCGCAGCACGGCGATATTGTACGCCTCGGACTTGAGCAGCGGCTCGACGTAAAAGCTGTCGATGCCCGCTTCGAGCAGCTCCGGCAGCGCTTCGAGCAGGCAAATGTCGTCCGCGCTCATCACGTGCGTTCCGTCCGCGTCCTCGTAGACCGGCAGACGCTCGTCAGGACGCTCCGCCTCGATCAAAAACCGGCCCTCGCTCGGCCCGAGATCGACCAGGCTGGCTTCGCGGCCAAGGTAATCCATATAGCTCTGCAGCAGATTGCGCTGGGAATGGTAAATATTCGTCATGCCGTGTACCTGAACCTGCACTTCGATCGTGCCGCTCCGCTTGAAATCGGCGATCTCCTCGCCGTTCAGCTCGCGCGCTAGGACAGCGCGGGATACGCCGCGCTTCGCCCAGAAGGCCGCCGCTGCCGAGTTGGTGCCAGTCATCTCCACGTTCCAGTGCAGCGCAATGCCCGGCGCCGCGTCGCGGGCGGCCATCCATACGGCGGGATCGCCGAACGTCGCGCCGTCCGCTCCCGCTTCGGCCGCTGCGCGCAGATAGTCCGGCAGCCCGGCAAGCTCATGGTTGCGCAGCAGCTTGCCCGCAGAGATATAGGCCTTAATGCCGAGCGCGTGCGCGCATGCGGCGGCTTCTTTTAGATCGGCTTCCGCGATCGACCCGGGCAGGCGCGCCCCGAATCTGGCATCCCCGATGAGCACGGCGCTCGCGCCGGCTTCGGCATAGGCTTTGATCTGGGCAAGCGAGCCGGCCGAGATCAACAGCTCCGTTGTCATTTCCCTCACCTCATCCAAACGTGAGGCCCGGCGCCTGCTATCGCGCGTCGCGCATCCGCTCGGGATGACGCGACGCGCGATAGCCGCCGCCGGGCCGTAATATCGGTCGCATGCTCTCGCGCGCGCCGTTTTACTTTGCGTTCTTTTCGCTTGCGCTAATGTTTTTCTGATGCTGCTTGTACGTCTCCGCGAATAAATGCGTGTTGGAGCCGTCCTTTTTGGTTACATAATACAGATAATCGGTATCGGCCGGATACAGCACCGCTTCGATCGACTTGAGGCTCGGACTCGAGATCGGTCCCGGCGGCAACCCTTTGTTCTGATAGGTATTGTACGGGCTGTCGACCTTCAGGTCGTCGTTCGTCAGCTTATCCTTTTGCTTGTCCAGCAAGTACTGGATCGTCGCGTCGATCTGCAGCGCCATCTTCTTGTCCAGACGGTTCAGGATAACGCCGGCCACGATCGGCCGCTCCTCGTCTACGACGACCTCCCGCTCGACGAGCGAAGCCGCGGTCAGCAGCTCGTGAAGCGTCCAGCCCCGCTCCTCCAGCACGCTCTGCCAATCTTCGGGAAGCGTGCCAAGCTTGCGGTCGAGCTCTGCGAGCATCCGGTCGATGATATCGGATTCGGTGCTGCCCTTTTTCATCTCGTACGTTTCCGGGAACAGATACCCTTCGATCGGATACCGCAGGCCGTCGTCCGTCGGAATCAGCTTGGTCCAGGTCGAATTCGCGAACTGCGACGGATTGCGCGCAGCGTTCATGAACTTGTCCTTGTCGATAATCCCTTCCTTGGCCAGACGGTCCGCGATCTGCACGACCGTGAACCCTTCGGGTATCGTGAAGCGAATCGTCTCGGCAGCGACCGTCTCCCCGTTGTTCAGCTTGGCCACGATCTCGCCGTTCGTCATGCCCGGCTTAAAGTCGTAGTCGCCGGCCTGGAACCTGGAGCCTTCGTTTTTGTACTTGAGCCACATGCTGAATAAAAAGGTATTGCGGATGAGTCCTTGCGCTTCGAGCGTCTCGCCGACTTTTTTGGCGCCCATGCCCTTGCTGATCGTGACGCGCACCGCCTGATCCGAGGATCCCGGAGGCCGAAGTCCGTTCCATACGTAAAAAAGGATCGAGGCGGCGGCGAGAGCGACGAGTCCGAGCGCGATCAGGAAGGACCAGAAACCGGCGTGCCCCTTCTTCGGCGGCTCGTCGTCTTCGGCCTCTTCTTCCTCGGGTTCGGGCGCAGGTTCGGGCTTGCTTGCGGCGGCACGCCTCGCAGGCGCCGCCGACGACCGCTCAGGCGGCGATCCCGGTCGCGTACGCGGCGGCAGCGGCGCGGGCGCCGGCCGTTCCTCATCCTCGCGCGCCCGGGAGGGCTCCGCGTCGGGTTCTTCCCGGTCTTCCGGAAGATTGCCCGTATACACGGATTTCCACCCGTTGTTGTCGTCGTCTCTGCTCACGCTCTCGTCCCTCCTGCTTAAATAAAAAGCGGCCGAATAGCCGTGAAGAGCGGTTGCCCGCTCTCCACGAAAATCGCGCCCACAGCCTTAAGGTCGGTCGTCCGACCCGAACTGCATGTCGTCGAAGGCTTCGGCGACGTCTTCCCATTCCTCGTCGTCGTCCACCGACTCGAGCTTGGGCTCGCCGGCATCCTCCGGCAAGACGCGGAACACCTCGATCTCGCCTTCCTTGCGCATCGCATCGCTCTGCAGCACGGCGTAAGGCTTGCCGTTCACGCTAAGCTCGGCCAAGATCCGGTAGACCTGCGTCGACCCGCTCTCGCCGGTCAGCTCGATCTCGGAGCCGAATGCCTGCTGCAGCGCGCCGCCCGGGGAGCCATGACCCTGCTTCCCGGCTTCGCTCATTGCTCTTCACTGCCGCCGAACTCGGCCGCAAGCGTGTTGAACGTCTCTTCGACGATCTCCCACTCTTCTTCGCTCTCGATCGGATAAAGCTTGATCTCGTCGTCCTCTTCGTCGAAGCGGAACGCATAGACCTCTTGCTCTTCGTCCTCGGCGTCGGCAGGCACGACCATCATATACTTGCGGTCGGTGCCGTCGTCGAGCTCGAAGCGCATGATCACCTCGAACGCCTCGTCGTTGCCGTCGTCGTCCGGGATATAAATAATCTCCGCTTCTTCTTCAGGGCGGATCGTATCGTCAGCCATTCAGGTTAGCCCCTCTCGATCTGGAATCCAAATAACTCTGAAGCAATATTGCCGCGGCCATCTTGTCGATGACCAGCTTGCGCTTCGCCCGGCTCACGTCCGCTTCGAGCAGCGCGCGCTCCGCGGCGACGGTCGTAAGCCGCTCGTCCCATAGCTTGACGGGGAGCCTCAGGGTCTCCTCAAGCCTGGCCCCGAACGCGATGCACAGGTCGCCCCGGGGGCCGACGGAGCCGTTCATGTTCTTCGGCAGGCCGAGGACGATCTCCTCGGCCTCAAGCTCCGACGCCAGCTCCGCGACCCGGCGAAGGCAAGCATCCTCGGTCTTGTGCTGGATGACCTCCACGCCCTGGGCCGTCCAGCCGAACGCGTCGCTGACGGCCACGCCCGTGCGCCTGTCTCCATAATCCAACGCCATGATCCTCGGCATCAGCGGTGCTGCTGAAGATAAAAGCGGACCATCTCTTCGATGAGTTCGTCGCGTTCTTTCTTCCGGATCAGACTTCTTGCGTTGTTGTGCCGCGGAATGTAGGCCGGGTCGCCGGACAGCAGATAGCCTACGATCTGGTTGATGGGATGGTATTCCTTCTCCACCAGCGCGTCGTGCACCGTCAGCAGGATATCCTTCGCGGAGATCTCCTCCGGATCGGGCATGACGTCGAATTTGACCGTCTTATCCATGTGATTCTTGTCGGACGAGCTCATTTTCGCAGCACCTCGCTTTATGCCAACATCATATCATATTCTCAGCTGGACGGGAAATGGAAGCGCAATCCCGCCCTGTGCGAAAGGGCATGCGGCAAGCCGGACGGACCGGCGACCGGAATGAACGGCAATCCGAACTTCCTGCGCCGCAAAATCCTCTTAGGCGCCCGCTCCTGCGGCCGCCACCAAGCCTTCGGCCGCGCGGAGCGCCTCGCCTAGCTTGGAAGGGTCCTTGCCGCCGGCTTGCGCGAGCTCCGGCTTGCCGCCGCCGCCGCCGCCGCAGATGGCGGCCAGCTCCTTGATCAGCTTGCCTGCGTGCAAGCCGCGCTGCACGAGCGCCGGCGATACGGAGACGACCAGGCTCACCTTGTCGTCATGCACGGCGCCAAGCACGAGCACGGCCTCCGGCAGCTTCGCCTTCAGCTCGTCGGCGACGCCGCGAAGCGCGTCCATGCTGCCGACGTTCACCTGCGCGGCGAGCAGCGTCAGGCCGCCCACTTCCTTCGCGCCGCCCAGCAGCTCGGCGGCCTCGAGCCGGCCGAGCCGGCCTTGCAGCGATTCCACTTCGCGCTGCGTCTGGCGCAGCTCGCCTTGAAGCGCCTCGACGCGGCGAGGCACCTCGGCCACGCCCGTCTTAAGCAGCGCCGCGGCGCCCTTTAACAGGCCGATCTGCTCGTCCATGTACGCATAGGCGTGACGGCCGGTGACGGCTTCGATCCGGCGAACGCCGGATCCGATGCCGCTCTCCGCCACGAGGCGGAACAAGCCGATCTGCGCCGTGTTGGATACGTGGCAGCCGCCGCACAGCTCGAGGCTGTAGTCGCCGACGCGCACGACGCGCACGATGTCGCCGTATTTCTCGCCGAACAGCGCCATCGCGCCGAGCGACTTGGCTTCGTCGATACCCTTCAGGCTGATGTCGACGTCGGTGCCGAGCCAGATCTGCTCGTTGACTCTGCGTTCGACGTCCGCCAGTTCGGCTTCCGTGATCGCGCCGAAGTGCGAGAAGTCAAAGCGCAGCCGGCCGGGCTCGACCAAAGAGCCCGCTTGGTTGACGTGCTCGCCCAGCACTTGCTTCAACGCCTTGTGCAGCAAGTGCGTGGCCGTATGGTTACGGACGATGTCTGCGCGGTCCACCGCATCGACGCTCGCCGTCACCTTGTCGCCGACCTTCAGGGTGCCCGAAGTGACCGTCACTTGATGCAGCGGCTGACCGTGCGGCGCCTTGCTCATGCCGGCGACGGCCGCGACCAGGCCGCCTTCGCCGACCAGCATCCCGGTGTCGCTCACTTGACCGCCGCTCTCGGCATAGAACGGCGTTCTGTCGAGGATGACCGACACCGTCTCGTCGGCGCCGGCAGCGTCTACGAACCGGTCCCCGGACACGATCGCCGCGACGGTCGCGCCGAGGGTCAACGCGCCGTAGCCGTCGAACTCGCTCTTCACGGTGTAGTCGGCAAGCGGGCCGCCCTGCACTTTCATGCTCTCGGTTTCCTGCCGGGCCGCCCGCGCCCGCTGGCGCTGCTCGTCCATCGAGGCGTCGAAGCCTTCGCGGTCGACCGTCATTCCTTGCTCCGCGGCGTAGTCCTCGGTCAGGTCGAACGGGAAGCCGTACGTGTCGTACAGCTTGAACGCGTCCGCGCCGGCGATCGTCTTCTCGCCTGCCGCTACAGCCTTCGCGCACAGGTCCGCCAGCATGGACAGCCCGTCGCTGAGCGTCTCGTGGAAGCGCTCCTCCTCGGTGCGGATGACGCGCTCGATGAACTCGGCTTTCTCTACGACGGCCGTGTAGTAGCCGCCCATGATCTCGCCGACCGTCGGGACAAGCTCCCACAGAAACGGACGGTCTATGCCGAGGACTTTGCCGTAGCGGACCGCGCGGCGAAGCAGCCGGCGGATAATGTAGCCGCGCCCTTCGTTCGACGGCATGACGCCGTCGCCTACGGCGAAGGCGACCGTGCGGATATGGTCCGCGATGACTTTGAGCGCTACGTCGTGGTCGGGATTCGTCTTATAAGAGACGCCTGCGATTCCGGCCGCCTGCGCGATGATCGGCTGGAACAGGTCGGTGTCGAAGTTCGAATCGACGTCCTGCACGATCGAAGCGAAGCGCTCGAGTCCGGCGCCGGTATCGATGTTCTTGTTCGGGAGCGGCGTATAGCTGCCGTCCTTGTTGTGATTGAATTGCGAGAAAACGAGGTTCCATACCTCGAGGAAGCGCTCATTTTCGCCGCCGGGATAGCACTCCGGATCGGACAGGTCGCCGTATGCTTCGCCGCGGTCGTAGAAGATCTCGGTGCAAGGTCCGCAAGGGCCTTCGCCGATGTCCCAGAAGTTATCGGTGAGCTTGACGATGCGCTCTGCCGGAATGCCGATCTTTTCGTTCCAGTACTTGAAAGCTTCCTCGTCCTCCGGATGCACGGTGACGGACAGACGCTCAGGCGCGAAGCCGATCCATTCCGGACCGGTCAGGAATTCCCAGGCCCAGGAGATCGTTTCTTCTTTGAAATAATCGCCGATCGAAAAGTTGCCGAGCATTTCGAAAAACGTATGGTGACGGCGCGTCTTCCCGACGTTTTCGATGTCGTTCGTCCGGATGCACTTCTGGGAGTTGGCGATGCGCGGGTTCTCCGGCTTTTCGCGGCCGTCGAAGTAGGCCTTCAGCGGCGCCATGCCTGCATTGATCCACAGAAGCGAAGGATCGTTGTGCGGGACGAGCGATGCGCTGGGCTCGACGCGATGTCCCTTGGAAGCGAAGAAACGAAGCCATCTGTCGCGGATTTCGGCGGCTTTTAACGGTTGCATGATGAGGTTCCTCCCTTGAATTGTCGGCTCTTAGGCCTGTTCTTTACCCATAAAAAAATAAAAAACGCCCCTGAAATTCAGGGACGAATCAATCGCGGTACCACCCTGGTTATTCCGCCTGAAGCCGGCTGACAGCCGGGCGAATCGGCGCGGAATCGCCTTATTCAGGCTGTAACGGGCCTACCCGTCGGATCCAGTCCGAAGCTCGGAAGCCGGCTTCCCCCGCCCTTCGCACGAAGACGCTCGCAGCCTGGCCGTACCGCTTGTCCGGCGAGCGCTGGGCTCGGGGGCGATCTGGCAAGGCGTCTTCTCTCTGCATTGCGGACTCTCGGGGTACTCTTGCTTCTTCAACGCTCGATGGTTATGTTGCGCTCACGTTTTTTCAAGCGACGTTACCATTATAGAGTTGCACTTTCGGCGGTGTCAAACGGTTTTTCGCCGGATGTAATAAGCGAACAGATGCTGGACGACTACGCGCAGCGCCGCATAGAAAGGCACCGCAAGCAGCAGCCCGACGATGCCGGCCAACTCGCCGCCGATCAGCAGGACGAAGATGATCGTGAGCGGATGCATCCTCATCGACCGCCCCACCACCTGCGGGCTGATGACGTTGCTCTCGAGCGTCTGGCACAGCGTATTAACGATCGCCACGAACAACGCCATTTTCCACGAGATCGTGCTCGCCATGACGAGCGCGGGCAGCGCGCCGAGGAACGGTCCGAGATAAGGGATAATGTCGAACAGCGCGACAAACGCGGCCATGAGCAGCGGGTAAGGCATGCCTATTATCAGATAGCCGATATACGCGGCAAGCCCGATGCACAGCGAGACGATAAACTGCCCCCTGATATAGCTGCCCAGCGCCATGTCAATCTCCTTAAGCAGCCGGATCGTACCCTGCCTTCGGGCGCGCGGCAGATACTTCAGCACGGCCCGCTCGAAGACGTCCATATCCTTTAAAATATAAAATACGAGAAACGGGACGATCATCAGAAGGAAGATGACGTTGACGACGGCGCCGATATTGTTCAAAAAATCGGATATGCGTACGGACATTTGCTTTTCCAGCCCGATCACGGCCCGGTTGATGCCGCTCCGCACCGTGTCCGGCAGCGAATCGTTTTTGTTGAAGCTGTCGACCAGGCTCTGCGCCTTCATCGTCAGCTCCGGCATATGCTCGTTCAGCTCTCTTACCTGCGCCGCGAACATGGGGGCCACGTTCACGAGCACGACGACGCTGCTGCAGACGAAAACCGCGTAGATCAGCAAAACGGCGGCGGTCCGCGGCATTCTCCGATGATGCAGCATCGCAACGATCGGATTGAGTACGTATGCGATGATCATCGCAATCAGGAAAGGCGCGGACACGGCTTTGGCGAATCTCCATACCGACAGCAGCATCGGTCGGACAAGCGTCGCCAGGTACAATGCGAGCAGGGCCAGCACGATATAGACGAGCACGGCCAGCAGACGGCTTTGCGACAGCCGGTTCATCCTTTTCACCCCCCGACCGTTCTAGTCCGGTCCACCCTCCAGTATATGTACAAGCGAGCCTGCATAAACCTGTATCGAAGGACGAACTCCGGGGAAAGGAAAAAACAAAAAAGCCCCGGCGCTCAATGGTGAGCGCGGAGGCCGTCAGGGAGTGATGATAATCCGATTGCCCGGAATGAATCGTCACATGCCGCCTGCGTGAATATGAGGAGGGATCGGCTCTCCGAAAAACAAATCGTCGAGCGAGCTCAGCGTGCCGTCCTCTTCGACTTGATAAACGGACATCTTGTCCCCGTTCACCGTCAATTCGATAAAGCAGCTCCAGCAGTAAAACTGATGCGATCCGATCTTGCCGATATCTTTGGAATTGCAGTTCGGGCATCTCATCATCGGTTATCACCTTTCACTTTCCGCGTTAGGGTCTCTATCCATAATTCGCTCATATGATGCGGGTACGAGGATGGCGTCCTCGCCCAATGTCAAGTCCTTGGGGCCGTCCGGCAAGTACATGCGCCGCCGTCCTTCGAACACGTCCGCGAGTAATCCGTCCGTCAACTCATAGCCTGCTATTTGTGTACCCGCGGTCTTGCGAAAATAAACATCGGAGACGCGGCCAAGTTCCTGACCCTCCAATGTATAGACGGGAAGCTCTCGCATTCGGATCAATCCCGTGTGAAACGTCCGCTGCAAGCTCTTGCGAGGCATGCTTCGAATGGCATCCTTGCCCCTAAGAACCAGGGCGTCTTCGCCGCTCGTGAGAACGTCCGTCCACTTCGCGATGCGGACCTTGCGCCGGAATCCGAATCCGCCGTCCAGGACGACGTACTCGGCCTCCCAAAACTCGTCGAAACCAATGTCCAGTACGCGGCCTACTCGCTTGCCGCTTGGAAGCAGAACAGGCAATCCGATCATCTGCTGCAGGCTTCGATTCATAAAAACCTCGCAATTATAGGCAACTGCCTGTTATCTCTTACGCAAGCGAGCGACAATGGTTGCAATAATTTCTGCCGTTTTGTCCGCTTGAGAGATAGTATTGCCCATTCCGAAGCTAAATCTTACCGAATTTTTGCAAAATTGAGGCGATAGGCCCATCGCGGTCAGCACATGCGACGGCTGCAGCGAACCGGACGTACACGCCGACCCGCCTGAAGCGGCAATCCCCTGCAAATCTAAATTCATCAACAAGGTCTCATTAGAAACGCCATCGATGCCGATATTCAAAATATGAGGCAGCCGCCCTGCAGGGTCGGCGTCGCCGTTAACGGTAACCGAGTCGGGTCCGAGCCGGTAGCGCAAGCCGGTCAGCAAGGCACTCCGTACGGATTCGGCATGCCCGCGCCGCGCGTCGACCGCATTCGCCACGAGCGATGCGGCTGCGCCGAATGCGGCGATTCCCGCCACATTTTCCGTGCCCGCCCGCTTGCGGCGTTCCTGCGATCCGCCGTACAGCAGCGGCTGCCATGGCGTTCCCGTACGTACGTAAAGCGCGCCGACGCCCTGCGGACCGCCGATCTTGTGCGCGGACAGGCTGAGCAGATCGACCGGCAGCGTGCCGACGTCGATCGGTTCGTAGCCCAGCGCCTGAACGGCATCGACGTGCATGACGGCGCCATGGCGGCGAGCCAGCTCGCCTATAAGCGCGATCGGCTGCAGAGTGCCGGTCTCGTTGTTCCCGTACATGACGCTGACGACCGCGGTCGTCTCGCCGATCGCGGCTTCAGCATCATGCACGGAGACGCGCCCCGCGCGGTCAACCGGCAGCACGGTCAGCTCGAAGCCTTCGGCGGTCAGCCGCTCGGCGGCGTGCAGCACCGCGTGATGCTCGACTGCCGTCGTCACGATGCCGGTCCGCCTAGGATCCTTGGCGCGCTGCGCCCGAGCCGCGCCGAACAGCGCGGCATTGTCGCTCTCGGTACCGCCGCCGGTGAACGTCAGCTCGTCCGGCCTGCAGCCGATCGCGCTCGCCAGTGCGTCCCTCGCCTCGGTCACGCGGCTGCGGGCGCCGCGGCCGAAGGCATGCAGGCTC
Organism: Cohnella sp. GCM10012308; assembly: GCF_042649185.1. NCBI lineage: Bacteria > Bacillati > Bacillota > Bacilli > Caryophanales > Paenibacillaceae > Cohnella > Cohnella sp. GCM10012308. Next base: position 57,504 of record NZ_JBHRYU010000024.1, read on the forward strand.
GACGGGTTGCCGGGAGCCTCGCCAGCCGCCGCCACATAGGCGGCGAGCGCCTCGGGGAGCATCGGCGCCGTAGCGGCGTAATCCATATAAATGCGTTTCATATCCATCACCGGCTACATCTAAATGTAGAACATATAGCTGTCGGGCTTGCCCTCATCCTTGAAGTTGATGAGATCCGACAGCGTCGTGGAGTCCAGCACGCTCGCGATGCTGTCGCGAATGCGCAGCCACAGGTCGCGCTTCGCGGCGTCGTCTTCCTCGGTAAAGTCGACCGGGCTGATCGGCCCTTCTAGTATGCGAATAATATCCCCCGCCGTGATCCCTTCCGGATCCTTCGAGAGAATATAGCCGCCGTATGCCCCGCGAATGCTCTTCACGAGTCCCGCATTGCGCAGCGGAGCGATCAGCTGCTCCAGGTAATGCTCGGACAATCCGTTTTTCTCGGCGATACTCTTCAGGGAAATCGGGCCCTCGCCGAATTTGGCTGCCAGTTCCATCATAATCGTGAGTCCGTAGCGACCCTTCGTCGAAATCTTCAAATCGGCACCTCGTTCCACGCAGACAGCGGCGCAGTCGTCTCTTTTTATATTGATAGGTCAGTATCATGGATGCAAAAAAAGGGAGTATCCCCATATCACATCTATGTTATCACATCATCCATCGTTGTGGTCAAAAAATCGGTGACATATTCATGTTATTTAGAATGCGCATTCTTTTTGACCGTCTCCCTCGCGCGCTCGCGGCGCCGCTCCCCGTTCGGCGCATGCCGCGAACTTGTGCTACAATGGGGAATGCCGGTTCGGCGACATCCCATTCGCTTGCGCAGGAGTGATTATTATAATGAATGATTTAAGATTTGCCAACCCCAAGGACACCCGCGTCGTCGTCGGCATGTCCGGCGGCGTGGACTCATCGGTCACGGCGCTGCTGCTCAAGGAGCAGGGCTTCGACGTGATCGGCGTATTCATGAAAAACTGGGACGACACCGACGAATCCGGGGTTTGCACCGCCGATCTCGACGCCGAAGACGTGCGCCGCGTTTGCGATCAGATCGGGATCCCCTACTATACCGTCAACTTCGAAGAAGAATACAAAGACAAAGTATTCGCCTACTTCCTCGACGAGTATCGCAGAGGGCGCACGCCTAATCCCGACGTGATGTGCAACCGCGAGATCAAGTTCGGCGAGTTCCTCCAGAAGGCGCTGGATCTCGGGGCGGACGTCATCGCGACGGGCCACTACGCCCGCGTCGAGTTCGAGGAAGGCGAGTATAAGCTGCTTCGCGGCGTCGACGCCAACAAGGACCAGACGTACTTCCTGCACGCGCTCGATCAGGACCAGCTGTCCCGGGCGATGTTCCCGATCGGCCATCTTCCCAAGCCCGAAGTACGGCGCATCGCCGAAGCCTCCGGCCTCGCGACCGCCAAGAAAAAGGACAGCACGGGCGTCTGCTTCATCGGCGAGCGCAACTTCAAGGAATTTTTAAGCCAGTACCTCCCCGCCCGTCCCGGCGACATGATCGATGCGGCTACCGGCGAGGTCAAGGGACGCCACGACGGCTTGATGTACTATACGCTGGGCCAGCGTCAGGGACTCGGCATCGGCGGTTCCGGCACGGGCGAGCCGTGGTTCGTCGCGGACAAGGATCTGGAACGCAACGTGCTGTACGTCGTTCAGGGCGAGCGCGATCCGATCCTGTATTCGCACGGCTTGACCGCGGGGCAGGTCAATTGGATCGCTCCAGTCAAGCCCGAGGCGCCGATGCGCTGCAGCGCCAAGTTCCGGTATCGTCAGCCGGACCAGGGCGTTACATTGACGCCGCAAGCGGACGGAACGTTCGAGATCGCCTTCGACACGCCGCAAAAGGCGATCACGCCAGGGCAAGCCGTCGTCTTCTACGACGGCGAGACTTGCCTTGGCGGCGGTACGATCGAGCGCGTCCACAAGGCGGCGCTGACGGAACGTAGCTAAAGGCGGCGGCGGACCCGCTCGAAGCCAACGCGAAAACCCCGGTTGTCTTGTCTTAATAGACGAGGCAACCGGGGTTTTGGTTTTGCTAAAATGGATGGATCTCGGATATTCTCCGCCAGCCGTTCCGACACGTCGGGCTATCGTCGCCCTCGTTGTTCTCTAGTCGCAATGCCTGCAAATCTACATCTATTTCCGCCGATATCGGCCCCTTTAAACAGGATAACTGCAAAAGCGCAGTTATTTTCCTCCTTCAGCCCGATTTCCGGCAATTGCATTGATTTTGCCTGCATATTTGCAGGCATTTCATCATGTGTCGCGAATCGGTAGGAAATTCATGTACGATTGCATTTATTTTATCGCCCTGCCGAACATCCGAATAGCTTGGCACGCCAATCGTTCGCTTGCCGGTCCAAGAATCGCCGCCTGAAGAAACAGACCCATTATTATATACTTCTTTAAAAGTCAAAAAAAGAACCTCCGGCATCGGCCGGAGGCTCTTCGATAGGCTGTCGTGCTATAATGAGCGGCCGCGCAGGCGGTGCTTACAGCTTAACGACGTTGATTGCTTGCGGTCCGCGGTTGCCGTCGGTGATCTCGAATTCTACCGCTTGGCCTTCGTCCAAGGTCTTGAAGCCATCGCCTTGAATAGCGGAGAAATGCACGAATACGTCGTTGCCGTCTTCTACCGAGATAAAGCCGTAGCCCTTCTCTGCGTTAAACCACTTAACTGTTCCTCTCAAATGAAAAACCTCCTAAAAATCTCGCCGTAAATCGGCGAATGACATTATTATAGCCGAAACCTTGTCAAGATGCAATATGTGAATTTTATGTCTCATTTTGTCCGATTATCGTTCCGAACGTATCGTCTTTTTGCGCAGCACCAGCACGCTGCTCTCCAGGGGCACAAAAGGCAGGCCGCTCGGAACGAACGACGCTTCGGCGTCAGCCGCCAGAATGTCCAGCAGCCTGTTCAGATAAGATACCGGCTCCCAGGCCAGCGTAACTAGCGGGTAGATCCGTATCTCGCCTCCGGGCATCGCCGCGCGAAGCAGTTCGCGAAGCGCCGCTTCGTGGAAGGCTTCGCCGAATTGGTCGGCATACAAAAATAAAAAATGACTGCATAGAATCAGCGAAAAGGTGTCGCTCTCGAAAGGCAATCGGGGTAACGACGCTGCCAGATACCTCTCTCCGTCCGCTTCCGATTGAAAATGGACGGCGAAGGATTCCAGAGATGCCTCGCGGATGCGTCTATGGCGCTCCGGCGATCCGTAATAGCTCCAATCGTACACCTGCGACATGGCGGCGACCTTGGCGGAGGACGTTTCGATCTCCCTTCGCGCCAGAGCGACGACCGCTTGTCGGTCCCCCGCATAGAAAGGGTCCGCCGCATAGGCGTCAATCCCGCGCGCGCAGAGCCGCGCCGTGAACGAAGATGCGCCCCCTGCCACGTCCAACACTTTTTTTCCTGTCAGCTTGTCGGTCTCGATCCCGAACATCCGCTCGTATTCCTCGTAAGAACGGCACGTCGAAGCGACCCCCGTCTGAGGGTATGCAGGCTTTTTCTCCATGTTGCGCGAATCTCCTCTCGTCTCGTCAAGCTCGTCTCTTCTCGTCTAAGTTTCGGCCCCTATGGGTTAACCCTACTTTGCCACCCTGCACGGCGGCTGTCAATCCTTACCTTGAGACTCGTTTTTCCCGTCGGGCCGCGGGTCGACATTGATTTCTGCCTTCATCTCTTCTATAGTCATGAATAACGGCTTCGCCGTATCAGAATCGGCGCAACAATTGCCGGACGGGAGGCTTTAACCATGTTCGCCAAGCACGTCATTTACAAAAACGACCATTACAACATGCTGACCGTGGAGGTCCAGGGCAAGACGCTTGTCGTACGCCAGATTTCGGACCAGTGGGGCGAGGAGTGCCACAAGTTCCTAAGCCGCCCCGAGATGATGCACTGGGCCGAGAGGCACCTTGTCGCGGAAGACTTCCCGGGCGGAGAGCAGCAGCTGGCCGAAGTCATGAACAGCCTGCGCAACGTCTAGGCGCCGGCCGCCTGGAAAGGAGGACGCGACTACATGGACTACAGCGCTACTTTGATCTACGCCATCGCGGCATTCGGGCTCGCAGCCGTGCTCATCTGGCAGCGCGACCACGTGCCGGCCAAGCTCCGCAGAGGTCTCGCGACCGTCTCGCTGGTGCTCGTGGCGTTCGCTTTTTTTCTGATCGTTTACGCATTTTTCTCGGCAGGCAGCGCATAAAGCCGTCTTAATGAAGCGCGCGAAGTCAGGATATACTACGTCGGATTGCCATTCGTTGCTAAACGGAGGTCCGTCCGATGAGAATATCCGCGAAGCCGCTGGCCGCGCTGCTCTCGGCTGCGATGCTGTCCGCGTCATGCGCGCAGGCGCAGCCCGGGGAGGCCGCCCCGCGGGGCGGCAGCAAGACAACGATCGCGCAGGCCGAGGCCCGCGGCGAATCCAACGTACCGAGGAGGCTAACCAAGATGAACGAAGTGCTCAAACGCGGCGAAGTGCCCGCCGAACACCGCTGGCATCTGGAAGACATATACCCGGACCAGGCTGCCTGGGACCGCGAATACGCGCAAGTGCGCGCGCAGATCGGCGAGATCTCGTCCTACCAAGGCAAACTGAACGACGCTGCGGCGATCTCCGCCTGCTTCGCCAAAGACGACGAGCTGTCGCTTCTCACGGAACGCCTCTACGTCTACGCGAACATGCGGAGCCATGAGGACATGGCCGACTCGAAGTACCAAGCGCTCTCCGAGAAAGCCAAAAAGCTGAGCGTCGAGGCCGGCGAAGCGACTTCCTATATTACGCCGGAAATTTTGAGCCTTTCCGAGGAGACGCTCGAGGGCATCGTCGCGGATCCTTCGCTCAAGCCTACATACCGGCGTACGCTCGAGGAGATGCTGCGGCGCAAGCCTCATACGCTCTCCAAGAGCGAGGAGTCGCTGCTCGCCCAGGTCGGCAACCTGTCTCAGGCGCCGACTACGATTTTCGGCATGCTGAACAATGCGGACATGAAGTTTCCGAAGGTAAAAAACGATAAAGGCGAGGAAGTCGAGCTGACGCACGGCCGGTACATCCAGTTCCTCGAAAGCCGCGATCGCGGCGTGCGCGAGGCGGCCTTCAAGGCGGTGTACGACACGTACGGCAAATGGCGCAACACGCTCGCCGCGACGTTGAACGCGAACGTGACCAAAAACCTGTTTTACGCGCATGCCCGCCATTATCCGTCCGCCCTCGAGATGTCCCTCTTCGGCGACAACATCCCGGCGAGCGTCTACGACAACCTCATCTCGACGATTCACGAGCATCTGCCCCTCATGCACCGCTACATGGCGCTGCGCAAAAAGCTGCTCAAGGTCGACGAGCTTCATATGTACGATCTGTTCGCGCCGCTCGTCGACGAGTTCGACATGGATATCGGCTACGCGGACGCTAAGAAGACCGTGTTCGACAGCCTGAAGCCGCTCGGCGACGACTACCGCAAGGTGCTGCAGGAAGGCTTCGACAAGGGCTGGATCGACGTCTACGAGAACGAAGGCAAGCGCAGCGGGGCCTACAGCTGGGGCGCCTACGGCACGCATCCGTACGTGCTGCTCAACCACAAGGACAACCTGAACAGCATGTTCACGCTCGCGCACGAGATGGGACACGCGCTGCACTCGTATTATTCCGACGAGAGCAATGAGTACCGCGACGCGCAGTACACGATTTTCCTCGCGGAAGTCGCCTCTACGCTGAACGAAGCGCTGCTCATGGATTACCTGCTGGACAAATCGAAGGACCCCAAGGAAAAAATGTACCTGCTCACGTACTACGCGGATCAGTTCCGTACGACGGTGTTCCGCCAGACGATGTTCGCCGAGTTCGAGAAGATCGTGCACGCGAAGGCCGAGAGCGGCGAGTCGCTCACGCCCGAAGAGCTGTCGGCGATCTATTACGACCTGAACGTCAAGTACTACGGCACCGATATGGTCGTGGACAAGGACATCGAGATGGAATGGGCGCGCATCCCCCACTTCTATACGAGCTTCTACGTGTACAAGTATGCGACGGGCTTCTCGGCGGCGACGAGCTTCGCCAAGCAGATCCTGAGCGAAGGCCAGCCGGCGGTCGACCGTTATCTCGGATTCCTGAAGAGCGGCGGCAACGACTACTCGATCAACATTCTCAAAAAAGCCGGCGTAGACATGTCCACGCCAGCCCCGATCGAGCAGGCGCTCAGCGTGTTCGAAGGATTGATCGAGCAAATGGAGCAGTTAACAGAGAAATAAGGCCTACAGTGCATGCGACTTTGGAACGCCCGCCGATCGCGGGTGTTCTTTTTTTATACTTTCGAACCAAAACTCGGCAGGAATCGAGCCCTATCGACACGAATAGATACACGGAAAGTTGACGGGGAGAGGGATAGGATGCAGCGGAAAGACTTGACGTCCGAACAATTGCTGACCATTATATTCGAATATATGGCCAAAATCTCGAGCGAATCCAAGCTGGACAAGGTGCTCGTGCTAATGGCGAATATGGGGCGCGAGATGATCGTGGCCGACCGCTGTACGGTCTGGCTCATCGACGAAGCAAGCGGCGAATTGTACACGACCGTCGCTCACGGCGTCAAGGAGATCCGGATCCCGATCGGCTCGGGCCTTGTCGGACATGCCATCGCGACCGGCGAACCGGTCATCATCGAGGACGCCCGCCACGATCCTCGTCACAATGCGGAGAACGACCGCAAGACGGGCTACCAGACGAAGTCGATCATCACGATCCCGTTCAGGAACAACGACGGCGAGACGATCGGCGCCTATCAGGCGATCAATAAGATGACCGAAGCCGGCAAATTCACCGATTACGACATGAACCTGTTATCGCTTGCCGCCTCCTATGCCGGCAAATCGCTCGAGTCGGTCATGCTGCACCAGGAAATCGCGGATACGCAGCGCGAGATCATCTCCACGATGGGCGAGATCGGCGAGATCCGGTCCAAGGAGACGGGCAACCACGTCCGGCGCGTCGCCGAATACTCCTACGCGCTGGCCAAGGCATACGGGCTGAGCGACCGCGAGGCCGAGACGCTGCGCGACGTGTCACCGATGCACGACATCGGCAAGGTCGCGATTCCCGACGCCGTGCTGAACAAGCCGGGCAAGCTGACCGACGAGGAGTACGATATCATCAAGTCGCATACCCGGATCGGCCATCAGCTGCTCAAGGGCTCGCGCCGCGAGCTGCTTGCCGCTGCCGCGATAATCGCGGAGCAGCATCATGAGAAGTGGGACGGCAGCGGATACCCCAACGGGCTCGCCGGCGAAGACATTCATATTTTCGGCCGGATCACCGCCGTTGCCGACGTGTTCGACGCGCTTAGCGCGGAGCGCGTATACAAGGCCGCATGGCCGCTCGAACGCATCGAGAAGCTGTTCCGCGAGGAGCGCGGCAGGCACTTCGATCCCGCTGTCGTGGACGTCTTTTTCGACAAGCTCAGCGAGCTGGTCGACATCCGCGACAGGTTGAACGACGGCATGAACGAAGAGGCCGGCTAGCCGGTAAGGCTAAACGGGTCGATAGGTATTACACGGTTAGACGGTTAGATGGTTAGACGTGTGGTCGTCTCATGAATCACGCCGCGGCTCAACGAACGGCTTCAGCGCCTCCATCCAGGCCTCGGCCTTCTCCTCGAGTCCCTTGTGCTGCCTTGTCGGAATCGGACTGGTCGAGGGCAGCTTCAGCACGACGCGCCTTTGCACCTCCGGATCTTGGCCATGGTGCCTGGCAAGCGTATCGTACGATTTCCCCCCATTGCATACGATAAGCTCGATGTTCGGATAAGCTAGCATCAGACCCGGGATATCCGTGGGCTCGGCTTCTCTGATGTCGGCATCCAGGCTCCCCTCCCGCTCGCAAGCCGCGATCGTATCCCAGAGCGCGCATCCGTGCGCCAACGCAAAACGAAGCCGATCCTCATAAGACTCCTCGGGCGCGCCTGCGCCGTGCAGTCTGTAGAGAATCGGCCAAAAGTGGTTGCGGGCATGCCCGTAGTATCGGCTCGCGGCAAGCGATGCCGTCCCCGGCATGCTGCCCAGAAAAAGAATCCGCGAATTCGCGTCAACGACCGGCTGCAAGGCATAAACCTTGTTTGACGTCGCCATCTCGGCTCACCTCCGTCCCTCCATTTTGTCATAGCGGAGAGGAGGAAGGCAAATGAGACGGCCTGTCAGGAGGAGCGGAACTGCGTCCAAGCGCCTTTAACCTTTAACCATTAACCTTTAACGCTGCCTGCGGTGAGGCCTTCGATGATCTGCCGCTGCAGGAACGAATACAGGATCAGCACCGGCAGCACGCTGAATACGATGCCCGTGCAGACGAGCGCGTAGTTGGTCTGGAAGGCGTCTCGAAAGCCGACCATGCCCGTCGGCAGCGTGCGGAGCGCGTCTCGGCTGATGAAGAAGTTGGCGAGCAGGTACTCGTTCCAATTACCAAGGAAGTTCACGATAAACACGGTGACGAGCGCCGGAATCGTCAGCGGCAGGATGATCTTCCAGAACATCCGGATCGCGCCCATCCCGTCGATCGTCGCGGCTTCCTCGAGCTCGTGCGGGATGTTGTGCATGAAGGCGACGAGCAGGAGCACGCTGAACGGCAGCGCGCCTGCCGTGTAGGGCAGGAACAGCGCCCAGTGCGTATCGAGAATGTGAAGGTCCCGGACCAGGAAGTACTGCGCGATAAACAGCACGTTGCCGGGAATCAGCATGCCGACCAGCACGAGCTGATAGATCCATTTGCTGATCCGCGTCAGCTTCATGCGCGCCATGGCGAATGCCGTGGCGGCGGCCATGAGTACGCCGACGACGGCCGCGCTCGCGGCCAGGTACAAGCTGTTGAAGAAGTAAACGCTGATCTTCGCTTTGATCCAGGCTTCCTTGTAGTTCTCGAACACCCACGTTTTCGGCAAGCCGAACGGGTGCAGCGCGATTTCGGTATTGTTGGCTTTGAGCGAGGAAAACAGCACGAACAGGAACGGCACGAGAATGATGACGACGTAGACGACCATGAAAAAGTGCGGAATGGTTTTTTTGACGGCGACCGGCATCAGTACTCAATCCTTTCCTGTCTTCTCGCGATGAGCAGCTGATACAGCGCGGTAAGGATGAGCGCGATGACGAAAATGATGATGGAGAGCGCGGAGCCGTAGCCGTAATCGCCGTACTTAATCGCTTTGTTCACCATGTAGGAGGCCATGACCTCGGTGCTGCCCGCTGGTCCGCCGTTCGTCATGACGAGAACGATGTCGACGACGCGAAGCGCGCCCGCGATCGACAGCATGATAACGACGTTAATGATCGGCCGGATCAGCGGCACGGTCAAATACCAGGCGCGCTGGACGCCGGTCGCCCCGTCGATCATGGCCGCTTCGTCGATATCCTTCGGAATGCCGAGGATCGCGGCCAGTATAAGAACGATATAGAAGCCCATCCATTGCCAGGCGTTCGTCAGAAGGATCGAGAACATCGCCCACTTGGGCTCGGCCAGCCAATAGATCGGATCGATGCCGAAGAGATTCAGAAAATTGTTGAGCAAACCCACGTCCGGATCGTAAATATAGCCCCACAAGATCCCGATGATCGAGGTCGAAAGAATCGAAGGCATGAACACGGTCGTCTTGTAGAAGCCCTGGAACCGCTTGACGTTGCTGATCAGCAGCGAAAAAATAATGATGAGCGGCACCTGGATGCAGCAGGAAAACAGCAGGATGATCAGGTTGTTCCAGATCGAGCTGCGGAACTCGGCGTCCTTGAAGGCATTGACGAAGTTGTCCAGGCCGATGAACTGACTGGGGTTCAGTCCGTCCCAGTCGGTGAAGCCGAACACGAACGAAGTGATCGTCGGATAAATAAAGAACAGGAAGTACATCGCGACCGTAGGCACGACGAACAGCATATAAACATAGGGATTTTTTAACGTCGTTTTCATTCCGGAGCCTCCCCCGCCATCTTCTAAGGCGAAGAGAAAGCGCCGCCCACGCTGGGCGGGCGGCGCTTCTCCTTCGCTGTCGCCTGCAGCTTACTTCGCGGCGGCGTTCTCGGCGTCTTGTACTTTTTGAATGGCGTCGCCCACTTGCTGCGGCGTTGCCTTGCCTGCGATGAGCTTTTGCAGCTGCGTCTCGGTCTCGGTGTAAACCTTGGACTGCACGACTGAGTCGAAGTGCGGGAACGTCTTGCCGGCAGACTTGAGCACGTCGAGCACTTGCTTGAGCAGCGGGTCCGTCACTTGCGCGATGGACGCGTCAGACAGCTGCATCGAAGGCAATACGCCGTCCTCGAGCAGGCCGCGCAGCTGCATCTCATCCGAATACATGTTTTTGATGAACGCCTTGACGGCGGCGAGCTCGTTGTCGTTCAGGTCGGCGGAGAAGCCGTAGCCTTCACCGTAGTTGGCGTTGACGGCCGTCTGGTCGCCCTTGCCGTTCGGAACGGCCGGAAGCGCTACATAAGCCACTTTGCCCGCGATCGCCGCGCCGACTGCGTCGTTTTTGAACGCGGAATTGCGCCAGGAGCCGTCGAACATCATGCCGGCCTTGCCTGCGACGAAGTCGTTCAGCATGTCGCCGTATTCCTTGCCCAGCTCGCCTTTCGTGAAGTAGCCCTTCTTCTCCCAGTCGGCGTACAGCTGGTAGGCCGCTACGACGTCCGGAGCGTTCCACTTGGCTTCGCCGGACTTGAAGCCCGGGATGGCGGCTTCGCCCGCGACGCGGCCGATCAGCGTGTTCACGAGCATATTGGGAACCCAAGCGCCTTTGGAGCCGACTGCGAACGGCGTGACTTTGTTTTGCGCCAGCGTATCGGCCGCTTTGATGAGATCGTCCCACGTGGTCGGCGGATTCAAGTTATATTTTGCGAACAGCTCGGTGTTGTAGAAAATGCCTTCGGTATTGCCGCCGATCGGCAGGCCGTATACCTTCCCGTCTACGGAGAAGGAGTCGAGGACGTTCAGGAACTTGTCTTTGATGCCCAGCTCGTCAAGAATCGGGGTCAGATCGAGCAGACGTCCGGCTTTGGCGTACTTTTGCGCGTCGCCCGCGCCGCCGAACAGCGAGAATACTTTAGGCGAATTGCCCGCGGCCATCTCGGCGGGCAGCTTCGTGAAGCGGTTGACGTTGTCTTCGACGCCGTCGAGTTCGAACTTCAGGCCGGGCACTTCGCTTTCCGTCATTTTGACGACGTCGTCGAGAATCGCTTTGCGGAATTTTTGCGGCTCGCCGATCTGAATGTGACGGAGGGAGACCGTGAAGTTCTCGACCTTCGCCGGTTCGGAAGCGCTGGCCGAAGGCGACGCGGACGCTGATGCCGAAGCGCTGGGGCTTGCCGACTCGCTTGCCGAAGGCGACGCGGCGCCATTGTTATCGTTGTTGCCGCCGCAACCTGCCAGCACCGCGGACATGGCGACCGATGCAGCCAATACGGAAGTCAGTTTCTTTTTCACTCGTTGACCCTCCCAAGTTTTGGTTCGATTTGGTTTGATTTGACTTCTTTATTGTAGAATGAATCGGCCGGTATGTAAGGACGTCAAACCCCTAACCAGGGGATACAATTCTATAGTAGCCCTAAAATAGCCAAAGGACGCGCCGGGATGCGCCTTCATGCGCGCTCGTCCGGTATCGCGTCCTTTAAAAATCTCCGATTGCAGCCTTCCTTCGCACCGTAGCGCAAAAGGAGGCTTCTCAAGCTAGAGGCTGAACGTGCCTGTCCCGATCGTGTCGTCACCCCACTGGAGTTCGACCGCATCGCCTTCGGACAAGCTGCCCACGCCAGCCGGCGTTCCCGTGAAGAGCAGATCGCCGGGGCCGATGCCGTACAGGCTGCCGACATGCGCGGTCAGCGCGGCAAGATCGAACACCATGTCGTTCGCATCGCCGCGCTGAACCTCCTTGCCGTTAAGCCGCATGGCGAATGTTCGTCCTTGCTTCTCCGCCTCCGCTTCATAAGGCAGCCAGCCGCCAAGCGGCGCGGAATGGCGGAAGCCCTTGGCCGCAAGCCACGGGTAGCCCTTCGCCTTCAGGTCGTCCTGCACGTCGCGCAGCGTCAGGTCAAGGCCGACCGTAAAATGCGAACATAGCTCATGGAGCGCGATGCCGGGTTCATAGTGCCTGCTTGCGATCCAGACAAGCTCGGCTTCATAATGCACCGCGCCGCGGTCGGCCGGCAGCGATAAGCGCGCTCCATCCAACCGCACGGCCGCATGCGAAGGCTTGGTGAATATCATCGGGGAAGCCGGCACCGCATTGCCGAGCTCGGCTGCGTGCAAGCGGTAATTGCGTCCGACGCAGTAAATGTTGCGGTAATCGGCTAAGCTGGGATTCGTCATGCTGCTGTCTCCTTATCTAACGGCCGCCAGCCAGCGGTCCGGGTAATTCGTGCACAGCTGAAAAGACTGGGAATAGTCCGCCAGCTTGTTCAGCTCCCGCTGCTCGTTCACCGTCCATGCCATGACCTCGATGCCGGCGGCCTCGGTCTGCGCGAGCAGCGCGACATTTACATATTTGTGGTTAATCGACAGCACCTTGGCGCCGAGCGATTCAAGGACGGCCGCAATATTGGAAGGCCGTTTGTCCAGAATAAGCCCGGTTCGCGTGCGCGGCGCATGACGTCTCGCGGCGAGCAGCAGCGCATGGTCAAAGGACGTCAAGATCGAATCTTCCTCGCGCCCCTTCGCTTGCAGCAGCTCTCCGACCTTGCGCGCGAGCAGTTCCTTGTCCGACTCCCCATCCTTTAGTTCGATGTTGAGCCTGCATCTGCCGGCCGTCAGCTCGAGCACCTGCGCCAGCGTCGGAATGCCCTCCCCCGCATACATGCGGTGGAACCAGCTGCCTGCATCCAGCGCGGCCAGCTCTGCCGCAGTTTTGTCTCCCACCTTCGTCTTGACGCCGGTCGTCCGCTTGAGCGACGCGTCGTGAATGACGACGGGAATCTCGTCCTTCGACAGGTGTACGTCCAGCTCGATCCACTGTACCGCAGGCTCGCTAAGGGCCAGTCTGAATGCAGCCATCGTATTCTCTGGGGCGGCGCCCGACCAGCCGCGATGCGCGACGCAGGGATGCAGGGCGGCCTTTTCAGTCACATACATGCGATTCGTCCTTTCGTTCTGACGCGGGCGCGCAGCTGTTATTGGGAGACGACCACGAATGATTAGCCATGCTCCGATTACTTAGCCGTAATGCGGCCGTTCGAATCGACGGTCGCGCGATAAGACACTTTGTTTAATCTGGCCAGCAGCACTTTGGCTTGTTCGGGCTCCATCGGTCCCGGCTGCGAAGCCTTGGCATACATCGGATCGAATTTCAGCTGGCATTTGCCGTCCGCGGCGCACGTCGCGGTCAACACGCCAGTATCCTGCGTCTTGGAGTACTCCTGCTTCGTGGTGAAAACGAAATTGCCAAGGCTGTATGCAATCCATTTGCCTTTGTATGCTTCAAAGCCCTGCAGCACATGAGGATGGCTCCCGATAATCAGGTCCGCGCCCGCATCGATCAGCGTATGGCCGACATTGAACTGCGCGTCTTTTGGCGTATCCGCCCGCTCGTTGCCCCAATGGACCATCACGACGACGATGTCAGCGAGCTCGCGCGCCTTCTTGACCGCCGCTACGGCCCGGGTCGTATCATAGGTCTCGGCGACGCCTGGATGGTCGGGTCCGGCTTTCCACGAGCCCTCGGGCACGACGTTGGAAACGCCGATATAAGCGACCATCAAACCGTTATGCTCGATGTAGACGGGCTCGAACGCTTCTTTTTCGTCCGCGCCCGATCCCATATGCTTAAGCTTGATGTCGTCGAGCGCATCCATCGTGTCGCTCAGCCCCTGCCAGCCCTGATCGAGCGTATGGTTGTTGGCAAGGCTGACGACGTCCAGTCCGGCGTTCTTGAGTCCGGCCAGGTACTCGGGCTTGCCTTTAAATACGAATTGCTTGTTCTCCGCAGGCGTGCCGCGCGTCGTGATCGGCGCCTCCAGGTTGCCGGCCGCGATGTCGGCCGACTCCAGCAGCGGCTTCGCCAGCTTGAAGGGGTAGTCCACGCCGTATTGGTCGATGAGCTTGCCGACGGTGGACGCCGGCAAAATATCGCCGACAAAGGCTAACGTGACGGTTGCGCCCGATGGCGCCGAGGCGCCGGGATCGTCAGCCTGCCCGTCCTCCGGGGTGGACTCAGGCACTGCAATAGAGGAAGAAGGCGCTGCTGAAGGCGTACCCTCGTCGACAGGCGCTTCTCCTTCGTCGTCCGGTTCCGACGACGGCGCGGAATCGGGCGTCTCTGTAGGCTGCGACGATTCGTCCGGCGTGGGAGTTGCCTCCTCCGGCTGCGGGTCCGCCGAATCGGTGGCGGAGGCGGATGACGTTGAGACAGGCGGTGCGGACGGCGACGCATCGCCGCCCCCATTGCCTGCGAGGATTGCCGCGTAAACGCCCACGGCCGCGATCAGCGCCACGGCAAGCGCGGTGACGGCGACGATCGGCCAGCGGCGTTTTCGTTTGGCTCTTTGCTTGGATTGAACGCGGGAATAAGGCATTCAGATAAGACCTCCGACGATCGCTTAATGCCCGTTATTATAACATAGACTCGAACCCCGAGGCGAAGCGTCCATACCGGGCGCCCGGACCGCCGACGCAAAGAAGCCGCAGTCAGCTCTTCTGCTGACTGCGGCCAAACCAATCAAAGGCTATCTTTCACCTGCATGGATAATCGCCGATCGTCACAGGCAAACGTCCAAGCGCCGGCAGTCTGCCGGTCAACACGCCCGCAAGCGCGGACATCATCGCCGGCTTGTTCTCGTACGCGCAAATATAAACGGGAACCGCCGGAGCCTCCAGCAGATCGTACGGCGTACGCAAAGACGCCAGAACGAAAGCCCGCCCAGTCGCTTCAGCCGAATCGTTAAGCGTCCGGATAAGCGCCGACTGGCTTGGCGAGAAGCAGGCATCGTAGGAAGCGAAAACGATCGCATCCGCCGTTGCGGCTGCCGCCATAACATCCGCCCGCTCCGCTTCCGTCGGCTCGAGGCCGATCGCGATCTCGGCGATGTCCAGCCCTTCCGAGCGAAGCGCCGCGCCAAGCGTCCAGTCCTGCTCGACCGCTTCGACGACCTCGGTGCTCGCGCGGGCTACCGCCCAGATGACGAGCGTACGGGAGCTCATGCGAAGCGGCAGCCGATCTTCACCTTTCACGACCGTTATCGCTTGCTCACTCAACCTGCGCGCCGTCTCCGCTGCCCGCGCAGGATCCGGGACCACTGGATCCGTCTTTGCGAACAGCCCTCGCTTCTCCTTCAGCGCCCAAACGCGCCTGACGGCTTCGTCGATGCGGGAAGCAGGGATCTCCCCTGCCAGCACGGCCTCGTACACCGCTTCGAGCGCCGCGATCTGCCGGTCGAGACGATGACTTACGAGAATAAGGTCCGCGCCGCCTTTGACGGCTTCGACGGCGCCTCTCGCGACGCCGATCGTCTCCGAAATGGCATTCATCTCGAGGCAGTCGGTGACGACGATGCCTTCGTAGCCGAGCTGCTCGCGCAGCAAGCCGGTCAGGATGCGTTTCGACAACGTCGCCGGCACCCCGTCGGGCTCATACGCCGGAAATACGACATGCGCCGTCATGATCGCGTCGACGCCGGCGGCGATGGCAGCACGGAAAGGCACGAGCTCCACCGCATCCAGACGATCTCGCCCGTGCGGTACGACAGGCAGCGCGTGATGCGAGTCGGCAGCCGTGTCACCATGTCCGGGAAAATGTTTGGCGACGGCTGCGACGCCGACCTCCCGATAACCGCGAATGACCGCCGTGCCAAGTTCGGCCACTTGATGCGGCTTCTCCCCGTAAGAGCGGACGCCGATAACGGGATTGCGCGGATTGTTGTTCACGTCCAGGCACGGCGCGAAGTTCATATTGATGCCTATGGCCCTCAGCTCTGCGCCTGCCATCCGCGAGGCTTCGCGAGCCCATTCGGCATTTCCGGCTGCGCCGATCGCCATCGCGCCGGGCATCACCGTCACACCCTCCTCCAGGCGCACGACCATGCCCCCCTCCTGATCGATCGACACCAGGGGCGGAA
The DNA here is from genome assembly GCF_042649185.1 of Cohnella sp. GCM10012308. Lineage (NCBI taxonomy): Bacteria > Bacillati > Bacillota > Bacilli > Caryophanales > Paenibacillaceae > Cohnella > Cohnella sp. GCM10012308. Next base: position 73,600 of record NZ_JBHRYU010000024.1, read on the forward strand.
CCGTCGCCATCCTCTGAAGCAATTTTGTCAAACGCTTCACCTGCGAGGCGTCCTTCAAGTTACGCCTGAAATAGACGATGCCCCCAAGCCCGTATTCTTCGATTAGCCGCCGAATGCCATCGGTGGGTTCATATCCGCTGAATCCGCACATGAAAAGTTGGCCGACCTTGCTTTTCAAATCAAGCCCTTCCGGGCTTTTATTAAGATTCGACATCGCTGTTCTCCTTCGCCGCAATGCTCGATGACGGCCCGCGATCGTTTTGAATCGACGCCAACGTCCTGCCTTGGGTCTGCTCTCTGTACTCGGAAGGCAGAAACCCGGTATACCTGCTGAACACCCGGGTGAAATACCTCCGCTCGGCATAACCGACCATCAGGCCGATCGCCGTGATGCTCTTGTCGCTGATGGCGAGCATCGACTTCGCCATTTCCATCCGCTGCTTGGTGACATACTCGACGAAGGTCTCTCCGAAATGCTGCTTGAACAGCAAGCTGAAGTAGCTTCCGCTGATTCCTAAATACTCGGCCATCGCATCGATGCTGAGTTCCGAGGACAGGTTTCGCTCGATATAATCGCGCGCCGACAGCATCAGGACGTCGCTCGTCTTCTTTTTCATCACATTGTCGATCGAACGGTCCACCAGCCGGTTAATGACGGCCAAGGTCTCGCGGATGCCGGGGTTGCGGTCAAGCTGTTTCCAAAAAACCGTTTCGTCTTCTGCCTGTATAACGTCCATCGAACGCATTTCACGGAGCAGGTGGAGACACAGATAGTGCAAGATCGGTTGAACGCGCTCGTAAGAAGCGTCCGGAAGCTGACGGAAGCTTTCGTTCAGTTCTCGCAGCGCGCCTTCCGTCTTGCGGCGGTCGCAGCGCTTGAGACCCGTGACCATCTCCTCGATCCGGTCCCACAATCGCTGCGAATGCTCCGAATGCGCCTTCGTTCGTTCGGGTACGATGATCGCGTCGTCCATTCCGGCATTCAGGCTGAGCGAGCGCTGCAAATTCTTATAAACGCGCGCCAGCTTCTCCAGCGATACCGGCGCAGGCTGCAGCGCCACCCGGATCTGAATCTTAAGGTACCGCTCGACTGCTTCCCGGAGCTGACAGCTCCAGTCCTCGCACTGCCCCCTGTCGAAGGCTTCCGCCGGCATGCGCTCGATCAGCACGCACCATTCCCCGCTTCTTACCTGCAAGACGGTGTACGGAATCTGCAGCGACGACAAATATTCCTGCAGCACGTTATGCACGGCGAAATTCCAGAGCTTGCGCTCCTTCTCGTCCCAATTGCGCTCCTTCTGCGAGTAATCGGCCACGTCTGCGAGCAGCATCGCAAACGACAAGTCGCCGCCCGAAAGCTCATGCTGCTTCAAGAATGGCTTGGCCGAGCCGCCCCCTACGTCCATCAGCACGTCGTAGAGTACCTTTTCATAGGCCAGGTGAAAGACTTGGTGCCATTCGCGCTGAATGTTCTGCTGCTCCGCCTTGCGTTCCCGAATCCCGTCAGCCAGTCTGCTTATCGTCTGGCCCAGTTCGTCGTAATCGAGCGGCTTCAAAATATAATCCTTCACCTCATACCGAATGACGGAGCGGACATAACTGAAGTCTTGATACCCCGTCATCATGATCACCTCGGCGTCAGAGCCCATCTCGCGGAGCTCTTCGAGAAACTGAATGCCGTCCATGACCGGCATGCGGATGTCGCACAGGATTAGCTCCGGCGAATGCTCGCGCGCGAGCGCAAGCGCCGCCTCGCCGTTTTTGGCCGTACCCGCGACGTCGACGCACAGCTCCTCCCAAGGAATAACGGCTTGCAGATTTTTCAAAATGTTGATTTCGTCATCCACCAACAGCGCCTTTAATCTCACGTTCGCCGCCCCCCGACATGCTTGGTATGACGCACTTAATGATCGTCCCCTGCCCCGGCGCGCTGCACAGCATCAAGCCATAGCCAGCGCCGTAATGAATTCGCAGCCGATCGGCGACGTTGCCAACGCCCATTCCGCGCCTCTCGCCCGTCTCCGGCGATTCTTCGTAAAGCTGCTCGAGCGTCGTCACGCCGCTGGAAGCAAACAAGGCGAGCCGTCCGTCCGATATGCCGATCCCGTTATCCTCCACGTAAAAGACGATGTTATCGTCCATAACCGCCGCGGATACGCGAATCTTGCCCAAATAATCGATGCCCTCGAAACCGTGTTGAATGCAGTTTTCGACGAGGGGCTGAAGCGTGAGCTTCAAGATCGAATGCGTCATAATCTCAGACGGAACCTCGATCGAATATTCGAACAGTTCCTCGAAGCGGAACTTTTGGATCTCCAGGTAGCTTCGCAGATGCTCCAGCTCCTGCTCGATCGTGATTTCTTCCTTTTGCGTAATGCTAATTCGAAAAATATTGCCCAGCCGCTGCACCATTTTGCTCACTTTTCGCCCTTCGTTCTGTACCGCCAAAATGTTGATCGACTCCAATGCGTTAAACAAAAAATGCGGCTTGATCTGTGCTTGGAGGAGCATCATTTCCGCCTTTCGCTTGCGCCGCTGTTCCAGCGTAACGTCGTTCAGCAGCTCCGACACCCGCTCGACGAGGCTGTTGAAGCCCTTGGCGAGGATAACCGTCTCGTCGTTGCCCGTCAGTGGCACGCGCGTCGTCAGATCTCCCCGCTCCACCTTCCGCATCGCGCCTACGACGCTTACGATAAAGCTGATGGTCCGTCGGACGAACATCAGGTTGAACACGAGCGCGCAAGCGAGACAGCCGATCGTAATCATAACGACGTATCGGAGCATCGATGCGAGATCCCCCGACAAATATCCCCAATCCGTCACGGTAACCAGCGTCCAGTCCCCGGTACCGAGGCGTTTGATGTCGCCTAAGTTATGCACGGATACGAGGCTTTTTTCCCCGTCGAACATCATCTTCCGGGTTTGGAAGTTGCGCGACATGTCCAGCTTGCCCTCAGGGTCTGTCACCGCGAACGACTGACCCTCCGTCTTTCCCGCACTGTCGTATACAACGACGCCGCCTCGGCCGACGATGAGATAACGCCTGTCGCCGTCCCCTTCCGTATTGTAAAAGTTAAACGTCCGCGCCAGCTCGGTCATCCCGAAGCGCATCACGAGCACGCCCTTCGGCTGAAGCGTATCGATGTCGAGCAGCACCCGGATTTGCGTAAACAAGTTGTTCGCACCTGTCAGCCTGCCATCCTCGTTCGGACCGATCCAAACCGGCGCGCCGTTTTTTTTCAGCACTTCGGGATAGATGGGGTTGCTCTCCAGCACGTCCCTGGGGATCGGCTCGTCGACGACGAACCGAAGATTCACGACCCTGCCGTCTACGTGATACAGCGTGACCGACTTGATGCCCGGATACGTAAGAAGCACCCTGCCGGTAAGCTTTTGTTTCTCAAGCAGCTCTTCGTAATCCCCGCTCTCGGCCTCCTTGGACTTGTCTTGCTTGCCCCCGGTGCTCTGCACGCCCGCGCCAAGCGCCTGCTCCACGCTCTCAACGCTATCCTCCGTCGTCACCCAGAAGTCCGAGAAATAGTTCGCTTCCTTGATCATATTGTTCAAATTGCGGCCGATCGCGTTCATCGACAGCTCCATTTGATCCGAATATTTCTGCTCCGTTATATGCTGAAAGGTCAAATAAGAGATCGTTCCGAGCACGACGAGCGGCATGATAATAAAGAAAAAAAATGCGGTGAATACGCGCTTGCCCAAACTCATCGGCCCCAGCCTTCCTATTTCCCCGTCGTTAGGGTGAATGTTCATCTGTCTACTTGGTGTCATTATAGCAGGATGTAGGCGGGCCGTAGTCACATTATAGGTCGCGGCGGCTGCGTGGTTAAGCAGGCATTCGTATGGTCGAGGGATAAAATCGTCTACAAGCCGCGCCGGCACTATATACCGCTTTTTTCGATTTCACACCATTATCCCCGTCGCTCAGAAAAAGCGGTGACCCCCACGGTCGCGTTATAAAATTTAGCATTTACCTGGAATTTTTATATTGAAATAAGAACGTATGTTTGTTAAAATTTATTTTAGAAGAATGTCGATTCGCGGTTAAAGGAGCGACGATGCCATAATGGATGCCCCGATGACAAATGACGAGTTCCTTGCCGCTTTTGGCACGGAGAAAGCCTGCATCGACGCGTTGCATAAGGCGCGCTGGCCGGACGGATTTCGCTGCTCGGCGTGCGGCGGTGCCCGATATTATGAAATATCGACGCGACGTCTGCCTTTATACGAGTGCGCTTCATGCCGGCTCCAGACCTCATTAATTGTCGGTACGGTTATGGAGGGCAGTCGCACTCCCCTGACCCGATGGTTTTATGCCATTTATTTGTTATCACGGACCGACGGCATCAGCGCGCTTCGCCTCAGCGGTATAATTCAGGTCACCTACAAGACCGCCTGGCTGATGGCCCATAAGATCAGAAATGCCATGTCCGAAGCCGACGCTTCCGTCTTGCTAACCGGCAATGTCCATATCGATCGCTGCTATTATGGTGACCCGACTTTCGACGATGCGCGTCAACCGCTGCTGATTGGCGCTGCTTTTAACGATGAAGCTTCGCCCGCTTATATCAAGATCAAGCAACCTCACCCGAGTCATGTTCACGAAAACAAGCGCTTCATTAAATCTGAGGGTATCCAAGCCTTTCACGAAGAGCATACCGATTGCTGTTCCCAGCCCGAAACTTTCGGTTATCGCAAAAATCATTCCGCTTTGAGCCTGGTCGCCCGCCAATTTAACGCGTGGCTTAATTTGACGTTCAACGGCATCGGCGCCAAGCACTTGCAGCGCTATTTAAACGAATTTGCCTATCGCCTCAACTGTTCCTATCGAGAAGTCCCTGTTTTTCAAGACACCCTCGCTTGGTGCGCGAACTCACCGGTTGTCACCTATCCGGAGCTTATCGCATTTAAACCTACGCTCCAGGTACCTTGGTTAGTTTTCGGAAGCAAAGCCCGTTGGAGAGGTGCGCATTTGTCCCGATGGGGAGCCTGATTTTGGCCTTGTCATTAAAAAATGTACAGTTGAGTAATTTATTCGCGAGGATAGTGAGACGGAGATATTGGTATGCCGTGTAGAGAGCGTGCATTCTGTTTGTAATGTCTTTGGATGTGCTTGCACCGCATCCAGTCCTGTTTCCTGAGCAAGGGGGATGGTTACGGAGCATCCAAACCTATTTCCTAAACGATGAGTATGGTTACGAAGCATCCAAACCTTTTCCTGAGCGACGGGGATGATTGCAGAGCATCAAAACCTTTTCCTGAGCGACAGGAATGATTGAAGAGCATCCAGACCTGTTTCCTGAGCGACGGGGATAATGGCATGAAGTTGAAAATAAGAGGTGCCTTTTCAGGATGGGTTATTGTGGAAATAAAATCAAACCAGCCGCTTCACCGAAAACGCGAGGCGGCTGGTTGTTATATTACGGACGAAGCATTTGGATCGCCGCATTTTTGCCCATTTCAACGCAATCTGGCAATCCTACCGCATCGAACGGCGCTCCGGTTGCGTAGACGCCGGGCAACGAAGATTCGAGTTGCGCACGCAAGTCTGCGATAGCGCCAGTGTGACCGACCGGGTATTGCGGCATTGAACGGCGAAGCCTGGTGATCTCTACGAATTCGGGCACTGCGGTGAGTCCCATCAGTTCTTCCAAATCGCGACGAACGGCTTTGACAAGGCGATCATCAGGCCAATCGACAGCGGACTCGTCGCCGGCACGACCGACGTAGCAGCGAATCAGACGTTTTCCGTTAGGTGCCGTATGCTGCCACTTGGCCGAGGTCCATGTACTAGCCGTAATCGTCCGGCGCTCGGAGTGGGGCACTAAAAAGCCCGAGCCATCCAGCTTGTGCCCAAAATCCTTGGCGTCGAAGCCAAGCACGACGTTCGCAACGGAAACGTAATCGATTCGCGCAAGAGCGGAAATGTCGACATGCGGACCTAGCAAACCGGCCGCCGCGAATGCCGGCACGGCGATCAGCACGCGATCGGCTTCGTATACGGAGTCATCGTCCAGGCGCAATTGGTACATTGGGTCCGAGGACGAATTGAGATTGTTCTGCGATCGCTCCAGGGAACGGACGCCAAGACCAAGCCGCATATCGCAACGATACGCCTGGAGCTTCGCTTGAAGCGATTCGATCAAGGTGGACAATCCTTGGCGGAAGGTCAGAAATGCGGTTGGCGGAATCGGATAACCGCCGACAGCCTCCGATCTTGCGGCTGCAGCCTTCGCGCCGGCCGCTGGCGCTTTTTGTTTGGCGTCGATCATGCCCCGAATGACGCTGCCGTATTTGCTTTCCATATCCGCAAACTGCGGAAATGTCGCCCGCAGCCCGAGTTTGTATAGATCTCCGGCGTGTATGCCCGCCAGAAGCGGCTCGGCGATGGCTTCGACCATTTCGCGACCGAGCCGTCGTTCTAGGAAATGGCCTACCGATTCATCTTCGTCGGCCGCCTTAGGCGGCAATCGAAGCTCGTCGAGCGCCCGCAGCTTGCCGTGCGGCGACACCAACGAGTTCTGAGCGAATGCGCCGAGGTCGTTCGGGATGCCTAGATTTAGACCCTTGGGCATCGGACGGAGCTTGCCGCCATGGGCGAGATACGTCTTTACGGCGGCCGGATTCGTACCGGCCAGCTCGTCCAACAGCCCGAGGTCCTTGGCCAGATGCAGCATCGGTAGCTTGCGTCCAAGGAAGGAATCCGGGCCTCGCTCGATCACGAATCCGTCGCGCCTTAGCGTATTGATTTTCCCGCCAAGCCTCTCCGAGGATTCAAACAGGACAACGCTCGCATTGATTCCGGCTTCGTCTGCAAGCCGGCAAGCGTAGAAGGCGGCGGTTAAACCGGTCAGACCGCCGCCGACGATCGCGATTCGAAGCGAACGCTCCCCGCTCATGCCTCGATCGCTCCGGCGTTATCGCTCGTCGCATCGAATCGGCCGGCAGCGCCGATAACCGAATCCGCGAGCGACTGCATGTATTTGGGATCGTCATTGAGCATCCGAATACGCTCCAAGTCAAGTCCGAGCCCCGCCGCATGACGTTTTGCCTCGATATCGATATCGTACAGAACCTCCAGATGGTCGGATACGAATCCGACCGGCGTCACGAGCACGAACTTGACGTTTTCCTTGGCAAGTCCGTTCAGCGTCTCCAGAATGTCCGGCCCGAGCCAGGGCTGTCCAGTCTGTCCTGCGCTCTGCCACGTGAACTGCCAGCGGGAGATCCCCGCGGCTTCGGCGACCGCCTTCGACGTCTCAAGCAGCTGATCTTGATACGGATCGTTCATTTCGAGAATACGTGCGGGCAGACTGTGCGCGCTGAACAACACCAATCCTTCGGCGGCGGATACGCCTGCCTGGTCCAGTCCGGCATTGACGCGATCAGCCAAGGCTTCGATGAGCACAGGATGAAGATGGTAGCTCTCCACGCCCGCGAAGGCGATATTGTGCTGCTCGGCCGCTTCCCGCGCTCTCTTCAAGTATCCGCCGACGCTCATCGACGAATATTGAGGCGTCAGCACGATACCCACGGCTCGCTCAATGCCGTCGCGGGACATGGCCGCAATACCATCTTCGATAAATGGCGACGCGTGCTTCAATCCTTGATAACAAACATAACGTCCTTGGCCCGCCAGCTCGTCCAATCTATGCTGCAGTGCCTCAACCTGCCGGTTCGTATTTTCCCGCAGCGGAAAAACGCCGCCTACGATCGCACGGTATCTGGAGGTCAGATCCTCCAGTTGTTCCTCCGTCGGCGGATGTCCCCGTCTGATATGCGTATAATAAGCCTCGACGCCTTCCAGGCTCTCCGGCGTGCCGTAAGACATGACAAGGACGCCGATCGGCGCATGGGCGGAAACGCTCATAGGGATACCTCCGATGCCAGCTTCTGGCTGGTATAGTCGTGGACGTAGTCGGTAAGCGCCTTTAACTTCTCGAGCGAGGCTTCCGGGAACAATCCGTGACCCAGATTAAAAATAAAGCCCGGCTCGCGCATGCCCTCGTCCAAAATCGCGCGCGCTTTGGCGTGAATGACTTCCTGCGGCGCGGTCAATACGTACGGATCGAGATTGCCTTGAACGGCGAATCGGCCGCCGGTCCGCGCGCGGCCATCGGCAATGGAAACGCGCCAATCGAGTCCGATGACGTCGGCCTGCAAGCTTTTCATATAAGGAAGCAGCTCGCCGGAGCTCACGCCCGGGAAGTAAATCTTCGGAATGGCGATATCCGCCGTCTGCGCGAAGATGCTCTCGACGTGCGGCAGCACGAATTCTGCAAAATCCCGCGGCGCAAGGGCGCCTACCCAGCTGTCGAACAACTGCACCGCCTGGGCGCCGGAAGCGGCGTGCGCGCGCAAGTATGCGGCGGCCATATCGGCGAGCTTGCCCATCAGCTTGTGCCAAACGGCCGGCTCGCCGTACATCAAAGCCTTGGTTCGAATATAGGATTTGGAAGGCCGTCCCTCCACGATATAGCTGGCCAGCGTAAATGGCGCGCCCGCAAACGTAATCAGCGGCACGTCGAGCTCCCGGCTCAGGATGCGGATCGTCTCGAGGACATGTCCCAAATCCCGCTCGGCATCGATCGGCTTCAAGCGATCCACGTCGGCTTCCGAGCGAACGGGATTGTCGATAACGGGCCCGATATCTTTGACGATGTCGAAGTCGATACCGATGGAAGCGACCGGATTCATAATATCGGAATACAGGATCGCGGCATCCACGCCGAGCTTGCGCACGGGCATCATCGTCACTTCCGCTGCGAGTTCCGGCTGCCGGCAAATCTCAAGCAAGCTGTATTTTTCTTTAATTTTGCGGTATTCGGGATCGTACCTTCCGGCCTGGCGCATATACCAGACGGGCACCCGGTCGACGGGCTCGCGCCTGCACGCGCGCAAGAAGCGGTCATTCATATTGCAGTATCCCCTTTATGTAATAGGATGGGTCCCGAACAATAATCGATCATTCGGTTTTATTATGCCCTTTTTGTCCGAATGCCACAACCTAAAGCCCTCGTGTCCTTATGACAATCCGTTGACAACCGTTAAATTTCCCGTGAAGAAGAAGCGAGGTGCGAGATTGGAACGCTGGAAAATCAATTTGGCCGTGCTGTGGCTCGGAAACTTTCTGGTGATGGCCGGCATGACGATGATCACGCCATTTCTGTCTCTCTATCTGCAGCAGGACCTTGGCGTCGTCGGCGAGCATGAGATCGGCGTCTGGGCGGGGCTCATTTTTGCGGCGAATTTCGTCACTTCTTTTTTCTTTCAACCGCTGTGGGGCAAGTTGTCCGACCGCTACGGAAGAAAAGTGATGCTGCTGCGCTCGGGATTCGGCATGTCGATCGTCATGGTGCTGATGGGCTTCGCGGCGACGCCGCTCCATCTGCTGCTGCTTCGCATGGCGAACGGCATCATCTCCGGCTACTCTCCTGCGGCCGTCTCGCTCGTGTCCGCTTCGACACCCAAGCAAAAGATCGGCTTCGCTATGGGCACGCTGCAATCCGGCGGCACCGCCGGCACGATCCTGGGCCCGCTAATCGGCGGATTGATGGCCGATACGTTCGGCTTCCGGCCGATCTTCTATATTACGGGATCGCTCATGTTCGCCGCCTCCGTGCTCTCGTGGCTGCTCGTGCGCGAACGTTTCGACCGGGCCGCCGCCCGCGTCGCTCCGCAAGCCAGCTTAGCCTCCGGCTTAAAGGAGCTTGCCGCCATTCGTCAGCTGCCGGCGCTTTTCTCCGTCACCTTCCTCATCCAGTTCGCGATGCTGAGCCCGATGGCGCTCATTCCGATTTACGTGCAGCACCTGCACGGGACTTCGGAGAATCTCGCCTTCTGGGCCGGCTTCGTTGGCTCGGTGACGGGCTTCTCCAATATGATAAGCGCACCGGTTCTTGGAAGACTGAGCGATCGGAAAGGAGCTACGCGCGTCCTCGTCTTTTCGCTGCTCGGCGCCGGACTCCTTTTTATTCCGCAAGCATTCGTGGCGAACGTAGGCCAACTCCTCGTCTGCCGGTTTTTACTAGGCTGCTTCGTCGGCGGGCTCATCCCGACGGTCAACGCGCTTATTCGCCGCCATACGCCCGACGACAAAGTGAGCATGGCGTTCGGCTTCAACAGCAGCGCCGTCGCGCTCGGCAACATGATCGGCCCCGTCCTCGGAGGCGCTCTGTCCGGCTATATCGGCATCGAAGGCCTCTTTCTAATCTCCGCCGCCGCTCTGCTCGGCACCTCGCTCTGGGCGCGAAGCTCGCTCGCTAAAGGAGCTGCCGACGCGGCTAGCGGACCATAAACAGCGCGAGTCCGTCGTAGGAAGGCAAATGCGTGCCCAGCAGGCGGGGATCGGTCGCCAGACGGCGATTAAATTCCCGTACCGCCTGAACGGCCGGTCCTTGCTTCGCGTCGTTTAACGTACGCCCTCTAAGGAGCGTATTGTCGGCTGCGATTATCGCTCCGGGCGCTGCAAGGCCGATCGCTCGCTCCAGGTAGTTCGGATAATTTTCCTTATCGGCATCGATGAAAAAAAAGTCGAAGCGCCGTCCTGATGCCATGAGCTTGTCCAACGAGGCAAGCGCGTCCCCTACGATCATTTCCGCGCAACCGCCGTAGCCCGCTTCCGCAATATTCGCAGTCGCCAGTTCGGCATATTCGGGCTTCAATTCGAGCGATGTCAGCTTGCCCCCTTCATTCAGGCCTCGTGCCAGGCATATGCCGCTATAGCCGGCCAACGCGCCGATCTCCAGCACAGCCTTGCAGCGGGCCGCGGCGACCAGCATCGTCAGCAGTCGGCCGTATCCGGGCGCAACCGATATATCGGGCATTCCCCGTTCCCGGATCGACTCTCTCACGCGAACCAGGTCTGCGTCCTCGTCGAACAGTCCGTCCAAGTAAGCTTCGGGACTGACCGTCCTTTCATCCTCCCTGCTTTCCGTCACGCGCTTTTCCTCCCCATAAAATCGATTCACGACCTTTACCTTGGCGAACAAAATTATAAACGTTGTCCGCCGTTCCTGCAAAATGCGGCTCAGTTCGCGCGTGAAAAAAAGATGTCGAAGCGTTATACTGTTTTCTGTGTGTAAACGCCGCCGTAACAGCGGCGAGCCCGCAAAGGAACTCTCGGTCCAACCGGAAAGCGAGGAATTATCAATTCATGAATACGCAGCTTCGAACGGCGGCTTCCAAAGGCGTCAAGCTGGCCGCGAAAGGTCTTGCTTCATGGCCGTATTGGGGTGCCATGCTGGTCGTTCTCTCGATCGTATACAAGCTGAATTGGCTGGACCATCAGTTGAACGTCGGGGGCATGAACCAGTGGAAATGGAAGGTTAACTACGGCGCCATGGTCATCGCGACCTTCTGGGTGGTCTGGCTCGGAAGACGGGCGCGCGCGGTATCGCTGGCCCTGCTGGATCTGTTCATCTCCGTTCTTTTGTTCGCAGATCTGGTCTACTTCAGATATTTCAAAGATTTTATATCCATTCCCGTGCTCCTGCAGGCCAACCAGGTCAGCTCGCTGGAAGACAGCATATGGAGTCTGGTTCATCGCGGAGATCTGGTGCTGCTGTGCGACATTCCGGTAGCGCTCGCCTACGCGGCATGGGCGTGTTGGTACTGGCGTCCTGCTCGCATGGACCGCCGCACCGGAATCATGCCGGCTCGCATCAAATCCCGTTCCCGCCTTATGCTGAATACCGCTTTGGCCGCCGTCTTGCTCGCGATGGGCATCACCATGATCGTCGGTCCCGTGAATCAACAGAAAAACGGCTGGGCCAGCGGACTTTTCGTTGGCAATTGGTGGAACATACCGATCTATAACGTGACAGGTTTGCTCGGTTTCCACGGCTACGATACGTACCGCTATGCCAAGGAGCATTGGTTTAGCGGCGGCGTCAGCGAATCGCAGGTCCAGGAGGCGAAGGACTGGTTCGACGAACGCAAGCTGCTTCAGGAGCAAGCCGAGTCGGAGCCGCTGTACGGCACGGCGACGGGAAAAAACATATTAATGATCCAGGCCGAAGCGTTTCAGTCTTTCCTTATCGGCCAATCCGTCGGCGGACAGGAGATTACGCCCAACCTGAACGCGCTGATCGGCAAAAGCCTGTACTTCACCAACTTCTATCATCAGACCGGGCAGGGCCGAACTTCGGACGCCGACTTTCTAACCAGCTGCTCGCTGCATCCGATGCCGACTGGATCCGTATTCATCCGGTTCGCCGATCATGACTTCAACTGCCTGCCCGAGATTTTGAACGCGCAGGGTTACGATACCACGGTCCATCACGCGTACGACGGCAGCTTCTGGAACCGCAACAATATGTACCACAACATGGAATACGGCAAATTTTACAGCATCAAGGACTTTGACGACGACGAACCGCTGGGCTGGTCGATCGGCGACAAATCGTTCCTGCAGCAAACGGTCGATCAGATCAAGGAACGCGGCGCATCGCCGTTCTATGCTTTTGCGATTACGATTTCCGGCCATCATCCCTTCAACCTGCCCGATTACAAAACCGAATTCGAAGTCGGCGACTTCGACGGTACGTTTGGCGACTATCTCAAAGCTGCGCATTACGTCGACGCTGCAATCGGGGAGCTCGTAGAACGGTTGAAAGAGGAAGGGCTATGGGACAACACGGTGCTCATGCTTTACGGAGACCACGACAATTCGTTGTACGACAAAAAGCCTTACGAGCAACTGCTCGGCAAGTCGCTGTCCGACGAAGAGATGGATGCGATCATCCGCAAAGTCCCCTTTTTCGTTCACTTCCCGGGCGACGAACATGCCGGCGTCAGCGAGAAGGCGGTCGGGCAGCTCGACACGGCGCCTACCATCCTGCAGATGCTCGGCATCCCGATGGGAGACAACAAAATGATGGGCGTCAGCATGCTGTCCGCCGCGGAAAAGCCCGTCGTCTTCCGTACGGGAGGATTTACGGACGGCAAGGTATACTACATGCCTTCGAACGGCGGCACAAGCACGGACGGCTCCTGTTATTCGCTCGCGGACGGGGCGGCGACGGACGTCGCCGCATGCGCGGCAGGCAAGGAAGCTGCAGAGCGGGAGCTTCGCATCTCCGATGTCGTCGTCGAGCACGATCTGTTGCCCGAAATTAAAAAAAGGAACGACTGACTCAAAATATAGGATCGCATAGGATCGCACCGACTTAACGGGGGAGAGCGTCCAATGAAAAAAAGAGCGCTCCGGCTGCATGCGGCCGGGCGCTCTCTTTATGATTTGCGGGCTTTGATAAAGGGCTTGATCTTCTCGAGCGCCTCGTCCTCAGTAGGCGCGGCGATGTACCGGCCGTTGATGAATATGAACGCCCGCTTGGCGCAGGGGCCGCAGTACGACTTGCAGCCGACGCGGATCTCGGCGGCCGGGTCCAGCTTCTGCAGCTTGCTCGTCAGCGTCTTGACCCGGGTATGGTTGCATTTGTCGCAAATGCGGATGTCGTTAGGGCTCGGACCCGCATGGGGATCCGCGGCAGGAATAACGCGGACCTCAGGGGGCGCCGCCCGCTCAATGATCGCCATGGTTCCCCTTGCTCGGATTCGTAATCACGAAGCCTTCTTGCGGAAAATAGAGGTAGTCGACCTTGACGCCGTCGAGCAGCTCGGCGCCCTTGGTCAGCAATACGTCGATCCCTTTATCTGTAGAGACGATCTCGTCGTCTTCCGTCGCCTTGGTCATGTCCAGTCCATAGTGGGCGTGATCGCCGTGGCTATGCGTAATCAGGACGCGTAAATACAGTCCTTCGTTCTCCGGCTTGTCCAGTTCGAGCTTCAGGATCTTGGCCGCATTGCGCGTAATCTTGCATTGCATGATCGTGTTCACTCCAATCGTCGGCATCTCTCCCTGCGGATGACATGCCGCGCCGGGGAGATCTTTTTCTATTGTATATTCACCCGGGGCTTAAGTCCAGCGCTTCCGTCAGCAGCCGCAAACAATCGTCGTACATGTCTTCGAACGCCGAGACCGGCAGCGGGTTGCGTCCGCAGCCCGCCTCGACCGTGAAGCCGGGCCGGCGGTACTTGGCGATAAACCAATCCTTGTAGCCGGCGTCGCTGCCCGTCAGCGCCAAGGGCCGATAGCCCGAAGCGAGGCCGAGACGGTGAGCCCAGTCCTTCGACTCCGGCGGCTCGAGTCCCCCGTAATTCCAATAGATTTCCTCGCCCTGCGTATGGAGCGCGATGACTGCGTCGAAGCTCTGCGCCTCCGTGAACGCGGCCAGCGCCGCCGCCTCCGGCTCGGAGAGCGGAGTATCGCCGCTATAATCGCGCGGCGCAGGCCCGCGCACCCGGCGACGGCGGCGCTCCTCCTCCCACCCTGCCGGAAATTGGTCGTTCAGGTCCACGCCCCTGGCGTTGGCCTTCCAATTGCGAAAAGAGTCGGAGCCGCGGTTCCACCGGCCGAGCCGCGCCGCCAGCGGATGGTCCGGACGCAGCCCCTCCTGCACGAGCTCGACGCCGTCTGGATTGACCATAGGCACGACCCACAGCGTCGTCCGCCGAAATAAATCGGCCGCGTCGAAACCGCCGATCTGGATCTTGCGGCGGCAAGCCCGCCCGTAGTCTTCCAGGAAGCGCATCGCGATTAAGGAGGTAATCCACTCGTTGGCATGCACGGCCGCATTCAAATGCCAGCGGAAGGGGCCGTCTCCGATGCCTGCCGCGAGAATCGGTTTGCCCAGGACGCTGGTCCCGATCGCCTTCGTCCTTATAAACGGAAATGCGCTAACCAGCCGCTTCAGATCGGCCGCCACGTTGTCCGGTCCATAATTGGACGAAGGCATGACGATGCGGCCCGCGGACATAGCAGGAAGCGCGATACGCGTCCCCGGCACCGGCTCGGTTCCTGCCGTCAGCAGCGGGTTGAGTTCCCTCAGCCGGCTGTCGGTGCAGCCGAAGCATTCGGCGATCGCCGCGAGCGTTTCTCCGGCTTGCACGACATACATCCGCTTATGCATAGATTCCGCAGGCACGTACAGCACCTCGCCCGCACGGATCGGCTCGTCGGCGGAACGCTGCGGGTTCGCCCGGGCGAGCTCTTGGACGCCCACATGGGCAGCGCGGGCGATCGATCTGTACGTGTCTCCGCGCGCCGCCACGTATTCTTCCATGCGCATTTCCGATCCCTCCCTGCATCCGTTTTGCGCTTGCAATCGGCCGGCATTCCACTTGCGTCTTAGCGGTATATTTTTGTATGCCGCGACAGGCGGGGATATGACGCCGAAGACGCTGAAGACGCCGAAAAACAAAAACGAAGCCTTCCGGCCGTCCATGGACGACCGAAAGGCTTCGGTAATTGAATTGCTTATGCGCCGATATGCGGCACCTGCCAGACCACCGGCGTCAGACGGATCTGCTCGCCGAGCCAGGTCTGGGCGATCTCCCGAAACTTCGCCGGTTCGCCGCTGCAGAAAAACTGGTGCAGAGGCGCGCCGTCCTCCGCCGCGAGCTGATCCGTCCGCTCCAGAATCGTGCGGATCTCTCTGGCTGTCTCGTCGGCCGAGCTGATGAGCGCGACGCCCGGCCCCATCGTTTCGGAGATCGCCTCGGATAAAAACGGATAATGGGTACAGCCCAGGATCAGGCTGTCCAGATGCGTTCCCCGCAACGAGGCGAGCGACGACTCCACGATCTCCTGCGTACGCTCGGATCGGAAATTGCCGTCCTCCACGAGCGGCACGAAGCCCGGGCAGGCGCGGCTGACAACTTGGACGCTGCCGCCCGACAGCATCTTCAGCGCCGCCTCGTAGGCGCCGCTGCGGATCGTGCCCTCCGTCCCGATGACGCCGATGACGCCCGTTCGCGTACGTCCGAGCGCGGCGCGCGCGCCGGGACCGATGACGCCGACGACCGGTACGGAGACGCGGCTCGTAATGTCCTCGAGTGCGACGGCGGTCGCCGTGTTGCAGGCGATGACGATCATTTTAGGATCGAATTGGATGAGATAATCGACAATCTCCCGGGTAAATTCAACCACTTGCTCGGCGGAGCGGGATCCGTAAGGCGTGCGCGCCGTATCGCCGAAATATAAAATCTTCTCTCGGGGAAGCTGACGCATCACTTCTTTGACGACTGTCAGTCCGCCCACGCCGGAGTCCAGGACTGCGATCGCTTGTTGCACGAGAACACCGCTTTCTGCTATGGAGATGAAGAATCTAGATAAATTATGAGATTTTCGCGCAAAAGGTACCTACATATTAGCGCATATTCAGATGCGGTTCAAGGCATGCAGCGGCGCCGCCCGGACGTTCCGGACGGCGCCGCATGAAGCTCTTAGCCGCGCTGGCAAATCAGATCGCCTCTGCATCGTCGGATGTGGATGCACGCTCGTCCGCGCTTTTCTTGCTGAACTTGGCACGCACGCCGCCGGCCCAATCCGCAGACTTTTTGGCCGCCGTCTGGGCGGCGCTGCCTGCCGCTTTGCCGAGATCGGCCGTCTTCGCGCCGACGAGCTGAGCGGTGTCGGCGATGTCCTTGCGAAGCTCCTTGCCGGGCTTCGGCGCGAAGAGCAGCGCTGCGGCCGCGCCTAGCGCGGCGCCGGAAAGGGCGCCGAAAAGGAACGATTTAACAACCTTGCGTTCTGCCATCTTAATCCCTCCAATAATCAAATTCCGTGTTGTTCCTTGCGGCGGATTCGCGCTTGCGCGTCAACCGGTCCTGCCTTCGCCTTCGGAAGGAGAGACCTCGCCGGCCTGTTCGTCTACGGCATCCGCGATCCCCTGCGTCCAGCGCACGAACCGTCCGCGCCACGCATCCAGCAGCGCCGCCGCCGTCTCGGCCGAGCGCGCGGCGGCTTCGCCAAACGCCCTGCCGCCCTCGGCCAGCCTGGCCGCGGACCTCGCCGCTCCGCGGCAGAGCTCCGCGGCTTCCGCTGCGCCTGACGCGAGCCGCTGCATTTGCCGCAGCGATTCGGCGCCTTCCGCCTCCAGCGTCCTGGCTGCTTCCCTGCAGGCGTTCAGCGCTCTCGACGCCGACATGCTCGCAATCAGCGCCGCGACCGCTAAGGCCGCGAACATGACCGCCGCTGCGTATCCCGCAACCGTCCAGGCCATCGTCTCTCCTCCTTCCGAATCGAACCTTCGCTATGTGAAGCCGGGCATTCGCCCATGCGCTTAACACAGTATAAGAACGTGCGGCCCGTCCTGACACATCGGACAAGTATAATTTTTCTTCCGTTCGTTCGATCGCCGATCGCGCCAGGATTACAGCAAAAAAACCGGTCGGAGCTTCTGGCCTCCGCCGGCTGAAATGTTGCTCTATTCGCGCATTCTAAAACGCAGCGTCACGCGTTCAAGAAGTTGCACCGTGCTCTCAAAAAGTTGCATCGCGCGTTCATGACGTCGCTGCCCGCTCTGCCGGGCGCCGGATCGCATAAGCGCATTTCACGCCGCCGTCCGCGATGCATTCGGTCCGTTTGACCTCGGCGCCCAGCAGCGCCTCGAACAGCTGCTGCTCGCAGCGACATGCCTCGCGGTATTTGCCTGCGACCTGGGCGATCGGACAGTTGTACTCGTACAACGTATACCGCTCTCCCGCTCCGTCCCGCTCCCAGTGGGACATATAGCCGCCGGCCTGCTGGATGGCGGCCAGCTCCGCCACGCGCTCCTCCAGCGTCGCGCCGGCCATCGCCGACTTATGCCTCGCGATGAGCTTGTCGCGGCGTCCCGCGAACATGCGGCCGATGATCGCTTCGCCCGCGGGATCGTCCTCAAGCTCGCCGAGCAGATCGAGCGCAAGCTGCGGATAGTTCTTGGGAAACAGATCGTCCGCACTCGGCGTCAGACGGTATATGGCAACGGGCCTCCCCATCGCCTGCTTCACGGTCTCGGCTGCGACGAGTCCCTCGCGCTCCAATGCCTGAACATGGCGGCGGACGCCCATCTCGGTGATCGACAGCGCCTGCGAGAGCGAGGCGATACTGCTGCCGCCGCCCGTCCGGAGCGTCTGAAGCAGCTGCTGGCGTGTTGTCCTTCCTTCGTCATGCGGCAGCATAGGCCTCTCCTCCCACGTGCGAACGGCGCCAAACAAAAAAAAGCCGCCCGCTTATGCTCCTATTGTATAGGAATAAGCGGGCAGCGTAAATTGCCAATCCTCGTCAGCGAGGCTGCTCCCAAGGATCGAGCTCGCGGCGGAGGTACAGCTGTACCGATTCGGTAAACGAATCCAGCAGCTCCTTAAGCTCGCCCGTAAGCGGATGGAGCTGCTGCCGTTGCCACAGATCGTAATCCTGAACGAGCGGCCTGCGAAGCGACACGAGCACGCGCAGACGCTCGGCAAGGCGTTCGTCGATGACGTCTTCGCCGCCGATGACGCCGACGATATCCTCGTAGCTGCCTGCGTCGCGCATCATGAAGCCGTCGATCAGGAAGCTGCCGACGTCCGTCACGATCTCGAGCGCCAGATGCAGGCAGCGTTCCTGCGCCAGCCCTTGCAGCAGATCGCCCTGCCACGCTGAAGCCAATCCGGACGCCGCAACGCCCAGATCGGGCACGCAGCGCAGCCGGCTCGCGATCGCTTGTCTGTTCACGTAGTACATGCCATCACCCTCAATCCTTCTTGCCGCGCTTGTTGCGGCCTTTGCGCCGCAGCCAGTAGACCATAATCAACGCGCTGATGATGATCACCAGCAGATAAGTCATCATTTCGTACAGATCGCCGGCGCCGGAGTCGGTCGTCGTGTTCACCCGATTCTCTCCCTCAGCTCTCGTAGTCGACGACGGCTTGCGCTTCGCGCGCGACCGACATATGCTCGATTACCTTTTTGTGCTCGGGGTGCACTTGATACGCCTGCATGTCCTCAAGCGAAGCGAACCTGGTCAAGAGCGAGATATCGTAGGAGCGTTCGGAATGAACGACATCCGTACCGACTTCGATCGAGACCAGCTGTTCGATTTTTCCTTCCATGTTGCGGAGCACGGCCGCCGTCTGGGCGACGCTCTCCGGGCTCCGGTCCTTCAATTTGAACAATACGATATGGGTCAGCATATTTTTGTCCCCTTTCTGGATTGTGCGCATGTATCCGTCCGGCTATCCCGCATGTACGTCCGGCGCGACGCGCATACTATACGCATTCTCGCTGGACGCCGCGGAAGGAGGCAGGTCATGCGGCTCACTTATACGATCTTGTTCTCGGTGATCGGACTTGCGCTTTGTCTGTTCAACGCGACGGGGTACGATCCTCACAACGCCTTTTTGTTCATGTTCAGCGTGCCGATCTGGTTCGTGGAGCTGTTCGGCGACATTCACAAAGTCAGTGTAATGGGTATGTACGCGCTCACCGTGCTCAGCTATGCCGTCATCGGAGCGGTCTGCGACTATGCGATCGCAAGGCTTTACCGAAGAAGACGCACTTGACGGCCGCCATCGGGTCATAGGGTGTTATGAAAAAAAGGAGCCGGCAACGGCTCCTTTCTCCTTTGCGCAAGGAAACATTATTCGATGACGATCGTCGACTTCATCGTCGAGTGGCCTTGTCCGCACATGATGGAGCAGTGAATCTCAATCGTTTTGCCCTTGTCGCTCTCCGGGAACGTATAGTCCGCTTCCGGATTCTCTGCAGTTAGTTCAAGATTAGCCGCTTCGATACCCGCGCCGTGCACGCCCAGCTTGTTCGAAAACTTGATCTTGTAGTTGGTGCCGGCCTTCACGTGATACTCCGCTTGGTCGAACTTGTACCCAGCCGATGTCGCGGTGATTTTCAGCAGCTCCTGGCCTTCCGCCAAGCCTGCTTCCTCGCTTTCGGGCTTCGCCGGCAGATCGTTAGCCAAGAGGTACACAGCAAAAAGACAGGCCACGACAAGCAAAGCCGGCATGATCCATTTAAACATCGTTGCTCCCCCTGCTTCCTCGAAATGTCTACCTCTTATATTACCTAAAAGGGGCGCTGCAACTCAACTATTGACGACATGAAAGCGTCAACTTTTTTTCATATTTGACAAATTGATGAACGATCCAATAATAATTTTTTCCAATTTTATGATTTTAAATCATCGTCCTTGCTTTTTAAATCATCGTCCTTGCTTTTGCTTTTCAGCATCTGCACAGCCTGCCTCAACCGCTCGGGAAGCGGCAAGCCGAGACGTCCGCAGTTTTCGACGACGGAGATCAATTCGTTGGCCAAATAAAAATAAGTCGCGCCCCCCATGACCGCGTTCAAGCCCAGCAATTGATCGATCCGGTGACAAACGAGCAGCACAAGCAGCATCAAGCCTTTTTTCGCCAGCCCTCTAAACCCTGTACGGCTGTTCAGCCCCGGCCCCGACCGAATGGCCGCATACACGCCCGTTACGTAATCGACGCCCATGGCAACGACCAGAAGCGTCAGCGCTTCGTTCCACATGCCGAATGCGAAGGTCAGTACCGAACCCGCCACGGCGACCGCGCAGTTCATTTCCCAGGACATCCTCCACTCCTCCCCCCAAGCCGTTCGTACATCCGCAACGCTGCGACTGGCTTCGTACAACGTATGCGCACGGGACAAGACCCGAGGCGGCATCAGCGGCTTTGCGAACAAGAAGCCGCACCTCTCACGCAAAACCGGGACTAGCGTAAGGTCGGCTCTAGCGGGGTAAGGGATGCTAGCGGGACATGAACGCGCTCTTGTCCTCTTAAATGGCGAAAAAAATCGAACCAACTACGATCGGAGGGAATTCGATGTCTCATTATGTGGAAGTGCAGAAAGGGATTCGAATCTACGTGGAGGATATCGGCGAAGGTACGCCGATTATTTTTCTACACGGCTGGCCGGTCAACCACAAAATGTTCGAATATCAATTCCTGGAGCTGCCGCGTCTGGGATACCGGTGCATCGGGATCGATCTTCGGGGCTTCGGCAAGTCTGACGCAACCTGGGACGGCTACAACTACTGCAGCCTGGCGGACGACGTCAAGGCGGTCATCGATCACTTGGGCGTAACGGGCGCGACGCTCGTCGGCTTTTCGCTCGGCGGCGCCGTAGCCGTGCGGTACATGGCCAGACATGCGGGATACGGCATCTCCAAGCTGCTGCTCGTCGGGGCCGCCGCGCCTTCATTCGTGCAGCGCGAGGACTTCAAATACGGGACGCCGACGGAAAAGTTGGATGACATGATCCTGCAGGCGTATACGGACCGGCCGGCGCTCGTCATGCACTTCGGCAAGATGCTGACCGCAAGCAAGCCCAGCGCCGGTACTGCGGCATGGCTTCTGTCGCTCGGTCTGGAGGCGTCCGCAGTCGGCACATACAAGGCGCTCGAATCGCTTCGCACCGAAGATCTTCGCGAGGATCTGCCGTTGATTAGCGTACCGACCGCCATATTCCATGGGGCCAACGATGAGATTTGCCCCTTCGAGCTTGGCGAAGAAATGCACCGTTACATTCCGGGATCGACGCTCCATCGCTTCGAGGACAGCGGGCATGCGCTGCTGTTCGACGAGCCGCAGCTGTTCAGCGAGCGACTGACGGCCTTTCTGGCCGACACGCTCGTCATCCCCGCGCCGATTGAAGTCGAACCCGAGCAGACGCCGATTTTATAACTGCGCAGCCGTCACGTCAAAGAAGGCTTGATCCGGAACGTCCGGATCAAGCCTTCTTCTCGAGTTCAGCTCTAAAACCCTTGCGCCTTCAGCCAAGCCGCTGCGGCCGATGTCCACCCCGAGGCAAACGGATGATCCTCTGCCAGGCCGATCCCGTGCACGCCGCTGCTGTAAACGTGCAGGTCGAACAGCACGCCCTTCTCCCTCAGCGCCGCGGCGAACAGCAGGCTGTTCTCGACAGGCACCGCGGCGTCGTCGGACGTATGCCACAAAAAGGCCGGCGGCGTCTCGGACGTCACCCGGAGCTCCGCGGACATCGCGTCCACGAGCCCCGCTTCCGGCGAATCCCCGAGCAGGTTAAGACGGCTGCCCGCGTGCGTATGGGGATCCCTGAACGTAATGACGGGATAACAGAGCACGATCAGGTCCGGCCGGTCGGATACGCGGTCGATCTCGTCCTCCGCCTCCGGATTCGGCCCCTCCCATTGCGTGCCGGCCGATGCGACCAGGTGGCCGCCGGCCGAGAAGCCCAGCAGGCCGATGCGTGCGGCGTCAATGCCGAATTCCGTGGCGCGGGCGCGCACCGTCCGGATCGCGCGCAGCGCGTCCGTAAGCGGAGCGGGATGCTTGTACGGAGCCACGCGGTACCGGAGCACAAAAGCGGATATGCCGAGGCCGTTCAACCACTTCGCGATGGGCTCTCCTTCATGAGCGGCCCGTACGCCGTAGCCGCCGCCAGGCGCCACGATGACGACCGGACGATCGCTTCCCTCGAGCAAATAAGGAAACAACGCGGGACGGTCCTCTGGCGTATCGCCCTCGGCGTAGGGAGCGCCATCAAGCCAGAGCAGCTGTTCTTCAGTTGCAAACGCTGACATAAATCGCACCTCGATTGGAATTGGATTCAATATTTCTCAACCTATATCCTAGCACACCCCCCTTCATTTGCCGATAGATTCGTCACGGTCGCAACTATCCGTTGCCAAGCCTGCGTACTCGTGCTACTATTGTTAAAATTTATCGAGCGAGAGCTATGGGAGGACGATAGACTGTGGCCAAATATTATACGGAACCTTCGCGCACGTTCAGCGAATACCTGCTGATCCCGAACTTGACGAGACGCGAATGCACGACCGAACGCGTGTCGCTCCGAACCCCGATCGTTAAGTACGGCCGCGGCGAGCAGCCTCGACTGTCGCTCAACATCCCGTTCTCCTCAGCCGTGATGCAGTCCGTATCCGACAACGCGATGGCAGTCGCCCTCGCCCGCAGCGGCGGTATCTCGTTCGTCTTCGGCTCCCAGCCCGTCGCCGAGCAGGCCCGCATGGTCGGCAAGGTCAAAGCGTTCAAGGCCGGCTTCGTCGCGAGCCGCTCCAACCTCACGCCGGATCACACGCTCGCCGACGTCAAGTCGCTCAAGGCGACGACGGGACATTCCACCGTCGCGATCACGGACGACGGCTCCCCTAGAGGCAAGCTGCTCGGCATCGTCACGAGCCGCGACTACAGGGACAGCCGGGATCCGTCCGACAAGCCGATCCGCGAGTTTATGACGCCCTACGCCTCGCTCGTCTGCGGTCGTTCCGGCATCTCGCTGCCCGAGGCGAACGACCTTATATGGGAGCACAAGCTCAACTGCCTGCCGATCGTGGACGAGACGCAGCGGCTCGAACACCTCGTTTTCCGCAAAGATTACGACGCCCACAAGGAATATCCCCTCCAACTGCTCGACGCCAACAAGAGCTATGTCGTCGGCGCCGGCATCAATACCCGTGATTATGAAGAGCGCGTGCCCGCCCTCGTAGCGGCCGGTGCGGACATTCTCGTTATCGATGCCTCCGACGGGTACAGCGAGTGGCAGCGCGATACGATCGAATACGTCAAAGCAAACTTCGACATTCCGATCGGCGCCGGCAACATCGTCGACCGCGAAGGCTTCAGGTATCTCGTCGATGCCGGCGCGGACTTCGTCAAGGTCGGGATCGGCGGCGGCTCCATCTGCATTACCCGCGAGCAAAAAGGCATCGGCCGCGGCCAGGCTTCCGCCCTGATCGAAGTCGCCGAGGAGCGCGACCGTTATTACCAGGAGACCGGCATTTACGTCCCCCTTTGCTCCGACGGCGGCATCGTGCACGATTACCACATCACGCTCGCGCTCGCCATGGGCGCAGACTTCGTCATGATGGGCCGGTACTTCGCCCGTTTCGACGAGAGCCCGACGCGCAAACTGAAGGTCGGCAACAACTTCGTGAAGGAATTCTGGGGCGAAGGCTCCAATCGCGCGCGCAACTGGCAGCGCTACGACAGCGGCGGCAAAGAAAATCTGCTGTTCGAGGAAGGCGTCGACTCGTACGTGCCTTACGCGGGCGGACTGCAGGAAAACCTCGACAAGACGCTCGGCAAAATCAAATCGACCATGTGCAACTGCGGCGCGATCAGCATCTCGGAGCTGCAGCGCGAAGCCCGCATCACGCTCGTCTCGGCCACCAGCCTCGTCGAAGGCGGCGCCCACGACGTCATGATCAAAGATACCGGCCTGTCCGGAGACTAATACGCATGCGCTCGGCCCGCTTCCTACAACGGAGAGCGGGCCGATTGTTTAACGGATACTTGTACGCCCCTGCTGCGGCCCCGTTTTCCAGGAGCAATGCTCTTTTTCTGTCGCATGCCATTATCCCATCGGCTCAGAATGGGGGGTCCAGAAGGTCCGCTTTCTTTTCACCGCATCTAAAAGACCGCTTCCTTTAAACGCATTTTTATGCCTGCGTACCTCTTCGCACCATTATCCCCTTCCTCTGATGCGTCCCCTCTGTCCTCCAACCCTCCTCTGCAAAATGTACCTGTTCCTCTGCCATGCCATTATCCCCATCGCTCAGAACCCAGTGGTCTCGACGGACACACCAGACCTCATTTCCGCAAGTTATCCCCCAGGATCGACCAAATGACGTTGGTTCTGACGCACGATCCGCTATCCCGCCCAATTAACCTCTTTGCCGACTAATTTGGTTCGATCTAACGGATTTATAGTGCGCAGCCCTCTATAACTATCGATTTTTGAGTCCATAACGGAAACGTGGTATGCATTCCTCTCGTTGGCCCCATAGCAGGTGAGCCCGGTCAGTCGTTACACTACGAACGTTTGCGAAATGATCTCGCAGAGGAGATACGGCAACTGAGCGAATGGGATAATGGCATGCGTGCCCGAAAATCAGGCTATGTGCGAGCAGTGCCAGGCCATCGGGTTACTTCTATATAAGCCAAAATAAAAAACCCAAGGCGTCTTCCGCCTTGAGCCGGTATGCCGGATGTGGCTAAAGATCAGCCGAACCGCCCGCTGATATAGTCCTCCGTCCGCTGATCGGACGGATCGGAGAAGAGCTTCTCGGTCGCGCTGTACTCGACGACTTCCCCGTTCAGGAAGAAGACGGTCTGATGGGAAACGCGCGCGGCCTGATGCATGTTGTGCGTAACCATGACGATCGTGTAACGGTCCTTCAGTTCTTGCGCGAGCTCCTCGATCTTGATCGTGGAGATCGGGTCGAGCGCCGACGTCGCTTCGTCCATGAGCAGCACGTCGGGACCGACCGCGAGCGCGCGGGCAATGCACAGACGCTGCTGCTGTCCGCCCGAGAGACTAAGCGCGGAGCGCTTCAGATGGTCCTTGACCTCGTTCCAGAGCGCGGCGGAGCGCAGGCTGTTTTCGACGATCTCGTCCAGCTCGCGCCTTTTGGAGATGCCGTGCAGCCGCGGTCCGTAAGCGACATTGTCGTAAATGGATTTGGGGAACGGATTCGGCTGCTGGAATACCATGCCGATCTTTTTGCGAAGCGTCTCGACGTGCACGTCTCCGCCGTAGATATCCGTTCCGCCGATTTCGATGCTGCCCTCTACCCGCGCGCCGGGAATCATGTCGTTCATCCGGTTCAGCGTACGGAGCAGCGTCGACTTGCCGCAGCCCGAAGGGCCGATAAAAGCGGTGATCGCCCGCTGCGGGATTTCCAGTGAGACCTGCTTCAGCGCGTGAAAAGCACCGTAAAACAAATTCAGCTTATTGATTTCGATGAGCGCCGTTCCTTGCACAATGAATTCCTCCTTGACTACGATAAGTCCGATCCGATAGCTTCAGCCGCTTAACGGCTAGCCCTTCATCTTGCGCGCCTTCATCCAGAGCGGCAAGCGGAATACGAGGTTGATCGCAAGCACGATCATGATGAGGACGGCCGTCGCCTTCTGCGCGATGTCGCCGGCGTCCGGGACGATCGCTTCGGATTGGACGTACCATAGGTGCACGGCGAGCGTCTCGCCTGGCGACAGTAGATTGAAGTCCCAAAGCTCGCCGGAGGTAGTGACGCCGGCGGTTAAGATGATGACGGCGCTCTCGCCGAATGCGCGGCCGGCGGTCAGGCAGATTCCGGTGACGATGCCGTTCAGGGCGACCGGAATGAGCACGGTGCGTATCGTTTGCAGATGCGTGGAGCCTAGCGCGAACGAGGCGTTCTTAAGCTCCGTAGGCACCGACCGCAGCGACTCTTCGGTGACGCGCGTCAACATCGGCAGATTCAGGAAAGCAAGGCTGACCGCGCCGCCGAGAATCGTCAGATCGAGATGGAAGATGTCGACGAAGAGCGAGATCCCGAAAAGTCCGAAAATGATCGACGGTACCGACGACAGCCCTTCGACGCAAATGCGGATAAAACCGATAAAGCGGTTGTCCGGCGCAAATTCCGCCAGATAGATGCCTGCAGCCATGCCGAGCGGGATCGAGATCGCCAGCGACAGGAACAGAATATAAAACGAATTGAACAGCGCGGGCCCGATGCCGCCGCCTTCTTCGATCTCGCTGGGCAATCCGGTCAGGAAATCCCAGCTCAGGTTAGGCAGTCCCTTGCGCAGCAGCATAAATAGCAGCCCGAGGATAAACAAAATTACGAGAATGCCCAAAGCCCAGACGAACACGTTAAATATCCGGTCGTTTCTGGCGGCGGAGCTGGACGATCTCGAGAACGCGTTCGCGCGGCGAACGGCCGAAGCGCCCGGTTTGGAGCCGGGTACCGGCGCGATCGGCGCGCCGTTTTTGGAGGAATCGCTCACGAAGCCTTCGCTCCCTTCTTCTGCAGCAAGCGAACCGCGACGATCAGCAGCAGCGAGATCGCGAGCAAAAGGAAGCCCATCAGGTACAACGCGTAATTCCAGGTCGAATCGAATTCGACGCTCGTAATTTGCATAACGATGTTACTCGTCAGCACGGCGGTCGGCGTGAAAAGGCTGTCAGCCAGCTGCGGCGTGTTGCCGATGACCATAACGACGGCCATCGTCTCGCCGATTGCGCGTGCCATGCCGAGGATAACCGCATAGATGATGCCGCTGCGCGCCGCAGGCAGCACCACGCGGAAAATCGTCTGGAAGCGCGTCGAGCCGAGCGCGTACGAGGCATCTCTGTATTTCTTCGGAACCGCGGAGATCGCGTCATCGCTGATACGGGCGATCGTCGGCAGTACCATGATCGCCAGTACGATGGCTGCGGCGAGCAGACCGTCCGCCAGATCGCGGCCGCTAATCTCGCGAAGCATCGGAATCAAGATCGTCAGTCCCAGGTAGCCGTATACGACGGACGGGATGCCGACGAGCAGGTCCATGATGGGACGCAGCGCGCCGCGCAGCCACGCCGGCGTGATCTCCGCCAGGAACACCGCGATCAGGACGGCGATCGGGACGGCAAGTACAAGCGTAAGCCCTGTCAAGGCGAATGTGCCGAATATGAAGAGCAGCGCTCCGAAATGCCCGTTTTCAGGATCCCAATTGGTAGAAAAGAAAAACTCTTTGAACGAAACCGTTTCGAATGTCATAACGCCCGTCTTGAACATCAGGATCAAAATGCCGAACAGGACAAGACATACGAAGACGGCCGCGGATACGCATAGAACCTTAAAGGTCGAATTAAAAAATCTCAGACGGGATCTGCGGTCAAGCGGATCGCCGCCGGCTTGGCGCAAACTGTTGCCCAGCTCCGCCGGCGCGATGACGCGGCTTTGCGCGTTCATCTCAAGCATAGGACGAATCTCCTCTCCCAGGTAAAAACGTAAAGAAAAAGCCGGCCTTAAGCGCTTTGACGCTGCAGCCGGCTTGATGGCGTGATACGATCGGTTGTACTTCGTTTACTTGACGGCTGCCAGCGGGATGAACTTCAGCTTTTTCAGCGAGCCGTTTTGGAACTTGGCGCTTTGAATGTACTCGATGAATGCCTTGGTTGCGCCAGTCGGCTGGCCCTTCGTCATGAAGTAGCCGATGCCCCATACTTTGTACGTTCCGTTCAACACGTTTTTCTCGGTCGGCGCAGCGCCGTTGATCGACAGAGCCTTCATCTTGTCGGTCACGTACGGCAGGTCGATGTAGCCGATTGCGTTTGGCGTCGTTTCGATCGCGGTTTTCATGTCGCCGCTCGAGCCCGTTTCCTTGTAGTTGTCGCCCTTGGTCATGAAGTCCTTGCCGTCAAGCGCCTTCAGTTGGAAGTTAACGCGCGTACCCGAGCCGAATTTGCGGTTGACGACGACGATGTTGGCGTCGGAGCCGCCTACGTCTTTCCAGTTCGTGACCTTGCCGGAGAAGATGTCTTGCAGTTGCTTGGTCGTCAGGTTGCTGACGCTCACGTTCTTGTTAGCGACGGCAGCGAATACCGTGACGGCTACCGGATTGGCCACTTGGCCGTCAAACTTCTTGAAGCCCGGCACGTCGGTAGATGCGTCCCAGTCTACTGCGCCGATGTCGGCGATGCCTTTGCGGACCGATTGAGGACCGGCGATGGAGCTGACTGCGGATGCCGAGATCTTGACCTTCGGGTTAAGCTTTTGGAATTCGCTCTTCGCTTGCAGCGTCAGCGGCAGCAGTGCCGAAGAACCGTTGATGACGATCTTGCCTTTAAGCGAGCTTGCTGCGGATGCGACGGATGCGCCGCCGGCTGCCAGGGAGACCGCAAGCGCGACCAGCGCGGCGGGTTTGAACCATTTTTTCATGGGAATGAGTGCTCCTCTCGTATTTGAAAAAGATTAACGGGTGACTGGCTTCCATGAGCCGTTTGCGTTCACGTACAGGCCATTTTCAAGCGCGATGATAATTTGCGATCCGTTCACGGCAAGACCGGATGCAGAAGCGGGTACCTTGTACAGCAGCTTTTTGGATGCCGTCGCAGGATCGACTTCATAGATTGCCGACTCGTCGTCGTTCACCGTAGTAAGTACGTACAGCTTGCCGCCGGACAGAACGAGCTCTTCTACGTCGCCTTCGGCCAGCAGCGTAGCCGTTTTCTTGTCCTTGTCTACCGATACGACCGTCGCGCTTGCGTTTTCGTCCGCCACGCTTACATAGTAAACCGTGCTGCCGTCCAAAGAGAGCACGAACAGCTTGTCGTCCTTCGCCGAAGTCAGCGCGACTGCCGCCGGCTTTTCAGCCGAAGTATCGTACAGGTTCACTTGCACTTGCTCGCCGCTCGCGTCGATGGCAACCGTATCCTTGTCCAGATCCGTGCCGTCAGCCGTCGCCTTCGGAGGCGTCGTCACCAGGTATGCGAACTTCTTGCCGTCCGGAGAAACGGACAGTGCGGACTTGTAATCGACCTTGTCCTCTACGACCTTCGAGATCGTGCCCGTCGCAACTTCTACCTTGGCGATCACCGAACCCTTGTCGCCTTGCAGGAAGTAGATCGCGGAGCCGTCGGCGGACCATACGAGCTCGGTCTTGATCGACGTGTCATTGCTGATTTGCTTCGATTGCTTGCTCGCCAGGTCGACGACGTACACCGCGCCTTCCCCGTCCGTATAAGCAGCCTTGGCGCCGCCCGGTGCGACGATCAGGTCAGAGCCGCCTTCGGTAGAGAGAAGCTCCGCCGATTTGCCGGTCGCCACGTCCACCAGATAGTCCGTACGCTTCGCGTCCGTCTCGACGGAGACGATCGCTTGGCTCGCGTTTACGAAGCGTGCGTTCTCGCCGCCAGCGAGCAGCTTGATCGTGTTGATCGCCAGCTTGCCGTCCTTCAGCGCCATCGTCCCGCCGAGAGCTTGTACAAGCGGCTTGACCGCTACGAATGCCGTTCCGTTCAGAACCTTAGCCGGTTGATTCAGGTTAATGACGTTGCCGTCGACCGATGCTTGCTTGACCCCCGTCTTGAAAGCAAAGGAATGCGAATCCAGCGTTACCGTCGTGTAGCCGTTCAGTGCCGACAGCTTGGCGCCGAGTGCCGCGCTCAGGTCGCGCACGGAAACCAGCGTTTCACCGTTAGACAGCACCGTACGCACTTGCACGTCCGTGTAATTGACAACGAATACGGATTGCTGAACCGTCAGCGTTACGGCTTTTGCCGTGACCGCCTTGGCAGTAGTCGCCGAGCCCGCTTGCGCAGCGCCTGCCGTTCCCGCTGCCGCCGTTCCCAAAGCCGCTGCCAAAATCGTTGCCGCGATTGCTTTCTTCATCACCATGTGCGCCCAGTCACCCTTCTTTTGATTGATCTGACTTCATTATAGGAACGTTTTGTAAACCGGGATGGCGACCTATATTTTGGATATGTAAATTTTTCCGCGCGTTATCATTTCGGACAACTTCGGGACTTCTGTCGCGATTTAAATACAAAAATCCCGGCGATATCCCCCTCACGGGGGAATCGCCGGGACCTGATTGGCCGAATCGGCCTGTTTTCGGTATGCCGGGCTTTGATTAGCTGTTATTGAGCGTTAGACGTAATCGAGCGTCTTCACTTCGTTCAGGCAGACGACTTTGACCTTTGCGCCTTCCGGCAGACCGCCTTTAAGCACGATTTCCCGCTTTTCGCCCGCGCGCAGATCGAAGTAGTTGTCCGATAGCGTTCCGGGCAGATCGACGAGACCTGCGTCCTTGGCAAAAGTGTCCGTCGTCAGCGTGAAGCGCGTATCGCCGTTTGCCAGCGTCTCCTGTTCGACCTGGACGGCTGCCGGCTTGAGCGCAAGCTGATGGGGCTTGCCCAGCAGGTACGTATTCACGATCAAGGCGGTCTCGCCTTGATACAGGCTCACGCAGACGATCGTCTTGGATGCGTCAAAGCCCGCCACGGAGAACGTGCCAATGCGCGTAGACCGGTGCCCCGTTACCTGCACCTCGTTCACGACGGATTGTACAACGCTGTCGGTGTCCAGATCGTAGAATTCGACGACGATACGTCCTTCGAAGTCGCCGTGATCGTGGATCAGGTACAGCTCGGCTTCATCTTGGCCAGGCGTAATCTTCGCGTATGCATTTGGCGACTGGAAGCTGCGTTTCATATAGAAATAAGAAGGCTTGTGCACCTTGGCATAATCGACGAGCGCCCAGCTGATGGACGGCCATAGGTCGCTCCACTGCCAGATGAGCGCGCCGGACGTATCCGGCATCCGGGACACCCAGTGCTCCACGCCTAACCGAAGCGCGTTGGCTTGCAAAAGCTGGTTGACGTACACAAACTGTTCCTTCGAGGCAGGCAGCTTGTAATCGCCGACCGTGTAATAGAACAAGCGCTGGATGCCGTTCGGCGCCTTCTGCATCGCGTCCAGCTTCGGATCCCGCAGCGTGGCGTTCGGATCGACCTGATTCAGCAAGTAGTTCGACGGATAGGACTGCATTCCGAATTCGGAAAGGAAACGGCCGTTCACCTCGCGGTACTCCTCGTACGGATGCGTCTGCCCCCAGACGAACCAGGAGTGAAGATCGCCGTAATTGCCCTCCAGCTTCGTATGGTCGAAGGTGAGCGAGTACGGGCTCGACGGCCAGTAAGGCCGCAGCGTGTCTGCCGCGCAAGCATCGTGCAGCACCTCGAAATACAGCTTTTCGCCAAAGCCGTGCAAGCGGCGGGCGCGGCTCCGCTCGACGAAGATCTGGTTCTCGTTATTGCCGCACCAGAGCACGATGCTAGGATGGCTGCCGAACTCGGAGATCACGTAGTCGGCTTCCTTGCGTACAAGCGCGCTGAACGCGTCGTCGTCAGGATAGTCGCCGCATGCGAACATAAAGTCCTGCCAGACCATAATGCCGAGTCGGTCGCAGGCATCGAAGAAATCGTGGTTCTCGTACGTGCCGCCGCCCCAGACGCGGATCATGTTCATATTGGCTGCCGCGATGCGTTCGATTTCAACCTCGTACTCTTCCTTGGTGTCGAGATTCGGGAACAGCTTCAGCGGAATCCAGTTGATCCCCTTGCACAGCACGGGAATACCGTTGACCTGAATGATAAACTTGCGGCCCTGCTTGTCGTAGGGCATGTCGATGCGAATGTCGCGCAGTCCGACCGCGCGGGACATCGTCGCGACCGCTTCTCCGCCCTCGTCCAGCACGGAAGCCTCCAGCCGGTACAGGGGCTGCTCGCCGTGACCAAGCGGGTACCAGCGCTTCGGCTGCGAGATTTCCAGCGCCGCTTCGTAAGTGCCGGTTCCCGGATCCAAGCTGACGCGCTCGCTCCGCTCGGCAACGATCGTATCGCCGTCGAAAATCCGATAACGAAGCGCGGCCTCTACGGCTTCCGTACCGGCTGCGGATACTTTGAACGACGCGTTCACGATCGCTTTGCGGTCAGTCAGATGCGTAATCGCATAGCCTAGGCTGTCCGTACGAACCACGTCGTAGGCTTCGATTGACACGGGCTTGTGAATGCCTACGGTCACGACCTTGGCGCCCCAATCCCAGCCGTAGCCGTATTGCGCCTTGCGGCCGAACAACCGCGCAGGTATGCCGTTCCACAGGTTCAAAGGCTCGCCGAACGCGGCTTCCTTCTCCTTCAGCGTTTTGGTCGGCGATGCGATGCGTACCGACAGTTTGTTTTGCGCTTGCGCGATTCCTTTGATATTGAAGCGGTAAGCGATAAACATATTTTCAGTGGCGCC
This sequence comes from Cohnella sp. GCM10012308, assembly GCF_042649185.1. Classification (NCBI taxonomy): domain Bacteria; kingdom Bacillati; phylum Bacillota; class Bacilli; order Caryophanales; family Paenibacillaceae; genus Cohnella; species Cohnella sp. GCM10012308. The sequence continues at coordinate 106,017 of NZ_JBHRYU010000024.1, forward strand.
CAGCGTTTGCCCGTTAAGCGAGACTTCGGCATAAGTGTCGACGCCTTCCAGTACCAGCTCGATCGCGTCGCGCGACAGCTCGTCTTCGCCTAACGTAAATTCGCGGGCATAAGTCCAGTCGTCGAATTCGATCCACTCGATTTTCGGCTCGAACAACGTATCGTATTCATTGGCGAGTATGCCTTGTTCCATAAGATCCTTTTGCACGAATCCAGGCACTGAAGCCTGATAGCGCTCGCCGGTGCGCGCATTCGAGAGCTCCCAGCTTCCGTTCAACAACAACGTGGTCATGTCGTTTGCTCCTAATCCTGATTGGTTCGATATTGGTATTCTTGATTGTTATTCTTGCCCTATTGTACCTTATCCGACACCAAAAGTTTAGGCTAATTGTTATTGTAATTTGACTATTGAATTCGTTTGAATAGTTTACAAAACAGTAGAATAGCAAAAAGAAACGCCAAAAGAGACGTCAAAAGAGACGTCAAAAGAGACGTCAAAAGAGACGTCAAAAGAGACGTCAAAACCCCCGTCGGATAGACGAGGGCAAATCATGGATTGTATGGAGGTTGGCGGTTGTCGATCCGGGCTGTTTGCCGCCTGGTTGATGCCGGCTTGCCGCCTGATTGATCCCGCTTGCTGCCTGGTTGCCGCATGACAGCACGCCCCCGCAGGAGCTTCCCTTACTTAGGCTTGCCCGGCCGTCATCGTTTTCGTTTTCCTTCGCTGCAGCCTTAGCGATCGTACATACTCCATCGGCTCGACCTTATATTTATCCTTAAACATCTGCACGAGGTGCCGCGGGCTGATCTTCGAAAGTCCGGCAAGCCGCTTGACGGACAGCGGTTCGTAATAATGCTGCTCGATGTACGTCCGCAAATGCTCCAGCGCGATGTTCAGCTCGTCGCTGGGCTCGGCCATCCACTCGTTAAATACGCGATGGAGCAGCTCCTGGAACATGAACTGGCTGCGAAAGCGCTCCAATCCGCTCTGTCCCGTCATGCTGCCGTATGCGGCGCGGCACATTGCGGAGAGCGATACCGGCGGTATGCGCAGGGGCTTGCCCGCTTGGGGCATCGGCTGCAGCTCCGCCCGCGAGTCGCCGGCTGTATCCCTGCCCAGATCCCGCATAACGTCGAAGTGAAACATATAGAGCTCCATGGCCGCTTCGCCCTCCGGCAAGAGCGTGATCGATTCGCCGGGCTCCGCGACATAGATCGTGCCTTCTTCGACGCCGAACGCCTGGCCGTCGGTGAGCAGTACGCCGCGTCCCTCCGTAACCGAGAGCAGCGTATAAGACCCTCTGCCCTGTGGAACGGAGATGCCGGCTTGCGCGCTTTTCTTTGCGATCCGCCTTGCTTTTCTGAGCTTGAACCACAGATGATCGAGGTCCTTCCATCCGTCAGCCTGCATAATTGCGCTCCTCCTTCCCGTAGCCGCCTACCGGCTCCGTCATGATCGTCTCGACGAATTCGCATTCTACGGCGAGCCGCCCCCTCGCGCTGGGCATGCCGGGCAGCGGCAAGTTGACGCCATCGTCTACGATCCCTTTGCATGTAAAATAGATAAGGCAAGATTCGCAGCCCTTCTCCGCCATTTTCTCTCTGGAAAATGCGCGAATCGCATCCAGCAGCGTTTCATATTGTCTCGGACCTTGAAGTTCCGGCAAAAAAATTCTCGCACAAAGCTCGAGGCGGGCGCTGTTTCCTTCATGATCGGCGAACATTAGGCCTCGTTCGTCCCGCATAAATTCGTCCTTCATCTGAGCGATGGCGACCCACGGATCCAGTTGACCGTCGGGCGCATGGAACCCGTAGAGTCGATCCGTAATCGGAGAAGCGCAGTACATGATCAACATCCTTTCCGGCACGTTGGTTTCTTTATTACTATTTTATTGATAATGATTCTCATTGTCAAATTAAATAAAAACCGCCTGTACCTCCGCACTGCACTGCGGAAGCATGACGGGCTAATCGAATACGCGCTTGTAAAAGGTTGCGGCTTACGGTTCCTCGTGAATAATCGGCGTGTAATACCGCTTCGAACGATCGATCTCGAGGCGAATTGCACCCTGCTCCTTCGCCACGAACTCTACATCGTGCCGGATGACTTCAAGCTTGTTGTTAAGATGTCCAAGCATGGCGACGACGTCTTCCGCCTGAGACTGCTCCATCCGATCCAATTGATTGCCGATCGCCTGCAAACGCTCCTTGATCGGACCAAGCTCGGTTAACTGCTCTTTGATCGGACCAAGCTCAGCCAGCTGCTCTTTGATCGGACCAAGCTCAGCCAGTTGCTCCTTGATCGGACCAAGCTCCCTCTCCAGCTCGCTGCGCAATTCATGTCGTAGCTCTTCTCTGAATACCTGTCTAAGCGCGTTCAACAGCTCCAGATCCATCCGAATTCCCTCCATCGGCGGTATTCCCTGTATTATATCATCGACGGCAGAACTCGTCAGGAACCATTCGCACCCTCCAATTTATGACACGGCCCACTCCATCGCAGGATCTGCCGTCCCGCTGCCTTTACTTAGCCGCACGCGATCGAGCAACGGATAATCGTAGAGACGCCCTTCGTAAACCGTCTCCATTTCGGTATGTACTCTAAAATGATCGGGCGTCACGAGCGACGAAGGCCGATCCCACAACCGCAGCCCCGCTTCCCGAAGCGCCTGAGCCACGAACTGGGAGCAAAAAAAAGCTTTATCCGAGCCCATTTCGCGATCAAGCAGCACGCCGAGCAGACCAACGAGATTATAGCGATATTGATCCCGCTCCCGCTTGAAGCTCCCTACCACGCGGCGCGCCGTCTCGAACTGCAGCTGTGTAACTTTAAGCCGCAATAGCGCACACCGCGTATTCGGGAAATGGCTGAACGTGCCCGAATACACATTCTCTTCGACGAATCCGCCCGCGAAGGGATTGGTCGGCTTTTTCCGTCCGAAGCTGTATATTTCGCTTAAGTCGGCGCCGAACACGAGCGAAGCATGATTATAGGGCGCATCCGTGAACCGTTTGATCAGCGATGTGAACAATGTCCCCGTATCGGTCAATAAAATATATATGCTTTTCTCCCGATCGTCTCTGCGCTGCCCGTCATTCATCTTCGCCCGCTCCCCGCCACGTGATCTCTATGGCTTAAGCTTATCAAAGCGTATCATACGCAGGAATCTGGCGCAGGTGCGGTTTGCGGGACAGACTTTGGTCTTGGAACAAACTGGACCTTGGAGAAATTTTCCTCGATGCAGGCTTCGGCAGCAATGCGGTATCAGATGCAGGAGTCGCCACCTACTGGCGCAAATATGGTACGTCGAGTGCGAGCAGCGGACCGAAAAGCCGTTATTTTTCAGTAATCGGCTATTTTGCAGTAACTCCGGACCCTGGTTCCGTTATTCGCGCCAAAGTGTGCCGCTTAGGGTGTTATAAAGCAAAGTAACGTACCTCCTGTCCGCAATTGGATGATCAGAGGGACAAATTTAAAAAATAGCGCATCTGTGGTCCTCATTTGAGTATCCGGCACAGATTAGCCGCTCGGCTTGCCGGAATATGGGTTGGTGAGTACGAGCAGCAAACTTAAAACCCCGCAACCGATAAATCGGCTGCGGGGCAATGTGCTGTATCTATATGAAATTAGAATACGAAGTCCTCGTCGCGGAGCTGCTGAACGTTCGTCGTGCGAACGTAGCCATTGCCCTTTTTAGAGAAGAAATCGTGCTGCTTGGTACGCGTACTGATGCCGTTCTGGACGATCGGATTGATATCCTCGTCTTCGAACAACGGCTCGAGGCCCAAGTTCATCATCGCCTTGTTGGCGTTGTAACGGAGGAATGCCTTCACCTCGTCGGTCAGGCCGATCGCGTTGTACAGACTCTCGGTGTACCGCTCCTCGTTGTCGTGCAGGTAGCGGAGCAGCCCCTTGAGCGTCTCGTACGCGGCTGTCTGTTCGTCTTCGTCCAGCTTCGCGTAGATCTCCTGCGCCAGCAGTCCGACATAGACGCCGTGGATGCTCTCGTCGCGCAGGATCAGGTCGATGATCTCGCCGCTGCTCGTCATCTTGCCTTGTCCGGCCAGGTAAAGCGGGTAGAAGAAGCCGCTATAGAACAGGTAGCTCTCGAGCAGCACCGAAGCGCCCATCGCGAGGTACAGATCCTTCGGCGTGTTGATGTTGTTGTAGTACTGGGCGATCGTCTCCGCCTTGGTCTGCAGATGCGGATTGCGCTCGACCCAAGCGAATACCTGGTCGATCTCTTCCGTCGTCGCCAGCGTCGTGAAGATACTGGAGTAGGACTTGGCGTGAATCTGCTCCATCATCGCCATGAAGCCGAGCACGGCTTTGCGCTGCAGGCCTTCGACATGCTCCAAAATCTTCGGCATGCCGACGCCGCCCTGCACGGTATCGAGCAGCGTGAGGCCGCCCAGCACCTTCATGTACAGATCGCGCTCGTCGTCGTTCAGTTCCATCCACGACATCTTGTCGTCGGACAGCGGGATCTCCTCGTCCGTCCAGAATTGCATGATGTTCTGATTCCAGAACATCGCGGAGAAATCGTCGTCGGGGCGGTTCCAGTTGACCGCCTTGTGCGTTGCCATAGCTCTAATCTCCTTCAGATTCGCCTGTCCGTCTTAGACGGCGCAGGCGATGCATTCTTCGACGGACAGACGGTTCGTCCGCGTATAGTACAGGGACTTCAGTCCCAGCTTGTCTGCGTAAATGTAGTAGCGGGCCAGCTCGCGCGTCGTCACGTTGCTGTTGACGTGCAGCACGGTGGAGATGCCTTGGTCCACGTGGGCCTGAATCTCCGCGATCAGATCGAGCACCTTGAACTGATCCATCTGATAAGCCGATTTGTAATAGAAGAAGTTGTCCTGACGCATGAACGGCATCGGATAATACGTCGTCGAATTCGCATAGGTCCGCGTCTCGATCTGTTCGACGATCGGCATGACGCTGGAGGTGGCGTTTTGCACGTACGAGATGCTCTGCGTCGGCGCGATCGCCAGCCGGTACGCATGGTACAGGCCGTGCTTCATAACGTCAGCCTTCAACTGCGCCCAATCCTGCTGCGTCGGAATCGCGATGCCGGCGAACAGTTCCTTGACCTTGTCCGTGCGCGGCGTGTAGTCGGTCTCTGTATAACGATCGAAGTACGCGCCCTTCGCATACTCGGATTTCTCGAAGCCGTCGAACGTAATGCCCGATTTTCTGGCGATATCCATGCTCTTCTCGATCGAGTGGAAATTGATGCTCATGAAAAACGTGCGGGCGAAATCCTTTGCCTCGTCGCTCTCGTAAGCGATCTTGTTCTTCGCGAGATAGCCGTGCAGGTTCATCGCGCCGAGACCGATGGAGTGCAGCTCGCGGTTCGCTTTGGCGACACCCGGCGCGTTGGCGACGGTCGTCATATCGCTCACGGCGGTCAGAGCCATAACGCCCTCATGCACCGATTCCTTGATCTTCTTGTGCTCCATGACGTTCGCGATGTTCAGCGATGCCAGGTTGCAGCTGATGTCGCGGCGGATAACGTCGGACTGGCCGTAGTCGCCGATCTCGCTCGTTTCCTGCAGCTGGAAGATCTCCGTGCACAGGTTCGACATCTTGATGGCGCCGATGTCCTTGAGCGCGTGGTCCTTGTTCGCGTTGGAGCGGTTCATGATGTATGGGTAGCCGGATTCAAGCTGCGTCGTCGCGATTTTGACGAGCATGTCGCGCGCGGTCATGATCGCCTTTTTCTTCACCCGGTCGTCGGCCAGCAGCGTGTCGTACATCTCGTCGATATCCATGTCGTCGAGATGCTTGCCGTACGCCTTGAACACCGTATACGGCGCGAATACGTGCAGCGGCTTGTTTTCCTCGGCCAGCTTGTAGAACTTCGAAGGAACGATCAGGCCGATCGACAGCGTCTTGAGGCGCGTCTTTTCGTCCGCGTTGATCTTCTTGCTGTCGAGGAACTCCATAACGTCCCAGCCAAAAATATTGTAGTAGCCGGCGCCGGAGCCCTTGCGTTGACCCATCTGGTCGGCATAGGAGAACGCGTCCTCCATCAGCTTGAGCACCGGCATGATGCCCTTGGCCGCGCCTTCGACGCCCTTGATGCTCTCGCCGCGCCCGCGCAGCTTGGACAGGTTGACGGCGACGCCGCCGCCGATCTTGGACAGCTGCATGCAGGTGCCCAGCACGTGGTTGATCGAATTAAGCGCATCGTCCATCTCCAGCAGGAAGCAGGACACCATCTCGCCGCGGCGGCTCTTGCCCGCGTTCAGGAAGGTCGGCGTCGCCGGCTGCACGCGCTGTTCCATCATGGCCTGCGCCAGCAGATGGGCTGCATTAACGTCGCCGCGTCCCAGGTGCAGCGCGACGATCGCGACGCGGTCCGGGTAATGCTCCAGATAGATGCTGCGGTCGTTGCTCTTCACCGCGTAGTCGGTGTAAAACTTGGATGCCGCCATATAAGAAGGAAATTTGAAGTCGTAGCCGTGCGCAATCCGGTACACCTCTTCGACTTCGTGCTCCTTGTATTTCGCGAATACGTCCTCGTAATAGTCGTTTTCGATCATATAATGAACCTTAGACAGATGCCCCGTGAACGACAGGCTGCGCTGCTTCACTTCTTCCATAAACGCATCGACGGCCTCAAGGTCCTTATCCAATTGAAAGAAACCGTCAGCGTCGCGCTGCATCAGCAGGTTGTTCAATTCAATATGCCGCAACTGCGCTCACCTCCCGTTTAAAATTATCGACGTCGCGCTGCGTTCCCGACAGCTCGAACTTATAAAGCACCGGTACCCCGTACCGCTCGGCGATCGTGTCCGCGCTCTTCGCGAATCCGTTCCCCCAATTGCGGTTGCCGCTGGCCGATACGCCAATCATCTTGCCTGCATTGCGTTCCAGGAAGGAAACCACGTTGTCCGGCACTTGCCCGAATCCGGTCGTATAGGTGACGAGGACGAACGGCTCGTCCAACGTCTCGGTCTCGTCGATCGGCACGGCCGGCAGATCCAGCTTGCCCACGAACCTCCGTACGTTTCCCGTCTTCGATGCGTATGCGATCAGCATGGCGAAAACCCTCCTGAAAAATTCAAAATATGTAACAAAATAGAAGAAACGGCGCGCAGAAATACGCTGTGCGGGCATCACGAAAAAGCTTTCGCTCGTACTGCAATGCAGCCTTCGAAAACCCGCCTTATATCCTGTTGTTTGCACCGCCGGCACTGGCTTGCCGGGTCAACTTACCGTCATATTCCGCTACCGTTTATTAACCAACGACCGCGGAGTTTAAACCGATATGTTGAGGACATTTATAAATTTATATCAATATATTGTGCCTGTCAATCCATGGAGCGGCCTAAAATTTATAAGGCGCATGCAGGAATTCGCAAAACCCGCGCCCCGCAAGGGCTGCGGTCGATTGCGGTCGATCCGTAAAAAAACGGCGGGCAGACATTTGTTGCCGTCGGCCCGCTCCTACTACATATAGGGTGACTTCTCGTCCGATTTGTCAAGGGATTGTTTTCGGATTTTAAACGGTCAATTGCGCATGCGCTGCCTGAACTCCTTGGGCGAATGCTGGTTGTGCCGCTTAAATAATTTGTAGAATTGCGCCATATTCCAGATGCCCACCTCGAAGCTCACCTCCATGATGCTAAGGTCGGTCGTGAGCAGCAGGCGCTCCGCCTTTTTGATCCGGTTGAAATTGACATAGTCGACGAACGGGATGCCCATCGTCCGCTTGAACGTCTTGATGAAGTGGTGGTAGCTCATCCCCAGCAGGCGGCGCACGTCGTCCACCGCGATCTTCTCTCCGAGTCGGCTCTCGACATAGTCCAGCACCGGCCGCATCCGGACGATGCCCGCCTCCTCCGTCCCCCGCAGCACGCCGCGATCGTCGCCTCTGAGCAGGAGCAGCAGCAGGCGCTTAATCGCCGCGCTGACCGCGATCTCGTAGCCCGCTCCTCCCCTGTACGTCTCCTCGTAGATCTCGGCAATCCGCGCATGGGCCTCGTTTCTTGCAGCGGTATTGGCCTCGAATATGTAATTCAGGTCCTCGAGGGGACCGGTCAGCTCCGAGAAATGGTGAAGGTACGGCAGAATGCTCTGGTCGAAATGCCGGACGAGATCCACCTGGAAAACAATATAGCGAACGGGCGCGCCTTCCGCGACCCACGTCCTGTGCGGCCTCGACGAGCCGATCACCATCACGTCTCCGGGACCGAGCAGCGTCAGGGACGTCATCGTCTGGACCTCGAGACCGCCTTCGATGATCGCCAGGAACTCCACTTCTTTATGATAGTGCCAATTCCAGGCGTCCGCCGTCTTTCGGGCCTGACCGGGACCCTGAAGCTCCCATACTTTAAGGAACAGCAGCGGATTCTGATACACGACTTTTTCATTCACGGCTTCCGCATGCGTGTCGACGGCATTCGGCATCTTGGATCGTTCACCTCTTTAGTAGCTTCATCAAGCAGTATAACACTTTTGAATATAAATGAATTAAGATCAGACATATTCCGGCAAGCCTCGATTGTCTATACTGATAACAAGAAAGCATATACAACAAAATGACGATCGGGAGGATACATCTAAATGGCACAGCGTCTTAGAGTCACGGTATGGAACGAAAACCGCCACGAAAAAACGAACGAAAAGGTACGCGAGGTATACCCTGAGGGCATTCACGCGGCGATCGGGCAAGGCCTCGGCACGGACGAGTTCGAAGTTCGTTACGCAACGCTCGACGACGACGAGGAGCACGGCCTGTCGGAGCAAGTGCTCAGCGAGACCGACGTCCTGTTCTGGTGGGGACATATGGCGCACGGCGACGTCAAGGACGAGATCGTCGAGCGCGTGCACGGCCGCGTGCTGCGCGGCATGGGACTCATCGTGCTGCACTCGGGGCATTTCTCCAAGATCTTCAAGAAGCTGATGGGCACGTCCTGCGATCTCAAATGGCGCGAAGCCGACGAGAAGGAACGCATCTGGGTCGTGGCGCCGAATCACCCGATCGCGGAGGGCATCGGGGAGTACATCGATATGGAAGCCGAGGAAATGTACGGCGAGCACTTCGACATCCCGGCACCGGACGAGCTGGTTATGGTGAGCTGGTTCGAGGGCGGCGAAGTGTTCCGCAGCGGCTGCACGTTCCACCGCGGACAGGGCAAGATCTTTTATTTCCGCCCCGGTCACGAGACGTATCCGACGTACTACAACGAGCAGATTCGCCGCGTGCTCAGCAATGCCGCCAAGTGGGCCGCGCCTTCGACCCGCGAATACCCGAAGTACGGCAACCATAAGCCGCTCGAAGAGATCAAGCCGAAGTCCTGATCCATACGGTCATAGACAGCCCCGCCGGTTCGCGCCGGCCGGGCTGTCTTTTTTAATTTATACTGGGGCGGAAATTTGCGGAAAGGAACGCACAATTTCATCGTAACGGCGCATTATGGATGTACGGCGGTGTGCGGCGGGCCGAATAACTGCATATGTACAGGTATTCTCTACTGACTCGCGCCACCTGATGAAATACCTGCAGATGTGCAGGTAAATTCAAAGCGTAAGCCGGAAATTCGGCTGTTGGCTTAAAATAACTGCGCTTTTGCATCTATCCTGTTGAATCGAGGCGAGCGCGGCATAAAAAGATGTATATTTGCAGGCATTGCTGCTAAAAAAAGACGCCGGCGGCGACGGGGTCTCCTTGGAACGGCTGGCGGACGAGCTATCGATGGCTTTCCGAGCGACGCCGGTTTCGGATATCCGCCAAACTGAAAAGGACCATAAGGGCGATCTATCCCTGATGGTGTTTCTTACAGCTGTTTCTTACAGCTGTTTATTTCTGCTGTTTTTTCTTGCTTCTTTTCTCGCTTCTTTTCTTGCTTCTTTTCATGCTTCTTTTTATGCTTCTTTTCTTGCTGTCTTATTTTTCATCGGCAGGCTTGTCTCTGGCGTCCCTTCACTGCCGCGGGCAACTGCGGTAGAATAGAACGATGCCTCCGTGACGGGACATGCACGATATGGGACGAAATGGAGATGAAATGAATGACGGAATTGACGGGAAATCCGGGGAAAACGGGCTCTCCCTCCGAAGCCCGCGTCCTTGTGATGACCGCCGTGGAAGCGGAACGGGACGCGGCGCTCCGCGGATTGGACGGCGACGCCCGCTTCGAGGTGCGGCTGTGCGGCGTCGGACCCCCGAGCGCGGCCGCCCGCACGGCCGCCGCGCTCGCGGGCGGCGAGAGCTGGACGCTCGTCGTCAGCGCGGGCATCGCGGGCGGTTACCCTGGGCGGGCTCCCGTGGGGACGCTCGCGATCGGTACCGCCTCGGTCGCCGCCGATCTGGGCGTCGAGACGGCGGAAGGCTATGCCAGCGTGGACGAGCTCGGCTTCGGCACGTCAGGCCTTCCGGCGGACGCCTCGCTCGCCGAAACGCTGCTGCAGGCGATGACCAAGGCCGGGCTGGTCGCCGCCAGCGGTCCGATCGTGACCGCGTCGACGGCAACGGGCACGGCTGCTACGGCCGCCGCGCGCGAAGCCCGCGTGCCCGGCGCCGTGGCCGAGGGCATGGAAGGCTACGGCGTGGCGGTAGCCGCATCGTATGCGGGCAAGCCGTTTATCGAATTGCGCGCGATCTCCAACGCGGTCGGCCCGCGGGATCGCGACGCTTGGCGGATCGGAGACGCGCTTGCGGCGCTGTCCGCCGCGTTTGCCATTATGAAGGAGGTTAAGCTCGCATGAAAATCGCGTATTCCCCTTGCCCTAACGATACGTTCGTATTCCACGCGTGGTCGGCCGGTCTGATACCGGGCGCGCCTCGCCTCGACGTGACGTATGCCGATATCGATATTACCAACGGTCTTTCCGAGGGCACGGACGGCCCCGAAGTCATGAAGATCTCTTATGCGGCCCTGCCTTGGACGCACCCGGACTACGCCCTTCTGCCGTGCGGCGGCGCGCTCGGCCGCGGGTGCGGGCCGCTCGTGCTCACCGCAGGCACGCCTGCTGACGGACAGTCCGACCCCGCACGGCTGTCGGGCAAGACGGTAGCCGTGCCGAGCGAACGTTCGACCGCCTACCTGTTGTTCCGTCTGTGGGCATCGCAGAACGTCCCGGGCGGCGTCGGCCGGATCATCGTCATGCCTTTTCATCAGATCATGCCTGCCGTGCAGCGCGGCGAGATCGACGCCGGCCTCGTCATCCACGAAGCCCGCTTCACCTACAAGCAATACGGCCTCTCCATGCTGCAGGATCTGGGCAGCTGGTGGGAACAGGATACGGGCCTGCCGATTCCGCTAGGCGCCATCGTCGCGAAGCGCTCGCTCGACCTTGACGCGGTAGCGGGCTCGATTCGCGCTTCCGTCGACTATGCCTGGGCGAATCCGGAAGCCTCGCGCGAATATGTCATGTCGCACGCGCAGGAGCTGTCGCCCGAGGTCGCCAAGTCGCATATCGACCTGTACGTGAACGGCTTCACCCGCGACCTGGGCGCGGACGGCTTCGCCGCCGTCGACGCGCTCCTCGGCCGCGCCGCCGCGGAAGGACTCGTGCCCGAGGCGCGCGTCGCTTCGCTGAGACTGCGGAGCGGCCTGAACGCCCGCCAGGCATAGCAAGCTTGCCCGCGCCAAAACGGCCGCGCTCGTCCCGATCGGACGGCGCGGCCGTTTTTTTGTGCGCGACGGCGATTCATACGGCCGTCTGGCGTGTATGTACTAAACAGCGAAGAAGGCTGCATGCCGCAGCCATTGGAGGTTATGCGAGTGGCATCAAGCAGGTCGCAAGTTCCCTTCGAGGCGGTCAAATCGGCGGTTGCCGGGTCGGCCACTTACGCATCGGGGGGCAGGTTCGGGCCGCGCAGGCAGCGCGATTTTGAGCTATTGTTGCTGGATGCTGGCGAGATGCGCGTCACGATCGACGGGGCGCCGCAGCAGGTCAAAGCGGGACAAGCTATTTTGTTAAAACCAGGACACGTGGAGTCCTTCGATATAACGGGCAGCGACGTTACGCGGCACAATTGGGTCGCCGTTCAGATCGACAAGCAGTCGCTCCCCGGCGACGATGCCGGAGAGCCTCCGGGCGTGTGGCCCGTATCGCCGGAGATGAACAAGCTGGTCGAACTCATCCTGACCGTTCAGAACGAGCTGCCGAGCGACGGCGCGATCATGCGCAGCCTAGGCGCCGCAGTACTCCGGCTTCAGCCCGGTCCGGACGGCTCGGCTTCCGACGGAGGCGACGCTTCGAATGCGTCGCCGGCCGTGGAGCGGGCTTTGGCCTGGATCAGATCGCACTATGGCGGCGAGATCAAGCTGGGAGACTTGGCCTGGGAGGCCGGCGTCACGCCCGAGCATCTGGTGCGTCTTTTCAACAAATACGAGCAAGAAACGCCGATCCATTATGTGTGGCGGTACCGGACCGAGCGGGCTGTGGAGCTGCTCGAGCATACGGGGCTGCCTGCCGCCGAGATCGCTCGGCAATGCGGGTTCAAGACGCCCCATCATTTCTCGCGGACGCTGAAGCAGCTGACGGGACGCACGCCGTCGGAAATCCGCAGGGCCAGCTGGAACGGCGAAGAGCTCTAGCCTTCGCCTGCTTCCGCTTGACCTGTATCAGCTTGACCTGCATCCGTTTTACCTACTTCCGTTTTACCTACTTCCGTTTTACCTACTTCCGTTTTACCTACTTCCGCTTCATCTGCTTCAGCTTGGCCTGCTTCAGCTGTATCAGTCTTGGCTTCGTCGACGGACTGCAAGCTGCCGAGCGCCCGGGCGATCCGGCTCAGCCCTTCTTCCAAAAGCTCGCGCCGGGTGGCCAGATTGATGCGGACGCGTCCTTCCCCTTCGCTCACGAACGCGCCGCCCCCGCTAACGGCCACGCGCGCTTCCTGTACCAGGAGCCGTCCGAGCTCGGTCGAGCTTAAGCCGTACGCACGCAGGTCGACCCACAGCAAATAGGTCGCTTCCGGAACATATACGACTGCTTCCGGCAGCCGCTCGGTCAGATAGCCGGACGCAAACGAAACATTTTCACGCAAGTACGCAAGGCATGCCTCCAGCCATTCCTCCCCTTCTCGGTAAGCCGCTTCCGCCGCCGCAACCGACAAAGGATTCGGACTCCGGTATCCGAGCGCCTGATCGAGCGCTTTTCTTAACGTTTCGTCGGTCGCCACGGCGAACGACGTATGCAGTCCTGCCAGGTTAAACGTCTTGCTGGGCGCGATAAAGGTAACGGTACGCTCGGACATGCCCGGCAGCGACGCAATCGGGATATGAGAGCCGGTCAGGATCAGATCCGAGTGAATCTCGTCGGAAGCCACCGCTACGCCGTATTGGCGGCAGAGCTCCGCGAGCCTGTTCAGCTCGGCCTCCTCCCATACGCGTCCGGCCGGATTATGCGGGCTGCAAAGCAGCAGCAGCTTCGCGCCCGTAAGCCGAAACTTGGCTTCAAGGTCTTCAAAATCCATCGCGTACCTTCCCTGCTCGATCTTCAGCGGATTCAGCACGAGCTCCCGGCCTTGGCCGGTCACAGCATCGCCGAAAGGCCCGTATACCGGCGGCTGAATGACGACGCTATCCCCCGGCTGCGTAAAAGCGAGCACGGCTGCCCTCAGCAGCGTGACGACGCCCGGCGCGAACAACAGGTCGCCCGGCGCGACGGACCACTTGAACCTGCGATCCAGCCAGCCGGCCACCGCCTCGAACAGCGACGACGGCAGCTCGGTATAAGTGAAAAGTCCCGCGTCGACCCTGCGGCGGATTGCCGCAAGCACGGGTTCAGGTGCCTCGAAGTCCATGTCCGCAACCCATAGCGGGAGCAAATCCTCCCCTTTAAACAGTCGATTCATGCCCGACCATTTTAAGGAGTCCGGGAGCCGAAGCTCCACCTTTTTGTCAAATCGGTTCATTTTAAAGCCCTCCTGTCTATCTTAACGGCCGCGGGTCGCGTTGCTTAGCTTGAATTTTTGTCCTGCGACCGCCAGGAAAATCAAGCGGCCTTCCTTCGTCTCGAACGGCACGGCTCGTCCGTTTCCGTCTGCGAGCGCGACCGCCTCGTTCCCTGCCAGCCTTACCGCGCAGTATCCGTCCCGCTCGGCCGCCAGACGGACCTCGGTCCATTCGCCGTCCCGCCAATCGATATCGACGCGATAGCCGCCCCGCGCGCGCAATCCGCGCACGCTGCCGTCCGGCCAAGCCGCAGGCAGAGCGGGCATAATCCGAAGCTCGCCCGCATGGCTCTGCAGCAGCATCTCGGCGATGCCTGCCGCCCCGCCGAAGTTGCCGTCGATCTGAAAAGGCGGATGCGCGTCCAGCAAATTCGGATACGTCGACTTTGCGAGCAGCTGCGCGACGTAGCGGTGCGCTTCGTCGCCGTTGCCCAGCCTCGCCCACAAGTTCACGAGCCAAGCGCAGCTCCAGCCGGTATGCCCGCTGCCGGCCGCAAGCCGGAGCTCGAGGCTGCGACGGACCGCCGCCGCCAGCTCCGGCGTGCGAACGAGGTCGATCTGCTCGGCCGGGTACATGCCGTAGAGATGGGAGAAGTGCCGGTGTCCGGGCGACTCCTCCTCGAATTCCTCCGACCATTCCAGCAGTTGGCCCTTGGTACCGATCCGATACGGCTCGATCCGGTCGAGCGCGTCCTGCAGCTCCGGACGCCAGGCTTCGTCCTGGCCGAGCTCGACGCTCGCATCCAGCACGCTTTGCAGCAGCTCGGACAGAATCGAGAGATCCATCGTCGTGCCCGCGGAGAGCGAGCATTTGCGCCCCTGTGCATCGAGGAACAGGTTTTCGGGCGTCGAGGCGGGCGAGGTGACGAGCCGCCCCGAGCCGTCCGGCACGAGCCAGTCGAGCGCAAAGCGCGCCGCCTCCTTCATGACCGGATAGAACCGTTCGGCCAGCTCGGTCCTGTCTCCCCCGTACAGGTACCGCTCCCACAGATGCCTGCACAGCCATCCGGCGCTCATCGGCCAAAACGCCCAGCTGGCCGATCCCGTCACCGGGTTTGCCCTGCGCCAGATGTCCGTGTTGTGATGCGACGTCCACCCCCGCGCCCCATAGTGGATTCGCGCGGTTTCCCTGCCTTTGACGCTAAGCTCGCCGATCAGGTCGTACAACGGCTCGGCCAGCTCGTGCAGACCGAGCGCTTCGGCCGGCCAATAGTTCATTTGCGTATTGATATTGATCGTATAGTTGCTCCGCCACGGCGGCGTCAGATGATGATTCCAGATCCCCTGCAGATTGGCCGCCTGCGTGCCGGGCCGCGAACTTGAGATCAAAAGGTACTTGGCATAGTGAAAATACAGCTCTGCCAGTCCCGCATCCCAGGCGCCTTGTCCAGCGCGCCTCAGACGCTCGTCCGTCGGCAGCGCGGCGTGCTCGTCTTCTCCCGTGGCGCTCAACCTAAGATCCGTCCGGTCGAAATAAGCGCGATACGAATCCATATGCCGCTTAACCAGCGAATCGCCGTTCAAAAGAGAGGCGTCCGCCAGGTCCTGTATACAGCGCGCGACCGGATCCGGCCCCGCCGCGGGATCCTGGTCGTACCCGGCGAAGCTGGTAGCCGCCGACAGCAGCAGCGTCGCCCGCGAAGCGCCGGATACGCGCAGCCGGCCGTCCTCCGTCGTCTCCGACCGGCCGTCCGTATGTGCCGCATGAATGGCCGCGGCGAACGCGGTGCCGCGTCCCGGCGCATAGGATATCGCCGGATCGATAGAGACGGGCGCACGGCCGCTAATGACTGCGCCGCCCGCCTCCAAAGGGAATACTTCCGCAGGATGCGGACTCTCGAGCGAAGCCGTGAAGCTAAGCGCGCCTGGCCTGCTCGCCGTCAGCTTCACGACCAGTACCTGCTCGGCGGCCGAGACGAACGCTTCCCGCGTGAAGGCGACGCCATCTTCTTCATACGATACGACGTGCACGGCGCGCGAGAGATCCAATTGCCGGACATACTTGGAGGGCGCCTCGGGCAGTAGCGCTTCCATGTCGATCAGCAGATTGCCCAGCGGCTGATAGGCTTCCGTATCGGCGCCGAGCATATTCGACTCGACCAGCTGTTGGGCTTCCCAGTATCTCCCTTCGGCGATCAGCTCCCGGCTTCGCTCCAGATGCGGCAGCCCGCCGTGATTGTTCGTATCTATCGGCTCACCCGACCATAGCGTGTCTTCGTTCAGCATCATCCGCTCTCGCCGGGCATCCCCGAACACCATCGCGCCGATACGTCCGTTGCCGATCGGCAGCGCTTCGTTCCAATCCATTGCGGGCCGATCGTACCATAACGTCCGCGAATCTGCATTATTCATGCGAGACATCCGTCTTCCCTCATTTCGATAGCTAGCTGTTCCGGCCGCGGGCCGGACGAATACCTTCATGCTATCAGAAGGGATCGGGAATGTGAACGCCTTTTTGAAGGCGCTGCGGTATACTGGGAGGATAGATCGGAGGGGTTGAACATGAAGCTAAGCATATTGGACCAAGCGCCCGTCGTAGCCGGCCAAAGTCCCGGCGACGCGCTCCGGTCGTCGGCCTTGCTCGCCCAGGCAGGAGAGCGCTTCGGATATTCGCGCTTCTGGCTGGCCGAGCATCATGGGCTCGGCGGACTCGCCTGCTCCACGCCCGAGGTCATGCTGGGCATGATCGGCGCCGTGACCTCGCGCATTCGGCTTGGCGCAGGCGCGATCCTGTTGCCGTACTACAAGCCTTACAAGGTTGCGGAGACTTTCCGGCTCCTCGCTGCCTTGTTCCCCGGACGGATCGATCTCGGCGTCGCCCGGTCTCCCGGCGGTCCCGCCGAGATTTCCATGGCGCTGTCTGACAACTATCTGGAGCGCGCGCTGCGGATGCCCGACGATTTTGCCGCGCTCGTCCGTTATCTGAACGACGAAAAGCCCGGGACGCAAGCTCCGGAGCAAGAAGATTCGATTCAAGCGAAAAGGGGGTCGGCCCAAGCGCTCGACGCCTCAAGCACGGGTCCTGCGCCCTGGGTGCTCGGCACGAGCGTCAAAAGCGCGAGACTGGCGGCCGCCTTTGGGACGGGCTACGCATACGGCTATTTTATGAACCGCGAAAATGCGGCGGAAGCGATCGCCGCCTATCGCGACGCCTTCGACCGGTCGCGCGGCGAACGTCCCTGCGTCGTGCTGGCCGTGTCGGCCGTGTGCGCCGATACGCAGGAGCGGGCCGAGGAGATCGCCCGCGGGGTAAAGGCCTGGCGTTTGCTAGCCGGTCAGGGCCGGGGCGAAGCCGGCATTCCCGGTCCGGACGAAGCCGCCCGCCTGCTCGGTCCGGACGATTCGGCAAGCACGGACGAATCAGGCTTGGAGCACGCCATGATTGTCGGCGAACCATCGCGGGTTCGCGACAGACTTTCGGAGCTGCGCGAGACGTTCGGGGCGGACGAGCTCATGATCGTGTCGTATGCGCACGACTTCGCCGACCGGCTGCGCTCGTACGAGCTTATCATGCAAGCTTGCGGCGACTAGCGCATTCGCTCGGCCAGCCGCTCCGTCAGCCAGGGCCATAAGGCTGCGAGGGTCTCGTCCATGTTCGTCCTGCCGTCGCCCGCGATATACGGCGCGCGATCGCGAAAATAATCCGCATGTCCGCCGGCGATCCTTACGGCAGCGCGAGCGCCGGGCGCATGGCGATCGCCATGCCAGCCCGGCAGCAGCCGATCCGCTTTTTTGCCCCAGCCCCCGAAGGACCCGATCCGGCAGATCGGGTCAGCCGTTCGGCCTGCGCTGCGCGCTTCCGAGCGCGACGGTGCCGCCGCACGCGAGCCAAGCGCTGCGCCTCGCTCCTTCTGCGGTCCCTCAGCTTGCACGTAGAGCACGGCATCGCGCAGCGGCCCGGGAATTCTGCACTTCGGCGATCCGATCATGACGACGGGGCTCGGCATCCCGCCTTCGCGCGCGAGCAGCAGTCCCGATGCGTGAACGGCTGCCACCCCGCCCGCGCTATGACCGACGAACAACGCAAGCTCCTTAGGGCGAACAAAGAGGTTTGGTTCCTTCTCGGCGGTACCAGTCGATTGCATCAACTCTTCCTCATGCGCCGCCCGCAGGTTAACCGCCAGCTTTTCTTCCGTATCGTTCGCCGGCACTATAGCCTTATGCCTTTCATCGTCCACATGTCGAGCCGAACGCGCTCCCTCTTCCGCCCGGTCGCGCTCCAGCACGGCCAACGCTCTCTTCCCCCCAATGGACCGCTCATATCTGCGATACGGCAACATGATGTCAAAGCGCGCTTCCCGAACTTGCGGCAGCAGCCGCCTGTGCCAATCGTCATACGGAAAGATGACGCGTCCGCGCACGTCGAACCCCAGCCCGGTCAGACGTGTCGCCAGCGTATCCTTTAAGCGATCGAGAAAATGGGGCGCGCTTCGTACGCCGTTCAGCAAGTACAATCGCAGCAAGGGGGCCGTGCCGGGCTTCCCATAGCTCGTGGCTGCCGGCTTCGTGCCCTTTTCCGGCGAGGAAGTCATGGCGTTTTCTCCCCCTGCGCTTCAGCATAGCGTTCAGCCTGCGCGATCCGCGCCATATCGCTCGGATGGGTCGACCGCAGCCACTTCACGAGCAGCGGCGGGTTCACGTCGCTTAGCGCTGCGACGGCCAGCTTTTGATGCATCGTCACGGCGCCGTCGGCCGTGCCGAGCAGCTCGAGCGCGTATCTGTCCGCGGCCGCCTCGGCTTGTCTGGAGACGGCGTTGGAGACAGGCAGCGACCCGAAGCTGAGCACGGACAGCAGCAGTAAAATGAGCGGCAGCGCGTTCATGTCCGATACACGGAAGATGCCCCAATCCCTGCCTCGCGTCCGTACGACGATGTTGTAAATTCCGCCGCCGATCCAGAGCAGCGCGAAGGAGCTGCCGATCGCGCCGACCGCGCTCCATTCCAGGTGATGCTTGACGTAGTGGCCCATCTCGTGAGCCATGATTTGCATAATCTCGGGTTGCTCCAGCTTGGCGAGCGCCGTGTCCCACAGCACGATGCGAAGCGAACTCCCGATGCCGGATACGTAGGCGTTGATCGCATTCGTCTTGCCGGACATGCGCACCTCGTACACCCGGTCCGCCGGAATATCGGCCTTCCCCGCCAGGTCCAAAATCGCGGACTCGAGCGCAGGATCGGACAATTCCTCGAACTTGTCGTAGAGCGGGTCGATGACGACGGGCTCGACGTACATCATGAACAGCGTGAACGGCACCGAAATAAGCCACAACCGAAGCCACCATCGTCCGCCGCGCGACATGACCCATCTGGCTACGGCATATACGGCCAGCACCGTGATATAACCGATAACGAAGTCGAGCCCGCGGTCCTCCAGCCAGCCCCCTGCCGGTTGCGTCGAGATGCCGTAGCTGCGGGACACCGAATAGCTCGCGATCTTGAGCGGCAAATAAAGCAAAGCGGACGCCCCATATACGAGCAGTACGTAAAGAGGCAGGCGAAGGAACGAAGGCAGCCTGCTCCCGTCGATCCGATCCTTCCAGGCGCGCGACCAGCCCCCGGTCAACAGAAACAGATAGATCGCCCATTGCCAGGGCCAACTGAAGAAAAATATGCCGTTGCGGATCGCATTTAGCGTCGCGCTCTCGCGAAGCTGATCCGCCGTATAAAATAGCGACGGATCAGCAGCCGTTCCTTTGTACGCATCCGGTACCGCGTTGGGCGACGTGTACCATACGTACAGCAGCACGATCGCCGCGCAGCATGCCAACCACAAGCCGTACCTTCTAAGCCGCGAGACGGTGGACATGTCGACTCTCCTTGCCGGTCGTTTTTTCTTCATCATAAAAGCTGGCCGCAACAATTGCAAAAAACGCCCGATCGCCCTATGATCGTATCATCGTCTATTACTCGCCACACACCCGGAGGTTCAGCCGTATGCAGACACATCCGCTTCAATTCGTCATTTTCGGCGTTTTAATCGTCATTTTCGGCGTCGCCGACCTCATTTTCCTGAATCCGTACGTCGGTACCGTCCTCGTCATCGCCGGCATCGCTTTAGCCGTCTTCGGCTGGCGACGCGTGCAAGCATCCAAAAAGAAGCGGCCGCCTCAAACATGAAATCCGTTAATCTAGGCTATAGCATAAGCCGATCTCCGCGATCCACATACACTGTCTGAGCAATGAGCAATTTACCTCGGACACGGTGGTGATAGCGATGGGATATCCGGTTGAAGGCGGAGGCAGCGGCGCAGCGTTCGCGCTCGTTATGTTCGTATTGCTCGTCATCATTCTGCGGGTCGGCTTCTACTAATCGATACGGTAAATGAAAACGGCCTTGAAGGAGCGTCTTTCGCTCCCTCAAGGCCGTTTCCACGTTATGCGCCATAGGGGTCGTCAACCTAGCCCAGCCATCCATTGCGCTCCGCGATCAACGTCGCGTCGATTCGGTTTTTGGCGTCCAGCTTCTGGATCGCCTCGGACAAATAATTGCGTACCGTGCCGTGCGACAGGAACAGTCTCGACGCGATCTCGCCCGCGCCCAGCCCTGCACCGGCCAGCTTCAGCACCTCCCGCTCCCGCTCGGTGAGCGGATTTTCCGCTTCCCACAGCTGCATCGCCAGCTCGGGACTGACGGCGCGCCCGCCGCCATGGACGGCGCGCAGCGCGGCGCCCAGCTCGTCGATCGGCGAGTCCTTCAGCAGGAACCCTTTGACGCCGGCCCGCATGGCGCGCTGGAAGTAGCCCGAACGCGAAAATGTCGTCAGGATGACGACCTTGCAGCTAATCTTGGCATCCTTTAGACGCTCCGCGACGTCGAGCCCCGTCAGCTTCGGCATTTCGATATCCATCACGCAAATGTCGGGATCAAGCGATTCGATCATCTGGAGCGCCTGCTCGCCGTCCGCCGCCTGACCGACGACTTCGATGTCATCCTCTAGATCGAGCAACGCGCTGAGGGCGCCTCGCAGCATGCCCTGGTCCTCCGCAACGATGACTCTCATGCGCCCGTCGCCTCCTCGTCTCCCGTTTTTTCCACCAGCGGCAGTTTAACGATCAGTTGCGTGCCCGCGCCCGTTTCCGAACGCCATTCGAGCTCTCCCTCGATCAGGCGCAGCCGCTCGCGCATGCCGCGCAGGCCGGAGCCGCCCGCAGCCTCGTTCCCTTGCATGGCCGCGCAGCCGCGGCCGTCGTCGCTCACCGTCATCGCGATGCCCGCATCATGCTTGAACCATTCGATCCGGCACGACGAAGCTCCGCTGTGTTTGACCGCATTCGTTACCGCCTCCCGCAGGCACATCGCCATGATGTTATCGACGAGCGGCGGCAAGCCCGCCAGACAGTCCTCGCCCTGCGCCTCTAGTCGGATGCCCGCAGCCTGCAGCAGCTGCGACGCATGCGCGGTCTCCTCCCGCGTCGTTGCCGTATTCATGCCGGATACGAGCTCGCGCAGCTGCTTCAGCGCAGCTCGGCTCGTATGCTGCACATCCCGGATTTCGACGGCCGCTCGTTCCGGATTTTTGGCGATCAATCGCTCGGCCAGCTCGCTCTTCAGCGTGATGAGGGACAGCGTATGTCCGAGCGTATCGTGAAGATCGCGCGAGATGCGTTGGCGCTCCTCGCTCTTTGAGAGCCGGGCGATCTCGTCGTTGGCCATGGACAGCTTGTTTTTGAGCTCGTTCGAGCGTCTGGTGAGCTGCATGCCGAACGGCACCGTCAGCATGATCAGCATTGCGGGCAAATATTGAAAGATTTCGGTCTCGTTTTCGTACAGACCGAAGTATACGGCAACCGCTGCGAGCAACGCCAGCATGGCGCCCATGCCCGCGAATCTCTTCCACCTGACGTTCAGCACGCCGATGAGCGGCGATGGATAAAAGGTCAGGAACACGAAGTTCTCCCCATACAGCCAGCAGAAGGCACCGACCATCGCGAGCAGCAGCAGGGCGGCCGAAAGCCGGAACCTGGGCGCCTTGAAGCTGTACAAGTAGGTGCTGACGAACAAGCCCAGCAACAGCAGACTCGGTACCATCTGCCGGACAGGCATGCTCAGTATCGTTTCAAGCGGAAATACCAGATAGACGAGCCATATGAGGGAAAAATAAAGGGGCGGCCCGTTGCGAGCCTGCCCGCTTTTTTGCTTCATGCTACACCGCTTCCTGCTTTTTCATAATATAGGTAGATAATATCACGAAAACGAAAGCGTAAGCAGCCAATATTCCGAAGCCGGCCCAGTCGGGATGCCCGCCTCCTACCAGGTTCCACGCGCCCTGGCCGACCCGGTAGGTCGGAAGCCACTTCGCGATATCCTGCATGATCTGCGGAAACGAGCTCGTCGGCATCCACAATCCGCCCATGACGGACATGCCCAGATACAGAATCATGCTCAGCACTTGAACGGCATCCGCGTTGCGCATCGAACCGACGAGCGTAGCGAGCGCCATGAAGGCGAAGCCGCCCAGCCAGATCCACAGCCCGCTCTCGATCCAGACCGCGACAGGCAGATCGATGCCCTTGGATATGCCCGCGACCGCGAACACGAGCACGATAATGACCAGGTTGATGAGCGCTTGGGCCACGATCTTGGACACCACGTAGGAGCCCGAGGGGAGCGGCGTAATCCGCAGCAGACGGATCCAACCCTGCGCCCGCTCCTTGGCGATGCGGGGCGCGAACGAGGTGAGACTCGCCCCGATGACGCCGTAGGCGGTCATGGACATTAAGTAGTACGGGATCCAATCCGTACCGTCTATCGTTGCGTCCGCATTCATCGTACCTGTGAAAATGAAGAAGAAGGCGATGGGCATGAAGACGGAGAAAATGACGAACCGCTTGTTTCTCGCCGTACGCAGCATTTCCGATTTGCATTGCGCCCATGTCGCGCGCGCCGTCTGATTCATAGGAACAGCTCCTTCGATCTCTAATATGTGGTTGGTTAGTCGGCCTTGCTCACGAGCGCCTGGAACGCTTCCTCCAAGCCGCCGCTGCCGATCTCGATATCTCGCATGTCCGTTCGCCTGGCGATCAGCTCGGCGATCAGCCTGTCCGTATCCTCGCTCATCAGCTTTACGCGCCTGCCGCTGCGGCTGAGCTCCGTTACGCCGGGAATGGCGCGCAGCTCCGCATCGCTAGTCCGCTCTCCGGCCGTGAACGAGATGACGCGCCCCGTCGTGCGGGCTTTGATCTCGCTCGGGGAGCCGTCCGCGACGATGCGGCCGTCGCTCACGACGACGATCCGATCCGCGATGCTGTCCGCTTCCTCCAGATAATGCGTCGTCAGCACGATCGTCTTGCCCCGGTCCGCCATCTTCCGCACCGTGTCCCAGAACAGCTGACGCGAGGTGACGTCCATGCCGACTGTCGGCTCGTCGAGAAACAGCACTTCCGGATCGCCGGCAAGCGCGAGCGCGAATCCGAGGCGGCGCTGCTGGCCGCCGGAGAGCGCGGAGGCCAGCTTCCCTTTTTCCGATTCGAGCGCAGAGATCCGCAGCAGATCGGAGAGCGGCAGCGGCTTGTCGTAGTAGCTGCGGAACAGCTCGATGGTCTCGGATACTTTCAAGTTGTCGATGACGCTCACTTCCTGCAGCATCGCTCCGATTTTTTTCCGTACGCCAGCCTCGCGCGGATCGCTGCCAAGCAGCTTGACCTTCCCTTCCGTCGGCTGCAGCAGGCCGAGGATCATCGACACCGTCGTCGTCTTGCCGGCGCCATTGGGCCCGAGCAGCGCGAGCACGCTTCCCTTGGACACGCGAAGCGTCAGTCCGTCGACCGCGCGTTTGCCTTTATATACTTTGCTGACCTGTTCGAGTTCGATGACATGGTCCATCGCGTCTTCCTCCATTCGTCTAACCGCTAGACACATTGTAACGTTTGGAAAAATGTTCATGCACTCACAAGCGTAATCTTCCTGGCATGACAACTGTCATATGAAAATCGTATGGCCGTCGATGCCCGCATACCTTCCCATCCCATGCTTGAATTAGGTACAATAGGGAAGTCAGGCCAGCTTGGCCGGTCCTCAAACTCTATATGGCAAAGGAAAATGCGAACCCATGATCATCCAACCGAAAACTCGCGGCTTCATCTGCACGACCGCGCATCCGGACGGCTGCGCTATCCAGGTTCAGCGTCAAGTGGAATATGTGAAAGGCAAGCCTGCCGTCAAAGGTCCGCGCAATGCGCTCGTTATCGGCGCATCGACGGGCTACGGTCTCGCCTCCCGCATCGTCGCGGCCTTCGGCGCCGGCGCGAATACGATCGGCGTCTACTTCGACAAAGCCGCCGAAGGCGCCCGTACGGCCTCGGCCGGCTGGTACAACTCGGCCGCCTTCGAAGAGACGGCTTCCGAAGCCGGGCTCAAGTCGTTCAGCATCGTCGGCGACGCCTTCTCGGACGAGATCAAGGACAAGACGATCGCCACGATCCGCGAAGAGCTCGGACAAGTCGACCTCGTCGTCTACAGCGTCGCTTCTCCGCGCCGGACGCATCCGAAGACGGGCGAGACCTTCTCCTCCGTCATCAAGCCGCTAGGCGGCACCTACACGAACAAGACGGTCAACTTCCACACGGGCGAAGTATCGCTCGCCTCGATCGAACCCGCCACCGAAGAGGAGGTTCGCCAGACGGTCGCCGTCATGGGCGGCGAAGACTGGGAGATGTGGATCGACGCGCTTCGCGAAGCAGGCGTCCTGACCGAAGACGCCACGACCGTCGCCTATACGTATATCGGGCCGGAGATCACGCATGCCGTTTACCGCGAGGGTACGATCGGGCGCGCCAAGGAGCATCTGGAAGCGACGGGGCTTCGTCTGAACGATCGGCTGTCCGCAACCGGCGGTCGCGCTTTCGTATCGGTGAACAAGGCGCTGGTCACGCAATCGAGCTCCGCTATTCCGGTGGTTCCGCTTTATATTTCCGTGTTGTACAAGGTCATGAAGGAAAAAGAAATTCACGAAGGCTGCATCGAGCAAATGTACAGGCTCTTTTCCGAGCGTCTGTACGGCGGCGGCGAGACGGCGGTGGACGAAAAGGGCCGCATCCGCATCGACGATTGGGAGATGCGTCCAGAGATTCAAGCCGAAGTCGAGCAGTTGTGGGCGGCGCTCTCCACGGAAAACGTATACGAGCTGTCGGACCTCGAAGGCTACCGCAAGGAGTTTTTCCAACTGTTCGGATTCGAGACAGGAGCCGTCGATTACGAGGCGGAGGCCGAACCCGACGTAGCCATCGCAAATTTGCGCTAGACGACAAAGGGAGCCCCTCGTTGGCTCCCTTTTTTTATGCGTTTTAAGAGATAACGCCGATAAAGGCGAGATCGAAGCGCGTGCCGGCGCAATCCGGCTTATTGCCGTGAATGACTTCAAGTTCGACCTCGTGTCTGCCGCCCGGCAGATCGTCGGTTATCGTCTCCAGCTTAAGCCATCCGGTCGGCCCGCACCATGCGGGGCGCTCCCTGGACGTTTCCTTCCACTCCCCGCCGTCGATCCGGTACCGGCACTCGGCCGAATTTTTGCCGAAGTCGAATGCCAGGGCAAGTCCTCTTCCATCAAAAGAAAAAGCGAGCTTGGCTCCGATCGCCGATGTCGACAGCGCACGTTCGATCCATTCCAGCGTCACCCAACGTCGGACGGTCCAAGGCCCTTCCGTCCGTACCTTCTCGAACGGTACGAACGAAACCTCTTGCCAATGCCCGGGGTCCAGCGGCTTGGGCAAACCTGCTGCCGCTCCCGCGTCCGCTCGTTCTGCCTGCTCGTCCACGCTTGCAAGTGCCGTTTGCAAATATCCGATGACGCTTCGGCCATAGCTGTAGCTGCCCCGTTCCGTCGGGTGAAGACCGTCCGGGAGCCACTCCTCCCAACGCATGAGACCCGCTTTCACTTCTTGGAACGCGTGCATGCCCATCCACACAGAGCTGAGGCCATAATGCTCCGCCAGCACCTCGAATTCCTCGATGCTAGGCGGCATATGTCCCTCCGACATCGGTCCGTACATGTCCTGGCAGTATGTATAGACCAGCACAACATCGGTCGTGCCGCTCGCAAGCAGCTGCCTTAGCAAACCTTCGCGCGTTTTTTGCCGACGATCTGTCGCTACGCCATTGTCGTTCACCGCAAATTCCACGAAAACGATATCGCAGCCCCGATCGATCAGATCCCGCTTGGCACGGAAAGAAGCCAGATCGCTTCCCGTCGCGCCGATGCCCGCATTCTCTACGGCGAAGCGGACTTGCGGATAGTTCGCGACCAGCCAGCGCGTGACCGGCTCCGGCCAGTTATGACCTGCTCGTTCGTCCGTAATCGATCCGCCTATAAAACCGACTGTTAATTCGCCTTCCGCTAGCTTTCGCTTCGTGTTCGCCAATTGTCCGCGCACGCGGACGATTTCCGGCTTGCTCGCTGCCCCCGACATCACTCGATCGCTCCCCTACAAGTTTTGCTGCTCGACGTTATTTTAACAGCATGCGGCCTAATGGCAACCCTATAATGCTGCGAATTTTTTTCTGCGCTTTTGTTCAAACTCGCCAGATTGGGTAATAGAAGATATCCCCTTACGATATGGAGGTCATCACAATGGTACTCGTACTCGGAATCCTAGCGGTTATCGTAGCCATCGTACTTTGGTTGGCCAAAGCAGCGGTCGAATTCGTCTGGTCGTTCGGCGGCATCGGCCTGATCGTCCTGATTATCGGTCTTGTCCTGCTGTCCCGTGGCCGCAGAAACGCATTATAACCACCCTACTTAGAAGAAGCCGCCGGCATGTGCCGGCGGCCTTTTCGTTTGTTCATCGGCGCTTTGACAACTCCGCACACAACATCCTATACGACGACGCCCGATCGGACTGAGAATCCGTTATTTTTGCTCAGACTACCGTTTCCAGCTTCTAAGTGACACAGGATCCAATCGTTTTGCAAACATCCTAACATAGTGGGCTGCAGTTCAAGACGAGAAAGGCTGTCAGTGGGGGAACAACTTGTTTTCTCCAGCAAGCAAAGTGAAGATGGTAAGGATAACTTTGCACATCTGTTAGCAGAAAAAAACAAAACAAAGCCCCTCCCAAAATGTACGAATCACCGATTTTTTTTTTGGAAAGCGATTTAGTTTAAGTGCGCAATATCCGTTGAGGCTTCAACCTTTTCGGACGTTTTCGTGGCCGTCCTCCGCGTTTGCGTCGACCTCGGCTTGTGCGTTCTCGCTTTGGACACAGCGCATCC
>NZ_JBHRYU010000025.1:0-130579 GCF_042649185.1 Cohnella sp. GCM10012308
AAGGATTTATCCCCAAGGAAAAAGGCACACGCGGCAGACATGCCAAAGGGAAGGCAGGGAATTTGGCCGAACGGTTTCAGCAATACAAAACCGCCATTCTGGCCTTTCTTCGTGATGTCCAAATTCCATTTGACAATAATCAGGCAGAACGTGATATTCGAATGGTCAAGGTGAAAACCAAAGTATCCGGCACTTTTCGTACCATGCTGGGAGCAACGCAGTTTGCACGCATTCGATCCGTCGTCTCCACGCTCCTCAAACAAAACCTTTCCGTCCTCAAATCCCTCTCACTCGCCATTCACGGGCAGTTTCAGTTCTAGCTCACCTAAGTAGTAACCACATTTGCAGGTATTTCATCCGGTACCGTCGGTCGGCAGAAAAAGCATGTATAATTGCAGGTTTTGGGGCCTGCAAGCCACCGAGAAGCTCCGGCATTCCGAGTGTGCGCTCAGCTGCCCATCACTCGCCGTCAAATTATACTTTCTTATATGGTTAAAAAGGGGAGACAGCTTCGCGCGTTTCGAGCCAGGCACGCGCCCGGTGTACGATCCATTCGCTGATCTGCGGATGGGGCAGCAGGGCGCTCTCGGCATAGTCGATGTCCTGCCCCGCGAGTCGGTTAGGCACGGCCGAAGAGGTGAAGTACCCTTCGCTCAGGAAAACGGGCACCGCGAGCAGCCGCGCCTCCGGATGCTTCGCCCGCAAACCCGCGATCCGCGCCGCCGTCTCTTCCGGCCGCAGCAGCGCGGCGTCCGCGCCCGCAAAGCCGCCGATGCGCGCGAGCTCCGCCGCCAGCCCCTCCAGCTCCCGGCGCCATGCCTCGTAAAACCAGGGCTCGTCGCTGCCGTGCCCGATGAGCAGCACGCACTCCGCCGCGGGCTCGCGCGACCGCGCGCCGAGCGTGTCCGCCAGCACGCGGGCGATCTCCGGATCGCTGCCGATCGGCTGGCCGTACGTGAGCCGCGCCGTCACCTCGACCGGCTCCAGATCCGTTTCGCGCCGCGGCTGTGCATAAGCGCCGAGCGCCCAGCCGATCTCGTCGACATGCGTGCTGCCCGACGAGACGAACAGCGGCAGCGCGTAAATGTCGGTCACGCCCTGCGCCTCCAGCGCGCGCACGCCGTCCTGCATCAGCCGGCCTTCGACCAGCTCCAGGTACGAAGCCGCGACCGGCAGGTCCGCCGGCAGCTTCGACCTCGCCTCGGCGACGGCTGCTTCCACCTGCGCCACCCAGCCCGGCTCGCGGGAGCCGTGGCTGATGACCAGCACGCCTGGCCGAACCTCCGCGCTCGCCCCGCTGTCCGCTCTGTTTCCCGCCTCCGACGGCGCTCTACATTTTCCAAAAACCTGATCCTGCATC
Organism: Cohnella sp. GCM10012308; assembly: GCF_042649185.1. Classification (NCBI taxonomy): domain Bacteria; kingdom Bacillati; phylum Bacillota; class Bacilli; order Caryophanales; family Paenibacillaceae; genus Cohnella; species Cohnella sp. GCM10012308. The sequence goes on from NZ_JBHRYU010000025.1 coordinate 1,361, forward strand.
CCGTTCGCCGACTGCTCTTCAACGCCGCTTGCCCGATCCTGCACCTGCTCTTGCATCCCGCTTGCCCGATCCTGCACCTGCTCTTGCATCCCGCTCGCCCAATCATGCATCCCGTTATCCACCTGCTCTTGCATCCCGTTCGCCCGAACCTGCATTCCGTTCTCCGACTGCTCTTGCACACCGTTCGCCCGATCCTGCATCCCGTTCCGTGCCTCCCGCCCCCGACGCTGTTCCTTCCATGCTATCCAACGCCGCAGGCGGTGTCAACGGTGGGATCCTGCGAGCTGGCTGGGGCAGAAGAACGCTTCAACAGCGTTCATTCCCCTCCCACATCCTCAAACCCGATATACTGCGGCAGCTTCTCGAACTCGCTTCCCTCGAGCCCGCCGTTGTCGTAGATCCCGAGCTTCCAGGCGCCCTCCGGCACCGCCGTGCCCGCCGGAATCTCGAAGTAACGGCTCTCGCCCTCTACTACGTCGACCGCCGAGCCCATCGGCTGCCGCCATTCGTCCACGAAGAAGAGCGCTGCGCCGTAATCCGGGAACCGCGGCTTCACGAGCACCGTGCCGCCAAGCTTGCCTGCCTCCGCATCCGTGTCGACGAACAGCGGATCCGGATCGCCGCCGACCGGCACCCAGGACGCCGCAGACTTGCCGCTGTCGCGTACCGCATAGATCGCAACGCTGCTCACGTCCTTAAGCGGAAATTCCGGCAGCGTCACGCGATATGCCTTGCCGTCGAACGGATAGTCGTTGGTCACGTCGGCGATCGGTTGAAGCGGCACGCCGTTCGCGTCGGCGCTGTACACGACGTAGTTCACTGCATGTGCGCTGTCTGCGTCGTACCAGCTGAGCTCGCCGGATACGCGCGTCTTGCCGCCGGAGAGGACCGGCTTGAAGTGAATATCAGACACAGGCGAAATGGTAGAATTTACATCGCCTGGATTGACCCAGCTCGCCGCTTCGTTCCGGATATCGTCGTACGTTTGCGCGGTCGCGCTGGCGCTGTATTCGAAAACGCCGCCGTCCCGGTAAGGCACGACCTTCACTTCGCCGAGAATGTTGAGATTGTTCAGCGGGAGCTTGTAGCGGCCGGACGACGATTTGACCACTTTCTCCGTACCGCCCGGATATTCGATCTGGTAGCCGTCGTAGTCCGTGCCGTCCTCCGGATCCTTCCAGGTGATCGCCGGCCACGCGCTTGTGTAGGGATTCGCGTCTATGTAAGTCAGTTCTCCTACCAGGTACGCCGGATAATCCCGCAGAGACGCCTTCGCGACCGGCACGGCTGCGGACTTGCCGTTGTCCGAGGCGTTAAACACGCCCAGCGCCGCCGCTTTGCCCGTCACCTTCGTACCGTCCGGAATGATGAACGCATGCCGCTCAGGCGCGTATTTGCCGATCGCCTTTCCGTAGCGCTTGCCTTTATCGTCCAGCAGATAGGCCTCGTAGCTCGCCGCCGATTGTCCGCCCTCGTTCAAATATAAAATGCCGCCGATCGCTCCCGCCTGCTCGTCCTTGTCCTGGAAGGAAGCCGTCGCGACCGGCGTCGCCTGCGCAGCCTCCGTCTTCCCCGCTGACGCAGCCTGCGCGGATCCGGCGGACAGCCCGACCGACCCAGTGATCATGAACCCCAAGAGAGCGATGCCGATGGCTCGAAATTTCCGATACATGTGCTTCCCCCTAGATAATAGTCTGAGATAGATAATAGTCTGTAACTCCGGCTTGCAACCTGTCTTGATGCTGGCAGAATACCGTCTTTGACAAATGTATTAAACCGATTTCTCCGGCTTAAATCTGAGATTTTTATCAAAAAGAAAGCGCCCGCCCCAGGGGCAAGCGCTTCGTATCAATGTCGGACAACTCGCTCGCAGAGCCTAACTTAGCGCACAGCAGCACTTTTCTCATCTGCGCCAGCAACCCGGCCGGACTGGCTCACGACCGTATCCCGGTACGTGGCGATCAGCCCGCCCTGCGCGTCCGTTGCGAACAGCACAGACCGTTCGCTCGGCACGGTGAAGCGGTAGCTTGTCTCCCCGTCCCTGATCGCGACTTCGCAGTCGGCGCCGGATTCCGAGATGAAGATATACAAGCTTCCGTGTTTAAAAGTCAGTTTCGTGCCATAAACGCCCGGGTGGTCGCCGCCTTCTTCCCACGCCATTGCGCCGATTCCCGCCTGCGCCTCTTGCAGCGCGGCCGCGTACAAAGCTTGCAGCGTATCCGTGCGTTCGTTCAGCTCGAGCGGCAGCGGACACCAGAGCAGCTTGCCAGCGCCGAGCGGTCGTACGAGCAGCTCATTGGTCTGACTCCAGCCGTTGCCGTCCGCGTCAGGCACGACCTCTTTGTTCAGCTGGCCGATCTTGCGGTCGCCGAAGGAAGCGCGGTACGTGCGGCCTGCGATCCGCACTTGTTCCTCGCGCGACAGGTTGGTCAGCCGATAGGCTGCGCCTACCGCCTCGGCGGCCCTCGAAGTCGGCTTCCAATAGGCGTCGAGACCGATCGGACCGGTGAACAGCAGGGTGCCGCCGTGCATCTCGACATGCCCGAGCAGCTGCGTCAGCGCTTCGTCGCTGAAGCTGTGCGCGCTCGGCACGATGATGAGCCGAGGCTTGTCGGCGGACAGCGAATCGAGATGCAGCTCGCTGATGCCGTAGAACGGCACCTTCATATCGTAAGCCAGCACGTGCGTGAGGCTTTGCGTCGCTTCGCAGGCGAACCTGCGGCTCGAGAAGTCGTTCGTATACGGGAAAACGACGGCGATGTCCGCTAGCTCGCGATCCTCGAACAGGTCCGCGATGCTTCCGATGAAACGGCCGAAGTCGTACGATACGTCCGCCTCCGGCTTCTCGGTGCCGTCCGCCCGCAGCGCGCCGATGTTGGATTCGCACACGTTATCCATGTAATAATTCGTGTTCCACAGCCAATGCACGGCGCCGGCGCTGCCGCCCGCGAAGGCATAAGCGTACTTGCGCTCCAAAAGGTTCCGCAGCTCCTCCTCCGTCCGCTTGGCGCGATTGTCGGGCATTTCCACGTACATGATGCCCGTTTCCTGGATGAGCGTCGGCTTGCCCGGATCTTTGCCGAACAGGCCGTCCCACAGCAGCTGATCGTTGAGCCACCACGTATGCACGTTGGTGTAATCGACGCTCTGCGCATACATGAACGGCGACGGCCGCGGTCCTCTGCCGAGCGCCTCGTCTTGTCCGACGGTGACTAGATGTCCCGGGACGAGCGTCCGGATCGTCGCGCTCAGCGCCTCGACCCAGCGGTTGTGCATGTCCATCGTGAACAGCGTATAGTCGAGCCAGCGTCCGTTTTTCTTGAGGCGCTTGATGTCGTGAATGTCAAAAGCAATATCGATCTGCTCCGGCGGCTCCGCGGATGCGAAGTCGGGCAGCTCGGCCTGCGTCATGTTCCAGCGCGCCTGCAGCCGGTCGATCGTACCGTGCCGCTCTTGCAGCCACTGGCCGAACGCCTGCCGCTCGAACTTGTCGTGCACCGCGCGGGGACCCGTGAAGATCCGCGTCGGGTCGAAAAGCGAGGGCTCGTTGATCAGGTCCCACTGCACGTTCGACGTGTCTTTGTGCCGGGAGACGATGGCTGCAATGAAGCGTTTCTGCGCCTGAACGCTGCGCGGATCCAGGTACGGATTGCGTCCCTCCCATGCCTCCGGCGCGAACGCAAAAAACGTGAAGGTCACTTCCAGACCATGCCGCGCCGCCGTCAATATAAACGCGTCGATCGCGCGCAGCTGCTCCTCGGAGGCATGCCCGTCCTCGAACATCAGGTGCCGCCAGGCGCTCCACATGCCGGTGCGGATCCAGTTGATGCCGGCCCGCTTCATCGTCGCCATCTCGCGATCCCAGATCGCGGGGTTCGGCAGGTTAATGAACTTGCGGCCCGTATCCGACGCCATATAAGTCATCCCGACTACGGGAAAAGGCTTGCCGTCCTTGATGAAATAATCCCGGCCGGCTGCCAGCGGAGACCCGCGCCGCAGCAGCTCCCGGTCGTAGCACCAGAAGCCCTGGTGCAGCAGGCGCCGCTCGCCCGAGGCGGACACGGCTTCGCAGGCGATCGCGTAGCTGCCCGGTTCGAGCAACATCGGCGCGACGAAGTTCACGTATGCGATCTCGCTCCCCGCCGTCAGGTCCAGCTCCTCGAGCCAGAGCGCATCAACGGCGGACATCGCAGCCGATGCGTCCGAACTCGCCGCGGTCGCCGTATCGTGCGCACCGGATTCATTCTGCCCGGCTGCATCCACAGCTCCCGCAGCTTCCCGCTCATGCGCCGCAACCTCCCGCTCCGACGCCGGCTCCGCCCGCTTGCGCAGCGAGATCCGCAGGCGCCAGTCCTCCGGCTCGCGCACCGTGCCGCTCGCCGGCGTGATCCGCTGCGCCTGCACGGTGAGGTGCGGCGTTTCGCCCGCGTGATACGCCGCGTAGCTCGGCTTGAGCCACAGCTCGGTCACGCCGGCTTCGCAGTAGGCCGCCCAGCGGATCAGCGCGGCAGCGCCGCCGCCGGACCAGAAGCGCGCCGTCAGCCGCTGGTTCGCCAGCAGCCACCTGCCGCCGGCGAAGTCGCCGCGGAAGTGCTCGAGCAGCACGACCGGCGCGGTCACCTCGCGGCCTTCGGCGCTGACGCCGACGAGCAGCGGCTGGATGCGGGCGTTCATCGGCCCGGAGGAGCCGGTCGCCTGGTTCAACTGATCGCGCTCATGCGTCACATGCAGCACGAGGCCGTACGTTTCGCCGATACCGAACAACCCTTCGCTGCCCGCCAGCAGCGGGCGCTCCGGATTGTGCCGCAGCGAGACTGAGCGTGTCCCGTCCGCGACCAGCGCCTCGTGGATATGGATCTCCTGATGGTAGGCCGTCATCTCGGGCTCGGCGACCCAGCCGTCCGCCGTCAGGCCGACCGGCCGCTTGAACGGCGCTCCGCCCGCATGCACCCAGCCTTTGCCCATTCGGAGATGTCGGGAGATCGCCGGCCAGGCATCCCTCGGAAAATACGGCCCGTGCAGATGTACAAACGTCCCCGCATCCTCCGCTTCCAATGCCCCGGCCAATCCCGCCGCATCGACGATCTTGCAGTCGCGCCGAAGCTCGCTCAGTACCGCTTCGTCCGGCGCCGCTCCCTCATAGGGGAACTGCGCGTCGTAAAAGATAATCGTTGCCATGTGGCACGCTCCTTTAAACTTGAAATCGTTTTCCTTCCCTTGACGCCCATGTTATCGTTATAATGATTGAATATCGTTATAATGTTTGAACCCGCGTTCGTTGAACGAGATTGATGCAGGGAGCGATGCCGATGTTGAACTTTACGGACAAGCGAGCTTTCGTTTCTCGCATGCGCCTGAACTGGAGTCATTTTAAATCCAAGCTGCTCTTAAAATACACGCTCTCTTACATCCTCATCTTCCTGATCCCGCTGACCGGCGTGACGGCTTCCGTATATGAGAGCGCCGTTCGCAGCCTCCGTACCGAGATCGAGCAATCCAACCTCAATCAGCTGGGTCAAGTCAAGCGGACCTTGGACGGCCGCATCGCAGAGCTGCAGGACATTGCCGGACGGATTACCTACGACGAGCATCTGACCTCTTACATGGTGCATCACGACTACTACGGGATGGAAGCGATTCAGACGCTGGCGAACTATAAGGCGAGCAGCAGCATTTTGCAGGATCTCTTTCTGTACTTCCGCGACGATTCCGTCGTCTACTCCTATCGCGGGCTGATGAATCTCGACGTGGCATTCGGGAGCACCTACCAGTTCAGCCAGACGAGCAGGCAGGAGCTGACGCGCGAGATGAACACCGCGATCCAGCCGATCATGCGTCCTGCCGAGCAGGTTACGATCAACGCCCGCCAGGAGACGATGCTGACGCTGCTCGTGCCGATCAAGCCGAACAACCCGTTTCCGTACGGCACGGTCGTCTATCTGATGAAGGAATCCAATCTGACGGGCATGATGTCTTCGATCTTGAACGACTTTTCCGGCAGCAGCTACATTTTCGACGCGCAGGGCAACAAGCTGACGGGCACCAGCAGCGGGGAAACGATGGACCGGGTCGGACTGAACCGGATCGCGTCGCTGTCGACCGGCATTCACAGCTTGACGTTGGACGGCAAGCAGCAATCCGTCGTGGCGGTGAAGTCCGAGACCAACGGCTGGACCTACGTGACGACGATGCCGAGCCACCAGTTTTTCAGCCGGGTCGCGCATATCAAGTCGCTGATCCTGATCGTCTTCTGCCTTGTCGGTCTCATCGGCATCGCGGCGGCTATGGTGCTGGCCAGAAGGCAGTATCACCCGATCAAGAACCTGATGGAATTCGTCAAACTCAGAAGCACCGGCACCGCCGAGGCGACGGACAGCCGCAACGAGTGGGACTGGATCCGCCACACGATTCACGAGTACAGCGCGCGGGCCGATATGCAGCAGCCATACGTACGCAATCAATGCTTGCTCTTGCTCCTGAAGCACGGCAAGCCCGAGGATCCGGAGATCGAGCGGCTCGTGCAAAGCGCGGGCCTGGAGCTGGCGCCGGGTAAAAGCTTATGCTTCTCCGTCATCCTCACCTGGGAGGAGCTGCCCGATCCTGCGTCTTCGCGCGCGATTGTGGCGCAGCTGGCCGAGCGGTTCCGCGAGGCAAAGTTCCCGGAGCTGGGGGCGAGCGCCTACGGCGTAGACCTATCGCCGTCGGAGCGGTTCGCGTTGATGGTCAGCCTGAGCGCCGAAGGCGATCAGCCGGTGCAGGAACGCGTCGAGCAGGTTGTCGGCGCCGTGCTGTCGCATATCGGCGACGCGCTGCGGCAGCAGCTCTCGCTTGGCGTCGGCACGCCGTACGGCAGCCTGGGCGAGCTGAACCAGTCATTTATCGAGGCGGCGACGGCACTGCAATTCCGCCTGATGGGCGAGCAGGGCCGCGTCACCTACTTCGAGCGGCTGGCTCAGCAGGAGCACGCTTCGGGCGACGCGTTCTGGCTGCCCAAGAAGTCGATGCTGAAGCTCGAGCAGAGCCTCAAGCAGGGCAACGAGGCGGTCGCCGCGCAGACGATTCAAGGCCTCGTGGAAGAGATCCGCGGCGTGAAGCTGTCCGTTTCCCTGCTCCGCTGCGTCTGCTTCGATCTGCTCAACGCCTTGCTGCGCACCGCGTCGGAGTACGGCATGACGGGCGTGATGAACAACATTCCCGGCTTCACGTCGTTCGAGACGCTCGAGGAGCTCGAGAGCCAGCTAATCGAGCTGTCGGCGTTAATCTGCCGCCAGGTCGAGCGCAATACCGAGACCGAGCAGCAGTCGCTCATCGAGAACATCGTCGAGTACGTGGACAGCCAGTACGCCGACTACACGCTCAGCCTCGAGCATATCGCGCTCAAGTACTCCATATCGACCTCGTACCTGAGCCGCAGCTTCAAAGAAAAGATCGGCATGACCTTCTCCCAGTACATCTGGCGGCTTCGCACGGACGAGGTGATGCGCCAGCTGGTCACCACGAGCGCACCGCTCAAGGAGATCATCGAGCGGGTCGGCTACCTCGACGCGCCGAACTTCATCCGCAAGTTCAAAAACGAGACCGGCTACACCCCCGGCCAGTACCGCAAGCTGTACGCGCAGGTGAACGTTCCCGCCGAGTAAGCATGTGCCGGATAGCAGCTTCCGGCGCATAGCGGCAGGCCATGCCGCTATCTCCCCCGTTGCGAGCGCGGGAAGGCGCATTAGCGGCAGCACGTGCCGCTATCTCACCGTTGCGAGCGCGGGAAGGCGCATAGCGGCAATCCATGCCGCTATCTCCCCCGTTGCGAGCGCGGGAAGGCGCATTAGCGGCAGCCCGTGCCGCTATCTCCCCGTTGCGAGCGCGGGAAGGCGCATTAGCGGCAGCCCGTGCCGCTATTCCCCCGTTGCAAGCGCGAGTAGGCCCGTTAGTGACAATCCGTGCCGCTATCTCCCCCGCTGCGAGCATGAAAATGGTACCTTTGCGGCAATGAGTTCCGCTATTCTTCCGCAGCATACGTGCCAAAGTTACTTTAAAGGAAATAGGTTCCGCTATCCCGCCACAGTGAGGGTTATAAGGTAGCTTAGCGGAAATGAGTTCCGCTATGCCTCCGCAGTATGCGTGCCAAAGTTACCTTAAAGAAAATAAGTTCCGCTATCCCGCCACAGCGAGCGTGCAAGAGACACCTTAGCGGAAATGAGTTCCGCTATGCCTCCGCAGTATGCGTGCCAAAGTTACCTTAAAGGAAATAAGTTCCGCTATCCCACCACAGCGAGGTATTCCACCTACTAGATTCCACTCCGGGCTTCGTTACCCGGTCTTTCCAGCTATCTCGGCTCCAACATACTAACTTCGGCTCCGATAGCCGGTTTTTCCGGCTATCTCGGCCCTAAGCAAACTAGCTTCTGCCCCGTTAACCGGTTCTTTCCGGCTAACTCTTCACCGTCAGCGACCCGGTCTGATACGCCTCCGAGCTCGGACCGACGCGGATGAGGAACTCGCCGTCTTCGACGACGCGCGTCAGGCTCGGGCCGACCATCTCGAGCTGTTCGCGACCGACGGCGAACGTCACGGTCCGGCTCTCGCCCGGTTCGAGCCATAGCTTGCGGAACGCCTTCAGCGCGATCTCCGGCCGCGTGACGGAGCAGGCGACATCCGTGACGTACAGCTGCGCCACCTCCGCTCCCGCACGCCCGCCAGCATTACGAACGGTCACGCTCACCTCGGCGGTGTCGTCCGGTCCGATCACGGCTGGCGAGATCCGCAAGTCCTCGTACTTGAACGACGTATAGCTCAGCCCGTACCCGAACGGATACCGGGCTTTAAAGTCGTCCTCCAGATAGCGCTTGCCCCGCGTACGACGCTTGTAGTAGTACGCCGGCAGCTGGCCGACATGCTTGGGCAGGCTGATCGTCAGCCGCCCGGACGGATTCACGTCGCCGAACAAAATGTCGGCGACGGCATGTCCGCCCTCCTGGCCGGGATACCACGCCTCCACGATCGCGGCGGCATGTTCCTCGATCCAGGGCTCCGCGATCGGCCGGCCGTTGATGTACACGACGATGACCGGTTTGCCCAGCTTGTGCACCTCCTGCATCAGCTCCAGCTGTACGCCTTGCAGGTTTAGCGTAGACCGGTCGATGCCCTCGCCGCATTCCATGTCGCTCCAGGCATGGTCCGTGACGACCGAGGCGCCGGTCGCCAGATCGATGCTCCCCTCGCCGAAGTCGCGCGCGCTTGAGCCGCCGACGACCATCACCACCACATCGGCCTGCTCCGCAACGGACAGCGCGTGCGCGAAGCCTTCGCGCTCGTCGCTACGGATGCGACAGCCCGGTGCGTACAGCACCCGATCTTCGCCGCCATCCTCCCGCACCTGATTTTCGCCGTCATCCCTCAGCACTCCGTTTTCGCCCTCAACGCCAAGCCCCCAACCTTCGCCGTCTTCCCCCAGCGCCTTCCGAATCCCGTCCAGCACCGTCACGATCCGTCCCGGCGGCTGCGGCGACGTATAGTCGCCGAGCTGGTTGTACGGCGCGTTCGCGTTCGGCCCGATGACCCCGAGCTTGCTTTTGCCCCGCTTGTCCAGCGGCAGGATGCCGCCTTCGTTTTTGAGCAGCACGATGCCCTCGCTAGCCAACCGGCGCGCCAGCTCACGGTGCGGCTCGGATCCGATCGCCTGCTTGGCAAGCACCGGATCCACGTAAGGCCGCTCGAACAGGCCCAGCTCGAACTTAAGCGCAAGCACCCGCGACACGGCCAGGTCGAGCTCCTCCGTACCTACCATGCCCTGCTCCAGCGCCGCCTCCAGGTACGAGCGGAACATTTCGCCCGACATCTCCATGTCGATGCCCGCCCCGAGCGCCTGCGCCACTGCTTCTTCTCCGTTTGCCGCCGTGTTGTGACCCTTGACCAGCATCCCGAGCGCGCCGCAGTCGGTAATGACGAAGCCGTCGAACCCCCACTGATCGCGCAATATGTCCTGCAGCAGGTGGCTGCTGGTCGTGCAGGGCACACCGTCGATCTCGTTGTAGGCCGTCATCACCGAGCGGGCGCCCGCCTCCACCGCCTTGCGGAACGGCAGCAGGTCGACCTCATGCAGCTCGCGCGGCCCCATATGCACGGCGGCCGAGTTGCGGCCTCCCTCCGAGCTGCCGTAGGCGGCAAAATGCTTAAGCGTCGCCAAGATGCTGTCCGCCGCGTCGAGCCGGTCGCCCTGAAGTCCGCGTACCGCCCGCACGCCGAACTCGGATACGAGGTACGGGTCCTCGCTGAAGCATTCCTCCGTGCGTCCCCATCTCGGATCGCGCACCACGTCAAGCACCGGCGAATACGTTGCCGCCCCGCCTTGACTGCGCGTCTCCAGCGCGACGGCGCGGCACATCTCCTCGTACAGGTCCAGGTTCCACGTGCTGCCGATGCTGAGCGGAACCGGGAATACCGTCGCGCCGATCGCCATATGGCCGTGCGAGCACTCCTCGCCGAACAGGATCGGAATGCCAAGCCTGGTCTCCTCGATCGCATAGCGCTGAATCTCGTTCACCGCGGCTGCGCCCTCCTCGGGAGACAAGCCCGTCGCGAGCGTGACGCCCGTCCACGGATCGGCGCGCAGCGTCCCGTACAGGGACCCGACGCCGCCTTCCGCCAGCTGCGACTTGAACGTCTCGGTCAGCTCGATGCCGCCGTCCGCCCGCTTACTGTAGCTGTGCCAGCCGAAGGGCTGCAGCAGCTGGCCTATTTTCTCCGCCGTCGTCATGCGCGCCAGCAGGTCTTCGACTCGCTCTTTCACCGGCAGGCCGGCCTCTTTATACCTCACGTTAATCGCACCTCGTTCGCATCCATAATGCCGCGCTGATTTTCCTTGTAAAAAAAATTCTCCGCATCGGCGAGCGACGACGGAGAATCGTTGAAGCTGTCAGGCCGGGAGACAGACGGAAGACAGAGGGCAGACGGAAAGCCGTCCGCCGGGCTAGCGGCAGCCTGCCCTTCCATCCGCCATCTTCCCCAGCCTCTTAGTTAGAAGCCCAACGGTCGTACGCGCCCTGATAGATCTTCGCCATCTTCTCGGCGCCCATCTTCTTCAGCGTGTCTACGTATTTGTCCCAGTTGCTCAGCGGCTCGGCGCCGGTGATGAACTTGGCTTCCATCTGGTTGACGTACGTATTGAGGTCGGACGTCAGGCTGTTGACCTGCGTCTGCTCGTCGGACGTGAGGAACAGCGTCGGGAACGGCGGACGCGCGCCTTGATCGAGCAGCTTCGTCTGCGTTTCCTTGGCGACCCAGATCTCGAAGTCGCCCTTCAATCCTTTTTCGATATCGTCCGTGTTGATCGTCGGCGCCGGGATGCCGTAGTTCGGCGTCAGCGTCGAGCGGTACTTCTCGCGGTCGGTGCCGCCGTCCGGGATCGGCAGGTATTCCTTCGTGCGGGTCGCTTCGTCCGTGTACTTCCACAGGATGCCTTCCGGCCCCTTGTTGAACAGCAGCGCGCCTTCATACGAATACAGGTAATCGACCCAGCGCATCGACGCTTCGGGGGACGGGTTCGTGCTCGAGATCGCGAACGCGCCCGGCGTGATGCCGGCATTCGCCGCGATTGCCGGCTTGTCGACCATGTCGCTTTTCACCGGCGCGTACATCGGATCGTTCGTCGAAGGGTCGCCGCCCAGGGACATATAAGCGTTCCAGTTGGCGAACATGCCGACCTGGTTGTTCTGTACCTTCGCCTTCTTCTGTTCGTCCGTCTGCGAGAAGCTCTCGTGATCCAGCAGCTCCTCGTTCCACAGGCGGTTCATGAACGTCACATACTGCTTGAAGCCCTCTTCCAGCGGCGTGTAATGCACTTTCTTGCTGTCGTCGACGTAGATCGTGTCCTCATACACCCCGAACGAGCCCAGGATCCAGGTGCGGATGTCGCGCAGGTTGACATCTCTGGCGTTGCTCGCCGTCAGCGGGATTTCGTCGGCCTTGCCGTTGCCGTTCGGATCCTCGGTTTTGACGCGCTTCAGATAGGTATACAGCTCTTCCGTCGTGGTCGGCAGCTTCGTGATGTTCAGCGCCTTCAGGAAATCGCCGTTGTACCAGATCGGGTTGCGATACCAGTGCTGGCTCATCTCGATGACCGGCAGCGCGTAGATATGGCCGTCCGGCGCGGTGATCGATTTGCGCACTTCCGGATTCTCCTCCAGTACCTTCTTGAAGTTCGGCGCATACTCGTCGATCAGATTCTCCAGCGGAATCAGGATGCCCTGCTCGCCGTAGTTGATCTGCTCGGCCGTCGTCAGCCCGGAGGCATAGAACATGTCCGGATAGTCGCCGCTCGCGAACACGAGGTTTTTCTTCGTATCGAAGCTGTCCTTGGGCGCGTTGCGGAAGTCGAGCTTGATGTTGCTCTGCTCGGCCATGATGTCGAGAACCTTCATCTTTTTCCAGTCCTGGTCGCCCGTATCAGGCGCCATCAGCGTCAGCGTCATCGGCTCGCTTACGATCGGAAAGCCTTCTTTGTTTACGGTGGCGCTTGCCGATTCTTTTTTCTCGTTCGAGGCGCAGCCGGCCAGCAGGCCGACTCCGATTGACGCCGCGAGCAGCAGCTTGCCTGTTTTTGCGTACGATCCCATGGATGAACCCTCCCGTTTATAATGATGAATCGCGTAATGGGTCGCCCCGTTCGCCGCAAGCGACGGCGGGGCTTATATAATAAGCGGCCGAAGCCAGTTATTAATAGAGCCCGCGTGCCGTCAGCCCTTGACCGAGCCGATCATGACGCCTTGAACGAAGTAACGCTGCAAAAACGGATAGACCGCGATAATCGGCAGCGTAGATACGACGATAACCGCATATTTGAGCAGGGAGGCCGTCTCCGCCTTCGAGTTCATCGCCTTGGCGATATCCCCGCTGATCGCGGCGCCGGTCGTCTCCGCCGTCATCTCCTGAAGGACGAGGATCTGCCTGAGCACCATCTGGAGCGGATACTTCGCTGCGTCGTTCAGATAGAGCAAGGACGGCAGGTAGCTGTTCCAGTGAGCGACCCCGTAGAACAACGCCATAACCGCGATGATGGGAAAAGACAGCGGCAGCACGATGCGGGTGAACAGCCTCAGGTTCGTACAGCCGTCGATCTGCGCGGCTTCCTGCAGCTCTCTCGGAATCGTCGTCTGGAAGAACGTCCTGGCGACGATCAGATTCCAGACCGAGACGGCCACCGGCAGGATGAGCGCGCCCATCGTGTTGATCAGATGAAGGTCCTTGACCACGAGGTACGTCGGCACCAGTCCGCCGTTGAAGAACATCGTGACCAGGATAATAATAACGAAGAACGTGCGTCCTACAAAATCGGAACGGCTAAGCGCGTACGCGGCGGGCAGCGTTATAGCCAGGTTAAGGGCCGTCCCGAGTACGGTGTAGATGATCGTATTGAGATAACCGCTCCAGATTTTGGAGTTTTGGAACACGAGCGTATAGCCGTCCCAGGTGATGCCTTTGGGCAGCAGCCACATCTCTCCGGCGTTCACGAGCTTCGGCGAGCTGATCGACGCGCTGAGGATATAAATGAGCGGATACAGCACGACGATTAGCGCGATGGCGAGGAACAGATAGACGATGAACATGAAGACCTTGTCGCCCTTGGACGCCTTTATCGCAGCGTTGGCTTGGTTCATATGCGCATTTCTCCCTTCTACCACAGACTGGTCTCGCTGGTCCGCTTGGCGATACGGTTGACGAGAATCAGCAGGATGGCGTTGATGACCGAGTTGAACAGCCCTACGGCGGTCGAGAAGCTGTACTGCGCGTCGACCAGGCCGGTTCGATAGACAAAGGTGGAAATGACGTCGGAAGATTCCATGTTAAGCGAGTTTTGCAGCAGCAGGATCTTCTCGAAGCCCACGCCGAGGATATTGCCCATGTTCAGAATGAGCATGATCGTGATCGTCGGGACGATCGTCGGCAGGTTGATATGCAGGACGCGTTTAAACCGGCTCGCGCCGTCGACGATGGCGGCCTCGTGCAGCTGCGGGTCGACGCCCGCCAGTGCCGCCAGATAGATGATCGTGCCCCAGCCCGCGCTTTGCCACACCTCGGACAGGACGTACACCGTTTTGAACCACCGCGGATCCGTCAGGAACTGCGGCGCGTCGATGCCCACCCACTCCAGGATTTTGATGATGATGCCCGACGACGGCGACAGGAACGTAATGATCATCCCGGCCATGACGACGACGGAGATGAAGTGCGGCGCGTACGTCACGGTCTGGACCGATTTTTTGAACAGCCCGTTCTTCGCTTCGTTGAAGGCGAGCGCCAGGATGATCGGCAGCGGAAATCCGACCGCAAGCGCATACAAGCTGATACCGAACGTGTTCCAGATCAGATCCCAGAAATAATACGAGTGGAAAAACCGTTCAAAATGATCGAATCCGACCCAGGGACTGTCCATGACGCCTCTGGCCGGCATAAAGTTTTTGAACGCGATCTGGATCCCGTACATGGGCAGGTAATGAAATAAAATAAAGTAGACCAGCGCCGGCGCGACGAACAGGTACAGCTCCCAGTTGCGCCAGATCCGTTTGCCGAGCGACGCGCGTTCGGCAAGCTTCGTCGGCAGCGGCAGGCCGCCGTCCATCGTTTGAACTTGCTGCGTTTCTGCTTTCACGTTGCTCCTCCCTTCTTGCTGAACCGCCAGGCGGAACTTCGCGGCTTAGGGAAACGATCGTGCTCTTCCGCCCTTCGCGTAAGCTTCCGTCACGACCTCTTATCCTGTGAGCGCATTCATCCCTCGGCAGGCAGCGGCGTGGCAGCGATTACAATTCGAATTGTAGGGAAGACAGGCGCGCACCGTAAATATGTGAGATGTGCATTGTCATTGTAAAAGGCGCGAAACCCTTGCGGCGCAAGGGTTTGGGATGTAGGCGCTCTCATTTGGACGAGGGGCGGAATGTGTAAAGTTTTAACCGTTTTCAGGGCTGCAAACGTTACATATTGCGCGCTTGCGCGAGGTGTGACAACCTGTTTGTTGATTCGTAACGAGCCTGACGGCCCTTCCCGTTCCAATCAGCCAGCCACGCCAAGGAGGAAAAGAATATGACGCAGACTGTATCCGCCCTGCCCGCTTCGATCCGCGATTTTCTCGATCAAGCCGATCGGCGTCTTGCCCATCGACCCAAGCTGCAGCGGATGTTCCGCAACTGCTTCCCCAATACATTAGAGACGACGACCAAGCTGCTGGACGACGGCACGACCTTCGTCTTCACCGGCGACATTCCGGCCATGTGGCTGCGCGACTCGGTGGAGCAGGTGCGCCACTATCTGCCGTTCGTCCGCGAGGACGAAGAGCTCCAGCGGATTATCGGTGGGCTCATTCGCCGCCAGCTTTTTTACATTAACCAGGACCCTTATACGAATGCGTTCAACGAGACGGCTAGCGGCAAGCATTACAACGACGGCGACCTGTCCGACATGACCCCCTGGATGTGGGAGCGCAAGTACGAGCTGGATTCCCTCTGCTTCCCCGTGCAGCTGCTGTACGACTATTGGCAGGCCTCCGGCAAAACGGACGTATTCGACGACGCCTGCTACCAGGCGCTCGTCTCGATCGTGGACGTCATCCGCACCGAGCAGCGCCATATGGAAAAGTCGCCCTATCGTTTCCTGCGTCCCGGCTTCAAAGAGACAGAGACGATGCAAAACGACGGCCTCGGCCTGCCGGTCAACTACACCGGCATGACGTGGTCCGGCTTCCGGCCGAGCGACGATGCGTCCCTGTTCGGCTACAACGTGCCGGGCAATATGTTCGCCGTCGTCATCCTCGGCCATATCCGTGAGATCGCGAGCACGATCTACAAGGACGCCGGCCTCGCCGAGCGCGCGCAGAAACTGCGCGAGCAGATCGACTTCGGCATCCGCGCCTACGGCATCGTCAACCATCCGCGCTTCGGCCGCATCTACGCGTACGAGACCGACGGCTACGGCAACTACTGCCTGATGGACGACGCCGGCACGCCGGGCCTCATGTCCATTCCGTACTTCGGCTACGCCTCGGCGGACGATCCCGTCTATCAGAACACGCGACGGTTCGCGCTCAGCTTTGACAACCCGTACTACTTCGAGGGTAAGTACGCCAAGGGCATCGGCAGCCCTCATACCAAGGATGGCTATGTGTGGCATATGGCCTTGTCCATGCAGGCGCTGACTAGCACGGACGAGCAGGAGGTCAAGGACCTCATCGAGGTGCTGATCGCCACGGACGCCGACACGGGCTTCATGCACGAAGGCTTTGATTGCAACGATCCCGCGATCTTCACCCGCCCCTGGTTCGCCTGGTCCAACTCGCTCTTCGCGCAGGTGATCTGCAAGGCGATGGATAAGGGTTGGGTGTAGGGCGCGGAAGCTTCGTGGCACATAAGGTTGTTCCTGGCGGACACGAATTGTTCTGAAAGACCATTCGAAATCGCAGGAATGTTTGCTTGAGACTTTCGGAGCGAGGCAGCTCGGTTGTTTCTGCTTGAGACTTTCGGGGCGATGCGGTGTTTCGAGACGGCTCGGTTGTTTCTGCTTGAGACTTTCGGGGCGATGCGGCGCTTCGAGACGGCTCGGTTGTTTCTGCTTGAGAATTTCGGAGCGAGGCGGCGCTGCGAGGCGGCTCGGTTGTTTCTGCTTGAGACTTTCGGGGCGATGCGGTGCTTCGAGACGGCTCGGTTGTTTCTGCTTGAGACTTTCCAGCCCCGGCCCGTCACGATCGAAGTTGGTGGAACCGCTAGCCCCCGTCCTTCGGAATCTGCGTTTCGGCAGACCCTTGCGATTGGCTTCGGCCAGCGGTCGCCAGCCCCACGTTCGGGACATTCACCTTAAAGATGACGACCAAACTGGGCTTGCCACAATCGAAAAAACGACCCCGAAAGGTCGTTTCTTGAACAAGTGCAGCATCTAGAAAACTGGACGACGGAACACCGGTTACGCTCAAAAAACCACTTCTGCTGCGATACCCGTATATCGGATCGATTGAACGACGGGCTCAGAAGGAGACCCTGACCGAACAGACGGCTCGAACAACTGGACGACAATTTCGCGGTCGGTTATTGGACCGCAATGCGTGCCCCTTCTCTCTCCTATGGTAAACGTCCGGCGCGCTTCGTCCCACTGAAGAAGGGTATTTGCATAGTGACCCTTTTCATAGTCGTAGCTGTCGCCATCGTCCTCGTAGAGTTCGAATGAACCGCTCTGTCCGGCGTAGATGCGAACAATTAACCGGCTGTCGGACGATACGTCTTCGGTATGCCGTATCTCGCCCCCCATAGGCAGAATAGAACCGGCTCGGACATACAGCGGGATCCGTGCCAGCGGCGCCTCGGCTTCGATGACCTGGCCTCCCTCGTATGCCCGACCATCCCAGAAGTCGTACCACAGACTGCCATTCGGCAGGTAGACACTTCTCGCTTTGCTCCGGCCATCGATCGGCTTCGATCCGCTGCCGTAATACATCGGCTCCGTGACAGGATTGACCAGCAAAGCCGGACCGAACATGTACTGGTCGCCGATATCGTAGGTACGAGGATCGTGCCTGAAATCGAACGGCAGTGCACGCATCAAAGTATAATCATCCTTATAGATACGGAAGGCAAGAGAATAAATATACGGCAACAAGCGGTAACGAAGAGACAGGAACGAAGCCAGCGCTTCGTAGAATGGCTCCCCCGGCTCACCAAATCGCCAGATCTCGCGCGGTGTATCCGTGCCGTGCGAACGGAACATGGGCAGGAACGTGCCATACTGGAACCACCGTACGTACAATTCGCGGTAACCCAGATCGTCAATGCCTTCATCGTAGTCTCCGCTCCAGAACCATTGGTCAGGCTTGTTGCGGACGAAAAACCCGCCGATGTCCAATGTCCAGTATGGAGAGCCCGTAGCGCAGAAATTGAGTCCGTCCGGGATTTGCTTGCGCAAGGTGTCCCAGTTGGCGGAAATATCGCCCGACCAGGTGATCGTCCCGTACCGGTGCTGGCCAGCAAAAGCGGACCGGGTCAAATTAACAACCCGCTTGCGCTCGCTTGTCCTGCGCTGCCCTTCGTAGATGCCGCGGGAGTGGAGCAAGGAGTAGGCGTTGATCCATTGCGGATCGATATACAACTTGGCCTCGGCCGTATTAATGAGCATCCGTTCCTCCGGCTCGGGCTTGACCGCTCCCTTCCAGTCCGCTTCGAACGGCTCCGTACAATCGCACCACCAGGCGTCGATACCGTGGACGAATAATCCCTCGTTCGCCTGATTCCAGTACAATTCCCGCGCCTTTTCCTGAAACGCGTCGTATGTCGCCTGATTGGCCAATAATCCATTCTGCCGGGCCATTTCCTTATGATTGTCGCTGTCCGGGTTCATGATCGGCCAGATGGACACCATCAGGCGAACGTTCATCCGGTGCAGCTCGTCCATCATTTTCGTCGGATCGGGGAAGCGCTCCGGATCCAGCGTCTTCTGCCCCCACAGCTCGCCGGTCCAAGACTTCCAGTCCAGGACGATGCAATCGAGCGGCAGCCCGCGCGCACGATACTCGCGTACCGTCTCGATCAACTCGTCCTGGGACGTATAACGCTCCTTGGATTGCACGTATCCGTAAGCCCACTTCGGAAGCATCGGCGCCTTGCCCGTGAGATGACGGATGCCTTGAACGACGTCGTCCAACTCGGATCCGGAGACGAAGTAGTAGTCCATCTCCGCGTCCACATCGGTGGATAGATAAGAACCGAACGCGTCGTCGTGGAACTTCATCAAGGAATAACTGTCCACGACGATGCCATAGCCGCCTGTCGACACCAGCACGGGAACGACGGCTTTCATATTTTGCTGATACAGATATTGGTGCTGCCCGCGCAGGTTGAACATGCCTTCTTCATGCGAGCCCAGTCCGTACAATGCTTCCCCGTCCGCCCAGTCGAACTCAAGCCTCGTTTGATAGGCTTTGCGGTCGACTTCTCTCCGGATATGATCCGCGCGGACTCTCAATCCGTCGGCACCCTGTCCGGTTTCAAGTTTGACATTGTCGTCGAATACGGCTTTGACAACTTCGATCGGAACGAGCGTCTTGCCTCCGCGGGACGGTTCTTGCACGAACAAGATTCCATTCGCGTCAAAGTAGGCGAAGGCGCCGGTCTGCTTGTCGATTCGAATCGTGATGTCCGCGGTACTGAAGATCAGATGATAGCTTTCTTCCTTGGTCGTATATGATAGGTCTGGATCCGGACCACGAATAATCATGATGCTCTCTTGGCCGCCGAATGCCGTCTCCATTGTATATTGAATGCGGATGGTCCGGCTCGAATATGGCGTGAGTTTCATCCTGCCTTCCGACGTCTCCAGAACCAGTCCGCCTGGCTGCGCTTCATATTTTAGTATCTTCATCGTATCCTCCTGTGCTCGCGACCCTCTTTTTGGCTGCGCTATTCTAGCCTTTGACCGATCCGCTCGTCATCCCCGCGATAATAAACCGTTGGCCTAACAAGTACACGATTAGAACCGGCAGGATGGTCAATATGATGTCCGCGCTGACCAGGTTCCATGATTGCTGGAACTGTCCGAAGAAATTATAGACTGCGAGCGTCATCGGCCATTTTTGGGCACTGTTCAAATAATAAAGCGGGAGAAGAAATTCGTTCCAAGTGTTGAGAAACGCGAGAATGAACACCGTAACCGCAGCAGGCTGAAGCACCGGGAAAATAACGGAGAAATAGAGCCGAATCGGTCCGCATCCGTCGATCACGCCCGCTTCGTCCAGCTCCTTCGGCACGCCCCCGATAAATCCGAACAGGATAAAAACGCTGAACGGAATCTGCGTAACCATGTACAGAACGATGATTCCGGCCCTGGTATTCATCAATTCCGTCCATTTCATAACGTCAATCAAGGTAAAGTAATTGAGCGGCAACGCGATACCTAAAATCAGGAAGAAGTAAAGCAGCCGATTGAGACGCGATCTGTTCCGAGAGAGTGCGAAGGCAGCCATCGACGAAAAGAGGATACAGAAGAGGGCAGAGATACCCGAATAAGCGAAGCTGTTCAGAAACGAGTGGCCCAGCTTGCCCTTTTCGATAACCGTCGAGAAATTGTCGAAGTGAAACGTTTTGGGAAGCGCAAAGCCCATGGAACTGGATTCGGCCCCCGTTTTGAACGCATTGATGACTATGAGCAAGATAGGAATGATCGCAATCAAGCTAACCACGCCTATCGCGGTATTCGCGATCACAGCTTGCAGCTTTTTGTTTTTCATATCAGCCTTGTTCCTCTCTTGACATAAGCTTGATGGCAAAGAAGCCCAGTATCGTCATAATGACAAACAGAACGGTGATTAATGCCGTGCCGACGCCATAGCTTCCGAGAGAAAACTGACTGAATACCTGCGTATAGACTACGTCGGTCGCATAACCGGGACCTCCGTTTGTGAGGACGTACACCGTATCGAATATTTTCAGGCCGTACAACAGATTGAGCACTGTCGTCACGGTCAAGGAAGGCATCAGCAAAGGAAGGGTAATATAACGGAGTTTTTTCCAGACACCGGCTCCGTCGATATCCGCTGCTTCGTAATAAGAGTGGGAGATCGCCTGCAGGCCGGCCAGCAGGATGACCATGATATAGCCCGCGCCTTTCCAGACGTCGACCGCGATAACGGATTTGAACGCCCATTGAATGTCCGTCAGCCAATGCTGCGTCCATGACGACAATCCTACCGCCCTCAGTGTCTCGTTAATCAGTCCGTATTGCGGATCATAGATCGATTTGAAAATGATGCCGACTACGAGCATCGGAATCACAGAGGGCATAAAAAGGATGACGCGATGAAAGCTCTTTAGCCGGATTCCTTTGTTCACCATCAGGGCAAGCAGCAATCCGATGATCGTCTTGAGGACGATCGTGGCCACCGTGAAGACCACCGTATTCCGAATGCCATGCATGTAGTTCTCGTCGGATGAGAAGATCGTGCTGTAATTATCCAGTCCTATGAAGTGGATCGTTTTGACGTAGCTGTTCCAATCCGTAAACGACAAATAAATGCCCATCAAGCTGGGAACGACGGTAAACACGACGTAGAACGCCAAGGCGATCGCAATAAAATAAAATGGATACATTCGTCTGGTCATGAGTCAGTCCCCGTTCTTGAGCGGCCTTAAGCAGAAAGGGGCCGATCCCGGCTTCCGCCGTCGAGCCCCCGCCTGTTTCGTGCCGCTTCGTTCTTACTTCCAGTTCGAATCGCCGGCCGTCTTCGCCTGCTGATCTCTCCGCTTGTCGATGTTTTTCAGGATATCCTTCGGCGTCATTTGTTTGTTCATCATAGCCGCCATATCCTTGCCGATATCCATCCATTGCGGATTTACATAATTGATTGCGGTTTGATAGACCGTTCCGGTCGTCTTGCCGTACGTATCGAAGAACGCTTTTTGCTCATCGTTGAACTTGGGGGTGATATCCTTGAAGTTCAGTGTCGTGAACTTGGGTTCGTTATCGAGCAGGTACTGCAGATTTTCTTGCTCCGTCAGAAATGCAAAGTATTGCTTGGCTTCTTCAACATGCTTGGAGCTGGTGGAGATGAACTTGCTTGGAGCGGCGGGATTGACGTTCAGATCCTGATTGTCCATGAGCGGAATCGGGAAGAAGCCGTAATCGGAAGCCTTGCTGCCCGGAACCGCTTGCTCGATCTGAGCGGGAAGTCCGATATTGTAGAGCGTCATGGCGTATTTGCCGCCGGCCATGTTCTTTTCCGTGTCAGCGTACGTATTGGAGAATGCGTATTCGCCGAAATACCCCTTTTGTACCAATTCGCTAAATTGAGTGAGCGACTGCTCGAGTACGGCAGCATTTTCGAATTTCTCGCTGTTGCTGATCAGCTTGTCGGCTAGTCCCGCGTCGAGCTCCTCGTATCGTACGCCGATCTCGGGAAACCAGAGCGTGTGATGCCAGCCGTCCGATACGGGCTCGTAAATCGGCGTTACGCCGGAAGCTTTGATCGCTTCGCACGCTTTGAGGAACTCCTCGTAGCTTTTCGGAACGCTCAGACCGAGCTCAGCGAATATCGGTTTGTTGTACACCATAATCCAGCTCGAGCTGGGGTCCCAGACGGTGAGCGCATAGACCTTGGATTTCCAGGACGATTGCTCGATAAAGAGCGGGTCTTCCCTTTTAACCCATTCCTCGTTCGACAGGTCGACCGCGTTGTTCTCTACGTCGTATAGCGGACCCAGATCGAACTTGCCGCTCTGCCCGCCGAAAATGTCGGGCGCTTCGCCCGAGGCCAGCTTCGCCTTGAGCACGTTGCTGTATTGATCCGACGGTACGATCTGGTAATCGATATGGATACCTGTCTGCTCCTCGAACTTTTCGGCCAGCTTCATTTCCGGGTCCTTGATCCAATCCTGGCTCGCCAGGTATGACAACGTTATGTTTTTCTTCGCTGGCGTGGTGCTGGCCGCCTCGCTCGCCTGGCTCGTGGCGCTCGCGGACGAACCTGACGCTTGCGGCGAAGCATTTCCGCCAGAATTGCCGCAGCCGCTCAGCAGCCCTCCTGCCAGTCCAGTCAACAGAAAAAGACTCATTGTTTTTTTCATGCCTATTCCCCTTTTGAATCTGATTTGTAAACGCATTCAATCGATTGCTTTCTCATTATAAATGAAGCGCTCCCACCCTCTCCATGCAGAAGTTTGTGCGTTTGTTTGTACATTTTTTCCGAGGGTTGACAAGCCACCGGATACAGATGAGAATGAAAAAAACGAATTCGACGGGAATGGGAAAATCAACGAATTCGACAGGAATGGGAGATCTGATGAAGCTGATCCGCAAGCCTCGTTCTATTCGTTCGATCTTATTTCTTACCTACTCGTCGATCATCGTCATCGGCATCGCGATCCTGTTTGCGCTTTTTTATGCCTGGTCCTCCGGCTTACTGAAAACCCAAGCTTTTAATTCCATATCCGAGTTATCGTCGACGCTTCAGACGCAGTTGGACCTGGAGATCCAGAAGCTGGACTCCGTCTCGGTGAGCATCTTGTACTCCAACCTCATTACAGACCGAATCTCGGCCTATGAGACGCCCGGCACCGATAATTTGAATCCGCTCTCTTCGGAGCAAAGCGGCAGCCGTTACAATAAAACGGACACCGCCCTTTACGATATTCTTGTGGCCCTTGTCGGCCCTTCTTATCCGGTCCAGCAAGTATATTTGCATTTATTCTCCGGCATCTCGATCGGGGTCGGCTTTGACAACAGCCAGAAAAAGTCCGATGTCGCAAACCAGCCTTGGTACACGGCCGTGGAGAGAGACAAACGAACGAAAGTCATCACCCTGTCCAAGACTGGCGACGGTGTCCTTGGCTTGAAAAATAATGTATCCGTTTCCCTGCTTCGTCATTTTTCCGACAAATTTAATGCGCCGAAGGGCATCGTAGAGGTGAGGCAGAGCTACAGCAAAGTGTTCAGCGGCGTCATCAGGCAAACCAAGGAAAATCCTTCGCTTGAACAAGTTCTTATCTATACGAATGAAGGCGAAATCGTCTATCCATACGAATACACGGAACAAGACAAGCAGATCGTCGATCAGATTCTACGCCTGCCGCCCGACAGCTTGATTGCAGGCCAGCCTACATTCATTTCAAACTCTCTAACCAGCGATAAAGACCTGCTCACCATTAAGCATTCCGATCTGACGAACTGGAATATCGCAGTCATGATCTCGAACAAAAACTTGCTTTCGCCTCTCAATAGATTTACTAAAATCGCCATTTTGGCTACGCTCATTCTCTTGATTTTTCTCATCGTATTATCGTTCGTCGCCTCCAAGAGAATCACTCGTCCTTTAAGCTCGCTCAACAAGACGATCAAATCCATCAGTCTGGAATCCCTCGTAACCGGTACCACGGCCGAACTCAACAGCGGACTGAACGAATGGGACCGATTGAATGCATCGTTCGTCAAAATGAACGGCAGGCTCAAAGAATCTTTTGATCAACTGCTCCTTTCTCGAACACATGAGATGCAAGCTAAAATGACAGCGCTGCAATCGCAAATGAACCCGCATTTTCTGTATAATTCACTGGCCACGATTAGCGCCATGGCCTACGAGCAATTGAATGAACAAATCATCGCCCTGTGCGACAATCTATCCGACATGATGAGATATATCTCAGCCGATGAATCCTCCTTGGTCGATATACAGACCGAGATTAACTACACCGAAATGTACTTAAATTGCATGAAGCTTCGCTACGGAGACATGCTGGCTTGCTCGATCGTACTGCCCACTTCGATTCAATCGATCCAGATTCCCAAGATCATCATTCAACCGTTGGTCGAGAATGCGATCAAGTACGGCACCAAAACGAGCCCGCCTTGGGAAATATCGATTCGCGGCACCGTTGCCGATCGGCGCTGGCTGATCGAAGTCACGGATAACGGCCCCGGCTTCAACGATCAAGAATTAACGAGGTTTTATGCGCAGGTGGAGGAAATGGAGCGGAGTCAGGTGCTCCCCGCGCTGAAGTTGCACGGCATGGGACTGCTCAATATTTACATCCGATTGAACCTGCAATATGGAAACCAAATGTATTTCCAAATTCGCAACTTGCCGGACCGAGGGGCTGTCGTTACGATTGGCGGTCCTTTACACTCGAAGTAAAGGTGGAGAAACCTTTGAACCCGATTTATGTCATCGTAGCGGAAGACGAGCCTTTGCTGCTTCGCACGCTCGTCAATCAAATTCAAAGAACGGACGATTTATTTCAGGTCGTTCTGTCCGCCAGCGACGGCGAGAGCGTCCTTCGCTTTATGAAGAGCGAGCGAGTACCCGATCTACTGTTCACGGATATTCACATGCCTGTACTGGACGGCATCGGCTTGATTCGGGCAGTAGAGCGGGATTATCCTGCAGTGAAGAAGATCGTCATCAGCGGCTACAGCGAATTCGAATATGCTCAACAGGCCTTGAAAATGAACGTCATCGATTACTTGCTCAAACCGGTGAAGATACGGGAACTAGAGAATTTGCTGTCCATGTTGAAAATGACGATCGAGAGCGAAAGGGCTGCTCTGAAGTCGCCAAGCCTGCTCACGGGACGTCAGTATACCGCCGAAGAGATCGTTAAGACCGTGGCGGATTTTATTAAAAACAACTATTCGCTCGAGCTTAGCTTAGAGGACATCGCCCGTCAGTTCAACGTAAATGCATCCCACTTAAGCAAAATCTTTTTGAAGTATACCGGCGAAGCCCCCTCCAAATACATCATGTCGTTAAGGATGAACGAAGCCAAACAACTGCTGTCATTGAAAAAGGGGCTTTCTATTAAAGAAATTGGCGAAGCAGTCGGATATCCGGATCCGTACTACTTCAGCCGAATTTTCAAGCAGTCTACCGGCATGACGCCGACCGAATACAAAAGCCGATTGCCATGACCGGCATATCTGCTTGCAACAGCGATAAGCAGCCCTGGTCCGATGTTTCTCCGGACCAGGGCTGCTTATGTTCAATAGCTTCAATTACAAAGTGCGATCGATAACGCTCCCAGGTCGGCCCAAGGTTATTGCCCCTGCTGTTCCAGCATCCGCAGCAGGATCGTTACCGCTTCAGCCCGGGTCGTTTTCCCGTTCGCGTCGAATCGGTTGGCGCCTTTGCCGCCGATGATTCCCAGATTTTTGAGAGCGTATACCGCCCCTTTGCCCCATGCCGGAATCATAGAGTCATCCGCAAAGACGGCATTCGTATCCGCCGCATCTGACAACTTGAGCGCCTTGGCGATCATCTTCGCCATTTCCGTTCGGGTGATTTCGGCTTTTGGACGGAAAGTCCCGTCTGAATAGCCGTTAATAATTCCCGCTTTTACAGCGAGCGAGACCGATGGTTTGGCCCATACGCTCAATGCATTTAAGTCCGCGAATACAAGATCTTCGCCTTCGCCCGCCAGCTTGAGCGCTTTGGCAAGCAGAACGGCAAATTCTTCTCTGGTCACGGTACGGTTCGGTCGAAAAGTACCGTCTTCATAGCCGTTTACAATGCCAAGCTCCGTAGCTTGAAGAATAGAAGCTTCGGCCCAGTGTCCTTTGATATCCGCAAAATTCACCTTTTCGTCCGAAAGGTTGACGCTTGCGACAGCTTGCAATTTGTGAAGCGTCAATTCAGAATCCACAAGTTTGATCTCGCTTAGCGACAGTGCGGCAGCGCCGCTTTTCACGCGCTTGAATTCAAACGTGACCAGATCTGCCTTGCCGTCAAAGCCCGGCACGCTGCCTACCTTCGTATATGCGAATTCAATTGTACTCCCTTTGACGATCGGTTGAACGGTGAAGCCATCGAGCTTCGTGGAACCGGAAACGAAAGACAATCGGTCCGAATTATACGTCACTATCATGTCAAAAGCGTACATGTCCTTCAGACCGTCGGCTTGAACGGTCACTTGAACGTTTCCGTCGACATCGATCCTTTTTAATCCAAACGTAGGGTTGCTTTCTGCTGAAGCAGGAATGCTCCAGGCGACCAACAGGATTGTCAAGATCAGCGCGCTAAAACACCATTTCCGCATCATTTGCAAGATGACCTACCTTTCTTTAGCAAGTCCACATGCCCAATTGTGAATTGGGCATGTGGACTATATCTGATTAGTGATGTTCCTTCAGCCAATCGCCTATAATCATCCGGGCTACAGCTGCCAGCTCTACGATGGTGATCTTGCCATTGTTGAACAAGTCGGCTTTCTCGACCTGACTCCAGTTCGGATCCGTATGATCCACATTGAAGTATTTGGCGATAATCGACAAGTCGCGAATGGTAACTGCGGATTGTCCGGGGACAAGCGTAACCACCTGCCCTGCGAAGGTCGTCTGAGCGCTCGCGAGAGCCGTTACCGCGGCATCTACCTGGGATTGCGTCGCCGCTGATTGGCCAAATACCGTCTTAGCCGTTTGTACGGCCATATTGAACGCGCTGATCGCACTATTCGGATATTGTCCGATCTTTTGGCCTTCCACAGCGCGGCCCAGCTTGCTTTCCGCTGCAATGATCGCTTCGCTCAGCGCCGACTTGTTAACTAACGGAGGCTGAGAAATGACACTGTTTTGGAATGTGCTGACCGCAGCATTCAATGCCGCAACTGCCTCGTCAACTTGATTTTGCGTAACGGACGTACTGTTGCGGACCGCGTTAGCCGCTGCGATCGCGCCGCTTAGCGCCGACGCCGCATTGATCGGATATTGTCCCGGAGACGTACCGATCGAGGCTCCGTTGTACAGTTGTTCTGCGCTCGTAATAGCGGTATTGAGTACCGATTTGTTAATGCCGACAACACCTTGGACGAAGGTCTGAACGGCGGTATTCAAGCCCGCCAGCGCGTTATCGACATCCGTTTGCGTCGAAGCGTCCTGGTTCGCAATCGCTCTCGCCGCATTGATCGCCGTGTTGAGGACGGCTTTCGAGCCTGCAGGATATTGTCCTTGAGCATCGCCTTCGACGGCCAAATCGTGCAGATCTTGCGCCGATTGGATCGCTGCCAGGAGCGCGGTCGTATCAGCCAGCTTGACCTGGATCGACAGAATCGCATCAGCAGCGTCTACATTTGCGGAACCATCGGCATTGGCTACGACAAATTCCGATAAAGTAACGGTTGTCGCGCCGAAGGATGCGTTCACCTTCGCTTTGGCATTCAATTTCAGCAAGTCGGCCGTGCCTGTCGGCACATGTCCCGAAGTACTGGTCAGCATAATCATAATCAAGCCTTGTTCCGGGATAACGCCGGTTCCGATGATGGAAACTCCCGGTGCGAGAGATTCCGCCGCGCCTTCGTCGAGAATAAGTTCGTTGTCCGAATTGAGCACTGTCGCAAATTCCAGCTTCGCTGGATCGTAATGAACGACGAGGCTCGCGGAATTGTAGTTCTCTTGGACCCCTTCAAGCGCAATCTTCGCTTCAAAGGATTGGGATACCCGCACGGACGACGGTCCCGTCAAGGCCGCTTTCAGCGTCGACGGCACATTAACCGTCGTATCGGCGATCGTGATGACGAGTTCCTTCGTTGCCCCCCCGCTGAAATTGAACTTCAGCGTAGCGGTTCCCACCGCCAGCGTACCCAGATACGACTTGTTAATCGTAACCGTATTGCCCGAAACGGCGTAGTCGACGCCAAGCTGTAAGGTCGTGCTGCCGCTCGCGATGCTGCTCAGGCTGTTCCCGTTCAGTGTCATAACGGTCGTCACGTTCGCCTGATTGGCGACATTCTTGTCAAAGCTAGCCGCGGTCGGCTCAATCGTGCCGGTCGCCACAAGCGCTTTGAATGCGTTGCGCAGCGCGTAATACGAATTGTCCGCCGCTTGCTGCTCGATCCCGCTATTGGAGACGGCACTATTGGCTTCGCTTAATGCGGTTGCGAAAGTGTTCCATGAATCGCTTGTGTAAATCGTGCTGTCCAAGCCATCGACGTCCGCAATCAACCCGGTCAGGAGCGTTTTGTCGACCGATGCGACAACTGGATTCGCAGGTCCGCCGCGGCCGGCTTTGACCTCGTTAAAATAGGTTTCTATTTTCGTGACTTCGTCTGCAGTCAGCACTCTGTCGTAGATGAGAATCTGCAAGACTCGGCCCTGGAAGCGGTAGGGAGTTGCAGCCGACATCGTGTAGCCTACGCCCAGATCCGAGCTGTTCCCCAAAAGGCCCTTAGCATTGGTTCCAGGGGTGCCTATGACGCTGTTGTTAACAAAAACGGATCGATTGTTTCCGTTCAGCTGTGCCCGAACGCTGACCAGACCGTTAGTGGCAGAGGTTGCAATTTGCTGCCCGCCGCCCGATACGCTACCGTCCGTATTACCAAAGCGGATGTTAACTCTGTCTGTTCCCAGACCCAGATTGATACCGCTCCAGCCGCTGTTGGCAGCCCAGGTTTGGTAAGCCTCGTTCAAACCGAAATACACAAGGCCGCTTTGATCGCTGGAGTTGTTGGCCGTGGCTGTCGGTTTAGCCAGCGCGTAGATCGTCATCTGCGTTTTGCCGTTATAATCTTTAAAGCCGGCAGCTTTAAGCGGCCTTGACATCGCGCCGAAATCTACATAGTCGTATACATCGTTCTTCAGCGTGGGATTACCGGTTGGTATTCCAAGATTATCGCCGCCGCTGCCGGGGACGTTTGCCGGGGCAAGCTTCGCCGGGACGCTTCCCATATTTGACCATCCGGTCACGTTTCCGTTGCTGTCTTTTTCCACGCCTTCATCGGCTTTGAGCCATAAGTCAAGACCGTTTCGAGGAATATCGACAGGCGTCAGATCGCGCACCACAATACGAGCATGCGACTGGCTGAGTACATCGCCTTCACTTGACCGTACATAAATAATGTATGGACCGGGCAGCAGAGGCGCTGTCATCTCGATCATGTTGCCGGAGGCCTTTGTTTCTTTGTTGCTTTCAACAAAGTTTCCGTCACTCGACGAGGATATCCAGATCTGTTTTGAGGCGTCGTCCAAATCGTACGCAAACCTGACTTTCCCGCCTGGAGCTACCGACACCTCGGCCGGGAGCAGTCTGTTGGCCTCCGATACGGTGGTCGTAAAGTTGATGGTTTGGGAATTCGGCACCGTCGGCGTGCTGACTACCAAAGTCCAGCTTCCTTCGGTGGCGATTTGGTACCCGCTCGTCACGGGGTTGCCGTTAAGCGTAAAGGTGTTGCCGCTGCCATTCAACGTCAGTTTAAGAGGCTGTACCGCCGAAACTTCGTAATTTTGCCCCTCGTCGACATTGGCCGTTGACGCGCTTGCGTCGACGTATACCGTATACTTGGAAGTGGCCGTCGGGGTGCCGTCTCCATACACGATATATAGTTTGTATGCTCCCGCAGCAGTCGGAGCGTTGATTGTCTTCGCGTTGCCGGCAGCTTTTTTCTGCGCAGCGCTTTCATTGAAGACAGTCGTGTTCGCAGGCGCGAGCCAAACCGTATCTTCAGCTTTCAGCAGACCTCTGCGGTTCAGCCTATCGCCTTTGCCCAGAATAACGTTGGAGGCCAGTTCAAACTCGGTATCGGCAATGAGGCTGTTCGGAATCATATCCGTGTATTCGTTTGCAAGACCCGAATTCAAAACGATATCATTGCCTTCAACCGGCCAGATGCGGTCTACGCTTTTGTAATTGTCAAGCGTAATCCGGGGAGCGCCGTTCTGGTTGTTATCCCCGTCCACATAACCGCCGACAGAATACATATCGCTTTTACGCTTCCAGTTGTTGAACTCATACAGACGGCTTTGTCCCGGAGCATAGGAGAGCTTGGACTGCACGACGTTGCCAATAAACTTGATGAACGTGCTGCCTTCGTCGGGATGGAACCCGTTCGTCCAGTTGTTGGAGGACGTCGGTTTATCCGTCGGATTCGGATTAAGGAAGTTGTAGTTCATCTCCGTGAAATTCGTCCAGTTGTCAGGATTCCAGTTATTCGCAGGGTCGGTGACAGCGGCATTTGTCAAGTTGTTGACGGTATCCCATGTTCCTCCGCCCGGCAAAGTACCCGGATCGCCCTGACGTCCCAGAGAGTAAATCGCGCCGGAGTCATTAACGACCGTGCAAATTTCCTCTATCCGGTTGTAGTTGATTTTGTTGTTTCTTGAGGTCGTAGAGATATCTTTGGACCTTGCCAGACTCGTTTCACTCGTACCGTGGTAAGGGCCGCCGGTCTTGTTGGTGCCCTGGGCGGTAAAGCCGAACCCGTCATACTCGTCCCAGCCCCAGCCGATGCTCATAGCGCCGTAGGTGGTGTCGTAAATGTAGTTGTGCAGCACCTGCATGTTCGTGGTGTAAAAAGAAGCCAGTGCGTTGGCGCCCGGGAATCCATAGCAAGTGTGGTACAAAAAGTTATTTGTAATATAAATATTTTCCGGCACGGCTTCCGTACCCGCCGCGAATTTTTCCTTGTCGACGCCAGCCCAATTCTTGATTGGCGTGCCGGAGGCTGAGGCGCTGGATTCATGCAAGCCCGCCTGATCGTTTTCATAGATATGCTGCGGATGTCCGATGACAATACCGGAAGCGAGCGTATCTACGATATAGTTGCCGGTAATTTCGATATCCTTGGCATCGTTTTCCACATGGATGCCGATAAATCCGGCAAGTCCGATCTCGCCGTTCAGCACTTTGATATTCCTTGCCGCGTTGATCCTTACAGCAGCCGGCGGTATGTCATAACTCCGGTAGAATGTCTCATGCCAGTTAATGCTGCTCGGGAAGTAAGCGGTGTTCACGATCGCGCCCTGAACGGACGCGAAGCCGCGGGAACTGGTCGTTACCGGACCCGATCCGTCGCTATAAGTATAGGTGCCCGTCAATTCAGTCAGTTTGTAGTCGGTATGGGCAAACGTCAGCCCGTCGAAGGTGATGTTCTTGACACGCCCGTTATCCGAGCCTGCAACAGGGTTCAACCGATCTCCTACAGGGGTCCCCTTGATATCGACGACCGTCTCAAGCCTTGGAATGATTACGTCGGCGGTATTGATATCCTCGCCCTCTAGCGGGATGTAATAAAGCGTGCTTTCCGCTTGATCGAAATAGAAATCTCCGCGTTTGTTTAAAAATTCGAACGCATTGCGGATGACTTGATTGTTGCCTGGATTGTATTGCGTGTTATTGCTCAAAGACTGTGAAATCGCCGCATACGGCATCTGAAAACGAAGCATGACGCCGCCCGGCTTGTTGCTGGCTGCCGGAGCTTGTTCGATCGAAGCGAAGGTAACAAAAGGCCGCGCCCATCTGGCGGTGGAGCCGCCAACGCTTTCGGCTTCGATGTTTTGCGGATTTTTCGTTTCCGTCGTCAGACCTACGCTGGCATCGAATACGATAGCCGCCCGGATGTTGCTCCCGTTCTGCCACGCCCAAGGATTATCGGTACCGTTAAAGCTGACCGTGGGCGTGCCGGTGACGGTTCTGTTTCCCGAAGCGACCTGCGGGCTCACCGTCATGTTGGCGCGCTTATCGTTGACATAGATTGCTCGCAGCTTGTCGCTACGGTTCAGCGTCGTTTTATACGCTTTCAAGCCGCCAGTCTGAGTAAGGCCGACAGCTTCTGTCCATACGCCTTTTTCCAGCATATCGCCGCCGCTGATTACCGGCTTCGCACCTGGCGCCGCCTCATAGCGAATCGTACTGGCTGCGCTTCCAGAATCGTCCTTGTTAAAAACCAGGGTGTCATCAAGCGAATAAAATCCATCTGCGATTTGAACGACGATATCGCCGCCGGTCTTGGGCAGCGTCCTTACGACTGCTTTTGCTTTGGCAATCGTTTTGTACGGCTTTAATTGTGTTCCGTCCCCTGTGTTATCGTTGCCGGTTGTAGCAACATAGATAGTGGCACCGGGTGAATTGCCACCAGCAGCGACCACCTTCCCTGAAAATGGAAGCATGGAAAATAGCATCGCCAAAGTCATGCTCCAAATTAATACTCTTTTTCTCACTTTCATAACCTCCTTGGAAATGATGAATAAAAGCGCTTTCAAATTTCTCACTTATTATAGTTGAACCCTACTTTGATCTCCATGCAGATGCTTGTGCGTTTACTTGCAGTATTTTTCCGAGGGCAGACATCTATTTCGTCGTGGATGCATTCGGGAACCGTGCGTTTTTCAATTGACGCGACAGGAATTAGACCGTATAAATTTAGAATCCCTACAACCGTCTCCCCTCCGTCCTTCTATCGTTCAGCTTGATGTTATCTAGTTGTGCGCTGCTATACAGCGTTTGAGCGATCCGCGCCTCACCACCATTGGAAGCGCCACCAACAATGATACTTAGCATCCGCTCATAATCCCAGAGACGATTGTTCGTGCATAAGGAATATTTTCGGGATGATGGACGGGATACGGTTCGGACGCAAAAAAAGACACCTGGGCGGTGTCTCTTGTACCTCTCATGGCTTCATTACTTAAGTATAGCCCCCGCCGTCAAAGCGTTTTCGATCTTTTCGTTGCCGATCAGATATACGATGATCATCGGCAGGCTGGACAGCAGCATGCTGGCGCCGATCAGTCCCCAATCCGCAACCCCTACGTTAACGAAGTAACTAAGCAAGCCGACGGTGAGCGGACGGAACTGGTCCTTGGAAGCAATGATGAATGCGAGCGGAAACTCGTTCCATATGCGGATGAAGATGAGCACGCATTGGGTCATGAGCGCCGGCATGACGATCGGAAATATAATTTTGAAAAAGGTCTGGTACACGTTGGCTCCGTCGATGCATGACGCTTCCTCCAGCTCCTTCGGCAACGAGCGCAGGAACGCATACAGCATGAGTACGCAGGACGCGATCGCGAATCCCGAATACGGCAGGATGAGACCGAGATAGCTATTTTTAATATGAAGCGTCTTGATCAGCTGAAACAAAGGGATGACGACGACTTCGATCGGCACGATCAGCCCTAACGATACATAGAACAGCGCCGCCGAGTTGAATCTCCACTGCATCCGGCTGAGGCAATAGGCCAGCATGCTGCCGGTCGTCAGCGTGAGCAAGATCGTCCCTGCGGTATAGATTAGGCTGTTCTGGAAGTAAGTATAAAAATGATATTTGGACAAGGCTTCGCCAAAGTTCAGCCAGTCCCAAGAGGTCGGAATGCCGAAGGGATTGGCGTAAGCTTCGTTCTTCGACTTTAAGGCCATCGTTACCATCCAATACAGGGGAAACAAAAACGTGCAGCCGACGACCACCCAAAATACGCGACTCAACACTTTCAGAAAAATCACTCCCTAGCTTAGAACTCCAGCTTCCCTCTCGCCACAAACCGCTGGATGACGAACGAGATCACGAGACATTGAATAATGAAGAGCACGGCAATGGCGGTCCCTTTGCCGAACTGGGAAGTGTCGAACGCCGTATAGTACATCTGGTAGATGACGGTTCTCGAGGTATCCCCGGGTCCTCCGGCCGTCATGACGCGCACATGCGAGTAGAAGGCCATCGAGCCTAGCGTTGAAAGGATCAATACGTACTTGATGACGTTTTGCAGCAGGGGGATCGTGATCTTCAGGCACACCTGCGCAAAGCTGGCGCCGTCGAGCAAGGCCGCTTCGTAATAGTCTTTGGGAATCGTCTTGATTCCCGTATAGAACAGGATGGCATTCAGTCCGATATATTGCCACAGGAACGACAGCCCGATGCTCGGCATGACCGTTTTCTTTTCCGTCAGCCACGAGTGCGTCCAGTCGCTTAGTCCGATGGAATGAAGGATGCTATTGAACAGTCCCCAGTTCGGCTCATAGAACGCAAGCCAAATCTGGGCCACGACCGTAACCGACAGGATCGCGGGAAACATGGCCGCCGTCTTAAAAAAGCGGCGAAGCCTTGGCGTTTGCACGTCCATAAAAAGCGAGAGCATCATGGAAAGGGGCAGCCCCAGCAGCAACGATATGGCTACGATAAGATATGTGTTTTTGTGAGCGGTCCAAAAGGAAGGCGTCGACAGCACTTCCCTGTAGTTATCCAATCCGACAAAACCCAGATTGCGAAAGCCGTCATGGTTGTGCAAACTCATCCAAATCTCCGGAAGCAGCGGGTATACGCAGAATACAGTAAACAACAGCAAGGCCGGCGCGGTAAACACGAATATGGATAACTTGGTGCTGAAATACTTGTTCATAGCGCTCTCCACCGTTTAATTTATGTCTAACCCCCCGCGGGCTCGCCGAGGGGGATTAGCTGTTGCCGGTCCGTTAATTGTCAAACCACGTGTTCTCGCTCCAGATCTTGTTCATCGCTTTGTTGAAATCCGGGGCGGCATATTCGCCCGTCAGCAGGTTAGCGCCTTCCGTGGATATCTCTGCCGAAGTACGCGCATCCAGCGAATTCAGGGCCATCGAAGCGATCTTGTTCGGGATCGGATTGTACCAGTCCACGAACTTCTGCATCAGCGGGCTCTTGTCCGCGGGCGTGTTGCCCGTCTGCAGGGCGATCGGCGCTCCGGTCGTCTCGAAGTAAAGCGCGTCCGCCATGGCGAGGAATTCGGCCAGCTTGACCGCTTCTTCCGGATGCTTCGTCTTACCGCTGACCGCGTAGCCGTTAAGCGGGGAGCCCCAGAACTGCACGTTCTTCGTCGGGTCGTATTTGTCGCTCGCGGCCGGGAACGGGAAGAAGTCGACCGTCTCGTCCTTGGCGAGGTTCGGCAGCTCCCAAGTGAACATCATGAGCATCGCCGCCTTCTTGGAAGTGAACATCTCCATCGCCGGTCCGTAATCCAGGTTGGCGATGCCGTCCGGGAACACGCCTTCCTTGACCATCTTCTCGATTCGGGCCGCTCCCTCCTGGACGGATGGGTTGTCGAAGTTCGTTTTGTTGCTCACGAGGTCCGCCATCGCCTGCGGATCGCCGATCTGGATCATCTGCTGCAGCATGAAGAGCTTCACTCCCCATCCGTCCTTGCCGGGCGTAACCGCCGGCACCATGCCTTTGCCCTTGAGCGTCTTCGAGATTTGGAGGAACTCGTCGAACGTAGCGGGCGCCTTGACCCCGGCTTGCTCGAACATATCTTTATGGTAGAAGATCACCGGCGTAAAGTACGTGTCCGCCCCCGAAGAAAGGCTGTAAATCTTGCCATCGACATGCTTCAGCGCATCCGGCACCGCATACTTGCTCAGGAAGCCGTCATTGGAGATGTAGGAGGTGAGGTCCATAATGCTGCCCGTGCTCTTCAGCGGCGTGAAGTAGCCTGCGTCGTTCCAGAAAACGTCCGGCATATCCTCCGACGCGTTTAGCGTTTTTAATTTGTTCGCCATATCCTCGCCGCCGCCGCCGGGCTCGAATTCGACCTCCAGATTCGGCAGCGCTTCCGCAATCTTCGGCTTAATATACTTATCCATGATGTTGTTGCGATTCTCGTCGGTCGTAATGGTAATGACCCTCATTTTGATCTTTTTGCCGTCCGTCCCCGCGCTTTCCTTGGCGGTTTCCGTGGCTGCTTCCGAACTCCCCGCCGCGACCGACGGGCTGTCGGACGGCTTGCTGTTGTTGTTTTCATTTTTGCCGCTGCATGCCGACAGTACCAGCAAAGCGCCCGCCATAAGGATCGCAGCCTTTGCCATTGAATTGTTTTTCATCGTTTGCCTCCCCTGCGTATCGACCTCTTCTTAAAGTTGACGCGTCTTTGAAAGCGATATCAACCTTGAATTCATCTTACGAATCTTCCCAATTTTAGTACAGAGATTATTCTCGGCCCGGAAGTAAAATTAACGGCAAAAAATGAAACTGTCGCAACCTTCAGCCTGATCGCCACGGTTCGCCCCGGCCGGCGCCACTGTCCCGCCATGTGGCGTCGTACAGCGCCTCTTCGCCCCGACCGGCGCCACTGTCCCGCCATGTGGCGTCGTACAGCGCCTCTTCGCCCCGGCCGGCGCCACTATCCCGCCATGTGACGTCGTACAGCGCCTCTTCGCCCGACCGGCGCCACTATCCCGCCATGTGGCGTCGTACAGCGCCTCTTCGCCCAACCCCCAGTGCCGCGAACCAGCGCAACAATCGGCGACCAGTGGGGTGCCTACTGCCAAAACGAAAACGGGATGAAGCGCGGCGTCGGCCTGCTTCATCCCGTTTCGTTCGAACGAGCTTTAACCCATCTTGTTGATATACTTGCTCGGGGGAATTCCCATATACTTTTTGAAACACTTCCCGAAATAATTGGCATCCGCGTATCCCACCCGCGCGGCTACGACCTGGATGACCGTATCCCCCCGGTCGAACAGTTCCTTTGCTTTCATGATCCGCGTTTCGGTCAGATAGTCGTTAATGGTGACCGTCGTTTCCTTTTTGAACACAAAGCAGAGATGGTTGTAATTCATATGTACGCTTTTGGCGATATCTTCGATTCTCAGCTCTTCATTCCCATAGTGACTCGCAATGTACGCTTTAACTTCCTCGATGACTTTGGCGGAACGATTCGGTTTGCGGCGATGCACATGGTTCATTACTTTTAATATCAAGGCACGAATCCAGCCTTCCAGCTCGTTCAAGGTTTTCATCTGCTGCACGCGCTGAAGCATATCGGGCTGCGATTCCTGCCCGAACACGTCCTCGAAACTTTGCGACGCTTCGGCCAGAAACTCCGCGCAAGTCGATACGATCTCCATGCCGGCGAGCAGCAGCATTTCGATCGAGGCCTGCTTGGCGCGGACATGCCCGAAAAAATCCACAAGCCACGCTTCCGTCTCGGACGGGTTGCCGACGCGCATGCCCATCAGCAAACCGCTCCTTTTTTCCACCGGTAACAAACTGACGTTCATGCCGGTCTCCGGCGCTGCGGCATACGCGAATACTTCGTCGCCCCCCATTACAAACCTGCGCTTCAAGGCAAGCAGCGCTTCCTTGTAAGAACCCGAGATCGCAGCCAACGATCGGCAGGCGCCCCCGATCCCGATCGTGGCCGAGCACGGCAGCTCGCGAACCTTGTCGCGAATCGTTCTGCACATGGCTTCCAGTGCGTCGGACGAGCCGTCCGGCGATCCGACGACGAGGACGAGACGGTCCTCATAATCGCGGCAGACGGCACACGGGTATGCGCTCTCCATCTCGCGCTGCGCGATCGCCTGAACGGCAGCCTTGCGCGCCAGCGGGTCCTCTTCGCGATTCCAATCGTCGCAAGGGTCCAGATCGATCGCGACCGCCGCATAATAGGGCCCCTTCAGCTCGATTCCGAGGGATGCCAACCGCTCCTGACCGGACGCCGCCGCTGCCGCCTGGCCGTTCCCCTGGAGCAAACCGTTCAGCACCTGCTCTTTTAAGACAGGCAAGCTGTCTCTCGCTTGCTTCCTCAGATCCTCAAGCTCCATCCGGCCCATGCGCTCCGTTCGAATCTGTTCCTTCATGCCCAGCAGGGAGCCCCTGAGCTCACCCTCGTTAATCGGCTTCAGCGCGTAATCGAACACGCCCAGATGTACGGCTTGCCTGGCATAGACAAATTCGCTGTGTCCCGACAGCACCATAAATTTCGTATCCTGATCCCGCTGCTTCGCTTTTTGGATAAATTCGATGCCGTCCATGATCGGCATATTCATATCGACCAGCACGACATCGGGCTGTAACTCGGGCAGGAGTGCCAGCGCTTCCGCCCCGTTTTTCGCTTCCCCGGCAATCTGAAAGCCCAGGTCCGTCCATGGAAGCGATATTTTCAAGGCTTGCCTGAAGTAATACTCGTCGTCTACGATAAGCACCTTATACATGACCGATCCTCCTGTTCCCCGCCCGGAGCGGGTAGTCGTAACGTTAGCTTAACGGTTCGCGCAACGCGCTATAGACGTCTCAGAGGCAATACGATCGTTATCTTCGTGAAGGCGCCATACTCGCTTTCCACTTTCGGCCCGTATCGGTCTCCGTACAGCATGCGGATCCGGTCGGCTACGCTCCTGAATCCGAATCCGCTTCTTTCCTTGGTCATCATCGCCTGGATTTGATCTTCGCGCATGCCGACCCCGTTGTCGAAAATTTCGATGTGCACGTCTTCGCCCACTCGCCGCCCCCCGATACGCACAAATCCTTTTTCGCTTTTCATCTTCAGTCCGTGATAGATCGCATTTTCCACGAGAGGTTGCAAGGTCAGCTTCGGAATGGAATAGGTCATGATCTCGTCGTCGATCTCCATCGTATACGCCATATATTCCACGTAACGCAGCTGCTGAATTTCCAGGTAGCTTGCCGTTAAACGCATCTCGTCTTTGATCGAAATAATATCGTTCCCGTTGCTTAGCGAAACTTTATAAAATTCCGCCATGTATTGCGCTGCCGTTATCGCTTCTCTCCCCATGTTCAGCTTGATGAGCGAGATGATGGTTTCGACCGTATTGTAAAAAAAATGCGGCTTGATCTGGGATTGCAGCAATTTAAATTCGATCTCGGCCTTCGTTTTCTGCTTCTCCGTGTTCTCGGCCATCAGCGCTTCAATGCGATCCATTAAATTGTTGAACCCGTCGCTTAAATACCCGATCTCGTCTCTGGATTGGTACGCGCTTCTGACCTGCATCTTGCCCGTCCGAATCTCTCGCATCGTCTTGGCAAGGCGAAAAATGGGACGCGTAATCGAACGGGACAGCAAAAAGGAAACGATCAATGCGAGCAGCAAACATACGGCGCCGATCCCAATGATCAACTGGTTGATTTTCTTGCGTTCCAGCGTGATCTCGTCGATCGGAATCGTGCTTACGATCGTCCATTGGAGCGGTGTGAAGCGCTGCGTGGATACGAGCATCCGCTTGCTGCCGCTGGTTTGCGTAAAGCTGACGTCTTTTTGTCCGAAGTCGGGAATGGAGATGGAGAACGCTTCGTCGAATTTACGGTACAGCAAATCTTTGTTTTTGGCGGAAATGATGCTGCCCTCTGCGTCTAGGATGTAAAACTGTCCGCCCTTATGGTTTTTTCCCTCCTCATAGATCGAAGTGATGACGTCTTCTTTGACGTACAAAAAAACGCGTCCGATCGTTTTTCCCGTATCTTTGTGAACGACCGTCTTGGATACCGCAAATACGTTGTCTTCTCCCTCGTACCTGAATTTGAAGCGGATCAGACCGGTCCAGACGGGCAAGTAGAAACGATCCGCGCGCTCGTCCCCGTCGCCGAACAGGCGGGAGGCGTATTCATTATCGGCAAAGCCCACGTCCACCCATTGACGATTGGCGGTCAGAATGCTTACTGCTTTGATTTTCGTGTTCGGCTCCACGATGTTGCTGATCGTTTCGGAGAGAATTTTATTCATGGAAAGGTTGCTGAGTCCTGCCACTGGCTTGTGCGCATAGGAATCGTTATTCAACAGCAAGTCGTTATAAAGCACGTTTTGCAAGCGATAATCGCTGGCCAAAATTTTGGAATAGTCTTCGATCGTCGATAATAGCGTTTGCAGGTTATTCCTGATCAGCACAAGTTCCCGCGAGGAATCGTTGACAGCCTTCTCGATGATGGCTTTCTGCGAGATGTTGTTGGTGACGATCGATTGGCTCGATATAAAAAACACGATGATCAGCAGGTTCGCAATAAAAATCTTATTATGGATGGATATGCCGCCCACATATTTTGTAAGCCCTTTCACTTTTGAATAGCTTCCTTTCTTCGAAAGATAAGCAAGCGGTATATTCTAAAGTATCAGCAGATCGGCGCGGCCTGTCAACTTGAATTTTCCAGAACGAGCGTTCTCCCGGAAGCGACATTTTCCGCGCTCCGCAGCAAAACCGCCGAGCGCTTCCGCGCCGGCGGCTTTCCTTTGCCAATCTACGATTTACTTGCCCAGAAACGCATTCAGTTGCTTCTGCTTCTCGGCGATAATGGCGTCAAGGCCGTTCGCCTTGAGCTTTTTGTAATACTCGTCGGCCTTAGCCGGATCGATCGAGCCGGTGTCGAGGCCCGGGTCGTACTGCTTGCGGATGTTGGACTCGACGGATACTTGCGACTTGACCGGCTCCGCGTTAAACGTGAAGCCGAGGCCCGGCGAGTTGTGAGCGCCTTCGTTGAACTTCTTGAACTGCTCCCACTTGTCCGGCGCTTCCGTGTTCCAGACGTAGTTCAGGAATTGGCTGCCCAGCATCCAGGTCGCGCCGATCGCGTAGTTACCCGTATTGTCGGTCGGCGTGATGATCTCGCCGTTCTTGGTATAGTGATCTCCCTCGATACCGAAGTTGAGCAGATTGTTCAGGTACTTGTCGGTGTGCAGCAGGTCGATGAACATCATCGCGCGCTCCGGATCGCCGGACGTGGTGGAGATCCCGAGCATCGAGCCGGCCGTGTCGCTCGTCGCGACGGTGCGTTCCGTCATGGCGACCTGCGCCAGCTTGCCTGCGAGACCGGTCGCGTTCGCCGTCTCGGCGTCCTTGCCCGGCTTGAGCGCCGAGGTCATCATGAACACGTTGCCCTTCTTCATCGCGTCGTTGCCGCTCAGCTGCGTCGTGGCCGCGTCTTTGTTGATATATCCCTTTTTAAAGAAATCGCGGGTAATCTCCAGCGTCTCCTTGTAGCGCGGCAGCTCGTTGCGCGGCTTGACCGTCGTCTCGTCGCCGTCCTTCATGATCGCGCCTTCGATCGTATTGTCGCCCAGGAAGTCGTACTTGGCAAAGTAGTGCGCGTTGAAGTTATCCCCGTCGCGCAGGAACACCGGCGTCATCTCGGGCTTCTCGGCCTTGACCTTGGCGAGGACGGGCTCGAGGTCCGCAATCGTCTTGGCCGCCATCAGCTGGTCGGTGACGCCCAGCTCGTCGGCGATATCCTTGCGGAAGATGATGCCGCCCTGCTCGGCGAGCTCCTTGTTCGTCGGGATGCCGTAGTTGAACCCGTTAATCTTGGCGCCCGTCAGGAACGCATCGGGCAGCGTGGACAGAATGTCCTGGCCGTACTTTTCGAGCAGGTTGCCGTATTTGCCGTTCGGATCGTTCAGCGGCAGGAAGGCGCCTTTGGCGACGTTGGTCGCGTGGCCGTTCCAGCTGGCGGTGAAGATGATGTCCATCGGATCGCGGGAAGCGATTGCAAGATTCATCTTGTTATCCCATTGGCCCCAGTCGACCAGATTGATATCGAGCGTCGCGTTGATTTTTTCCTTGAGGTATTTGTTGATCTCGGCTTCGACCTTCGCTTCGTCCTTGGGCGGCGTGCCGGGGAGATACAGCGTCAGCTTGTATTCCTTGAGGTCCGATGCCGCGGCGGACGGAGACGCGGAGGCGGAAGCGCTCGCCGATGCGGATTCGCTGGCGGACGCCTTAGGCGAAGCTGAGGCCGAGGACGACGAAGACGCGTCGGCGCCTTTATTGTTGTCGTTGTTGCCGCCGCAGCCTGCGAGCACGACGGAGAGCGCCGCGAGGGCGAGCGCGGACTTGCCGAGCTTGGTTTGTACGAACATGGGTATTGCCTCCCTTTTCATAGTGAGTAAAGCTGTATATGCGTGAACCGGCCGGTAACCGGGTTCAGCCTGCACGATGGGCCCGGCAGCCGCCGCGCGGGGCGACGGCCGGATCGGGTCAGCCCTTGACGGCGCCGACGGTGAGCCCTTGGACAAAGTAGCGCTGGAAAAACGGATAGATGAAGATGATCGGCCCGATCCCGACGACGGCCATCGCCATCCGGGCGGTCTCGCTCGGCATCCGGAAGTTCGGATTCGCCTGCATGATCGCCGAGTACGCCTGGGAGTTAGAGCTTAAGTATGCGATATCGAGCAGCGTCTTGTACATGCGAAATTGGATGCTCATCGGTCCGTCCTGGT
This sequence comes from Cohnella sp. GCM10012308, assembly GCF_042649185.1. Taxonomy (NCBI): domain Bacteria; kingdom Bacillati; phylum Bacillota; class Bacilli; order Caryophanales; family Paenibacillaceae; genus Cohnella; species Cohnella sp. GCM10012308. The sequence goes on from NZ_JBHRYU010000025.1 coordinate 43,550, forward strand.
TGATGAAAAGCAGGCTCAGAAACCAGTCGTTCCAATAATTCAGCGTGCACAGCAGTCCGACCGAGGCGAGCACGGGCAGCGACAGCGGCAGCACGATCCGGGCGAAGGTGCGAAGCTCCCCAGCTCCATCGATCTTGGCCGATTCGATAAGCGCCGGCGGGATCGAGCCCGAGAAAAACGTGCGGATCAGGATGACGAAAAACCCCTGGACGAACATCGGCAGCATGAGGACGAGCAGCGTATTTTGCAGATGGAGCCCTTGCTTGTAAGTCAGGTAGAACGGCACGAGTCCGCTGTTGAACAGAATCGTGAAGAACACGATGAAGGAAAAGATGCCGCGGTGCTTAAAGTCCCGCCGCGAGATCGGGTACGCGTACAGCGTCATGATGGAGAGCGCGACGAGCGTGCCCACGACGGTGACGAAGATCGACACGCCGTACGAATGGACGATCGGCTTCCAGTCGTTCAGCAGAAAATCGTAGGCGCCCAGGCTGAATTTTTTCGGCCAGATGTTATAGCCTTCGACCGTTACCGTGCGTTCGTCGGACAGCGAGACGGCCACGACGATAAGCAGCGGGATGACGCAGAGCGCGCTATAAATCCAGAAGACCGTATTAATCACGGCGTTGGTGCCGGCGGAGATTTCGTTCGCGTTGAACTTGCGTTTTCGGATGACGCTGGTTGCCATGGATAGGTTCCTCCTTCTGTAATCGCGGGCGGCGGGCGCCTAGAACAAGGCGTCGTCCTTGCTGATGCGTCTGACGACCAGATTCGCGGTCAGCACGAGGATGAAGCCGATGACCGCCTGATAGAGGCCGGCCGCCGAGGACATCCCGATATCGCCCGAGACGAGGAAGCCCTGATACACGTATGTGTCGATGACCAGCGTCTTGTCGTACAGCGCACCGGCATTGCGCGTCACCTGGAAGAACAAGCCGAAGTCCGCGTAGAAAATGCGGCCGATCTGCAGCAGCGTCATCGTGATGATGACCGGGCGGATGAGCGGAATCGTGATCGTCCAGATCTGCCTCCACTTGGTCGCGCCGTCCATATGGGCGGCTTCGTAATATTCGTTGTCGATGCCGACGATCGCCGCGAGGAAGATGACCGCGTAGTAGCCGATGCCCTTCCACGTGTTGACGAGCGGCAGGATGACGGGCCACCATTTCGAATCCGAGTACCAGTCGATCGGCTGGGCGCCGAACCACGGCAGGACAAACTTGTTCAGGATGCCGATGTCCGGATTGAGGAACGCGTACACGAGATACGAGAGAATGATCCACGACATGAAGTAGGGCAGGAAGAGGACCGTCTGATGCAGCTTGGACAGCGTCCGGTTGCGCATGACGTTCAGCGCGATCGCGATCCCGACGCCGATGATCGTGTTGAGGGCGATGAACGCCGCGTTGTACGCCATCGTGTTGCGCGTGATGACCCAGGCGTCGCTGCTCGCGAACAAATACTTGAAGTTGCCCCAGCCGACCCACGGACTGTCCATAAAATTCTCGATGAAGCTTGGAGACTGGTACGTCATCTGCTTGAACGCGATCAGCGCGCCTGCCATCGGAATATAGTTATTGACGATCAATACGATCAACGCCGGCGCCATCATCAGGTAAAACACGCCGTACCTTTTCCAATAGCCCTGATTCAGCGTCTTGGCCTTAACCGCTTTGCGCTTCTTGATCGCGGCCGGCACGGTTGGCGTGGCCTGCTCCATCTCCATCACGTTCCTTACGTTTGGTCTGTGATGTCATTGTACAGTCCGCCCCGGTACGCCATCTATCTACAACGGTGACCGAGATAGCATTATTGTGACTCGTGCGAGCGTATGCGTGAGCTCGGAGCTGCATCGGGCCATCCTGCAGCCTCTTGCCCATTTTGTATCTGCCGCGTCGATGTAGTTCTCCGGGACATCTTCGATCATCCTGCCTGTCCGCCCCACAAATGTAGTTCTATCCGGGACTTCTTTGACCCTCCTGCCTGCTCACCGCACGAATGTAGTTCTATCCGGGACCTCTTCGACCAATCCTACCTGTCCGCCGCACGAATGTAGTTCTATCCGGGACCTCTTCGCCCACCCTGCCTGTCCGCCGCACGAATGTAGTTCTATCCGGGACTTCTTCGCCATTTGTGCCGAATTAGTACAAGCTGCGATAAAAAAACCGAACGCCGTAAAAACGACGCTCGGTCCACTCTTTAACGTGTTATGATCAGTTGCCGGAAATCCACTGCTCAGCGCCCTCGGCGCTTGTCGTATAGCCGTGCGCAATCGATGCTTCGAGGATATCGCCGTAAGCCCAGTGCGTGGCCGGCACATCCTGCCACGGCGATACGGCCGCGGCTTCGGCAGCTAAGGCTGCCGCCGCGCTGCGTCCGAGCAGCTTGTTCACGATCGCGACCGCCTCTGCACGGGTCACGGGCTTGCCCGGACGGAAGCTGCCGTCCTCATAACCCTTGATGATGCCGGCGCTTTGGACTTGCTTGATCGCCGATTCCGCCCACGTGCCCGCGGTGTCCGTGAATCCCTTTCCTGCATCGCCACCGGCAATCGTGCCGTCCATCAGCTTCGCCGCCAGGCTCGCCAGCTCGGCGCGCGTGATCGGCTTCTCCGCGCCGAACGTGCCGTCCGCGTAGCCCTTCATCAGTCCCATCGTCGTTACCGACGAAATTACGTTCTTAGCCCAGTAGCCACTCGCCACGTCGCCGTATGCGATGTCGGCCGTCGTAGCAGGCAGCGTCACGGTCCGCGCCAGGATCGCCGCGATCTCGGCGCGCGTAATCGTCCGCTCCGGACGGAACGTGCCGTCGGCATAGCCTTGAACATATGCTTCATGTGCCTCGCCCGCCGTCTTCACGAGCGTGAACGTGCTGAACTTGTTCACTTTGAATTCAATGCCCTGCACGCCGCTATTGTACGTGACGAGCTTGCCATGCAGCAACTCCTTCGTGCCATCGCTATGCTCGACGTAGATCCCCAGGTTCGCAAGCTCCGCCTGGCTCAGCGTTACACCCTTCAGCGGCATGACCAACGTGACTTCGCGGCCCTGCAGGTTCGTTTCGATCGTCATCGGACGGCCGACGACCGTGACGCCAAGCTCGCCTGCCGCCGCCTTCACGGCCGCATCCTTTTCAGCGCGCGCCTTGGCTTCTTGCTTGCCGGCCTCGCTCTTGATCGGCACGAACCGGAAGTACAGCTCGTCCGTGAAGTCCTGCAGCGACGCCGCCGGGATCTGTACCTTCACGTTGTCCGTCACGATGCCGAGTCCGATTTTAGCGTCCCGGATCAGTTGGCCCGCATCCTTCGGCACGGTCACGTTCACTTCGGACACTTCGTCCTTCGTATCCGGAATGATGATGTTCGCCATCTTCGAACCCGCGGCGATGATGCTTGCCACCGTCTGCTTCGCCTGGTCCGCCGTCAGCACGACCTTGTCGCTCTTCGTGCCGTCCGCTTTTTTCGTGCGCTCGATCTGCGCCTTGGCGACCGCGCCGCCGCTCGCAGCGCCGGCATCCTTCACGTCAACGTAGATGATTTCCTTGTCCGGCTGCGCCGTCGACGGCGCGTACACCTCGACCCCGCCCGCCGTCAGCGTCTTCACCGTCTCGTATGCCGAAGCGTCCGTCACCGTGAACTGCCGCAGATCCGCCTCGTCGGCGACCTTCAGCGCATAGTTGCCGTACGCTGCATCCGTCTTGATTTTAAACGTCACCGTAAACAGCTTGTCTCCAACCTTGAGCGCCTTGTCGCCGCCTGTAAGGTCGGCCCAGGCCGCTCTCAGCCAGCCGTCTTCATTATCGTAGCCGCTGTCGAACAGCTCGCCGCCAGGTCCGGCAATGCCCGTCACCTCAAGCGCTGCCGGGTCGAACGCCACCTTCATCCCGTACGAGCCGACATTCGCCGAAGCTGCCGTCAGCGTCACCGGCACGTCGACGGTCGCTCCCTGCAGACCCGATACCCGGCCGATCCCGACCGTCGTTGTCCCGCGGGCCATGTCGACCGGTCCGACCGCCGCGCTCAGCACAGCCGTGCCCGTCGTCGCGCCGCCCGCCGCCACCGGCGTCACCGCAAAGAACAGGTACTTGCCGAGCAGCGCATCCGTCGGCTCCAGCGTCATCGCCGTCGCGCCTTCGATCGCGGTCTTGTCCGCGCCCGATGCATCGGACGCCGCGTACCATTGGTACATCGAGACGCCTGCAGCATTGCCTTCCCGATCCGCATAGGCGTATTTGCCCGTCAGCGTCTGGCCGACCGACGGCGTGCCGTCGATCGCGACGCTGCCGGCCATCGGCGCATCGTTTTCGATCGTCACTTGCGCATCTGCATAGCTCTGGATTTCAAGAGGCTCCACGCTATACGTATAAGTGCCTTCGTCGAGTACGACGTTTGTCGTCCCAGGCGCCGCGTCCTTGCTGACTTCGAACGTCAGCGTGAAGACGTCCGACGTTCCCGTGATCAATCCATCAGTTCCGATGCCGAACGTATCGGCGGCGACATAGACGGTGCCCGCCACCGACGTGTCCGATTCGAAGTGCGCCGCGTCCGTCTTGTCCTTGATGCCGTCGCTCTTCAGCTTCAGCACCTGCGGATCGTACTGCACGCGCAGCGTGTACGCCCGAAAACCCTCGTATACGGTGATGGTCGGTACCCTGTTCGGCTGCAGCGAGACGGTGACGTCCACCGTCTCCCCGCCCCGGCCCGTTGCATTCGCCGCCGATGCCTTAAACTGTTGGTACGGCGCCGCTTGCGCCGCTGCCGGCAGCAGCCCGAGGGCCAGGCACAGCGTCAGCAGCGCGGCGGTCAGACGACGGCCGATTCCGCCGCCATTAATCATTCGTTGAATAACCTGCATGCCGCTCACTTCCTCTCCCCGTTATAGATCGCCAGGATGATCTTGGCGTCGTCCGTATCGACGTCGCCGTCGTCGTCCATATCGAGGATGACCTTCTGCTCGTCGGTCAACGTCGTCTTGCCTGTGATGTACTTATTGGCAATCAGCGCGTCAGCAGGCGAGACATAACCGTCGCCGTTGACGTCGCCCTTCAGCACGCCGACCGGTCCGAGCGGGGCACTCTCGACGGATGCGCCCGTCGCCGTTCCCGTAGATGCGACAGGCGTTACTTCGAAGCTTACGAACTTGCCGTACTGCGCCGCCTTCAGAACGAGCGTCTTGCCCGTAGCGCCCGCGATCGCCGTCTTGTTCGTGCCGTCGGCATCGTCGGAGACATACCACTGATAGATAGATGCGCCTTCTGCTTCTGCGTCATTTTCCGCGTCTGCATACGCGTAACTGCCCGTCAGCGTCTGCAGCAGCTTCAAGCCGCCGGTCGCGTGTACGCCGGTCGCCGTCGGCGCAGCGTTCGCTGCGACAGGCGTTGCGCTCGTATAGGTAACCGGCGTGCCTGTCGTCGTGCCGGCCAGCGAGATCGGCGTCACTTCGAAGACGATGTGCTTGCCGACCTGCGCGGTCGTCAGCTGCAGCGAGCTCGTAGTCGCGTCCGCAATCACGGTTTTCGCCGTTCCTGCGGCATCGGTCGCCGTATACCATTTGAACGTTGTCTCGCCTTGTTCATCGTTTTCGACATCGCCGTACGTGTACGAACCTTCCAATGTACTGCCTTCCTTCAGCGTGCCTGTGAAACTCACAGCGCTCGCCGTCGGTGCCGCGTTTGCAGCGACAGGCGCGGCGCTCGCATACGTTGCAGGTGTACCAGTAATCGTGCCGACCTTCGCGACCGGCGTCACCTCGAAGACGATATACTTGCCGACCTGCGCGTTCGTCAACTGAAGCTGCTCCGACGTTGCGCCAGCGATCTCGACCTTCGCAGTGCCGGCACTGTCACTTGCCGTGTACCACTTGAATTTCGTTGTGCCTTGCTCGTCATTCTCATTGTCCGCATAGTCGTACGTGCCAGTCAGCGTATGGCCTTCCTTCAACGTACCTGTGAAGTTCACCGCGCTTGCCGTCGGCGCCGCGTTGGGCGGTGCCATGCGAGTGACGCGAACCTGGCTGTTTTCTATGAAAACGGCGAACAGTTCATCCCCCGACGGGCGCGCATGAACCTCGAGATACGGCATCATGCCTTGGCTCGCAAGACTGCTGTTGATCCCTTGATCCGAGCCGCCGTCCGCCCAGGACCATGCTTGTCCGTCGTATGCTTTGACGCGGATCTGGTAGGACGGTTCCTCCGACCAAGCAGCGTAAAGCTTGCCTGCGTAAGCCCTCAGATTTACCTTATAAGCGCTGTATCCCTGATCGTAATTCAAGGATCCGCCTTCAGCCGACACCCAGGCCGAGCCGTTCCATTTCTTGACTCGGGTCTGGGCTGCAGGCATATCTGGGTTCTGTGCGTTTTCCACATACTCGTTCCAGGCTACATAGAGCTGTCCCGCTCCCTCGCCGTATACGGCTAGCGAAGGCGTGCTCGCGGATTGCGACGCATTCACATTAATGCCGGAGACAGGATTGTCGGTCAACGTCCAGTTCGTTCCGTCAAATGCCTTGACATGAACCACGGCGAATTCGCCCTTATTGTCCAGTTCAGTAAACGCCATATAGAGCTTTCCGTCCTGAACGGCCAAACTCGCGTCTCTGCCGAGATCCGAGCTGCTTACGTTCAACGACGCGCCGCCGTCTGCAGCGGTCCACGTCGAGCCGGTTCCGGCGTACTTCTTGGCCCGAATCTGCGAGCGCCCCTGCGCGTTGTCCTCCTCCCAGAACAGGTAGAGGACGTCCTTATAAACGACCAATCGCGCATTTGTCGCGCTTTTTGTGACATCGATGTTCAGGCCGTTTGCCCCGCCGCCGTCGACGGACTTCCAAATGCCGTCTACCAGCTTTTTGACGCGAATGTTCTGGATGGAAGGCTGGCCCTCATCCCAAGCCACATACAGCGCCCCGCCGTAGACGGCAAAGGAAGGTCTCAGCGCGTGGTCGCTCGACTTGACGTTAATCGGAGAGCCATCGTCTCCGGATATCCAACCGCCTGAAGCATCGTCATATTTTTTGACGCGCAGTTGATAAGACGATCCCGTAAGCTCCGACCATCCTGCGTACAGCTTACCGTTAAAATCGATCATCGACGGATACATGGCCGTGCTCGACGCGTTCACGTTAAGGCCGGTAATGCTGCTTCCCTCGGCGAAACTCCACTGCGCAGCCTGCGCCGGCGTCACGTACCATGCTGTCAGCGCGACGAGCAGGGCAAGCATGGCTGCTGCCGCGGATTTTTTCCATGCGAACGATTTTTTCAAATCCGTTAATCTCCCCTCGATGCTGTTCCATGTCTATCAGACACAATTCGACAACTTTTTCCATTCTACTTGACTCTTCTGAACAATCGCTTAACGCAAAACAGTCCACGTTCTGCGAATCCGGCGTCTCGCACCCCGCGCCGCTTATTGGCTTCAGACGCAACAACAGAGCGCCGGGGCGCTCTGCTGTCGATGCCTTATGGTTCGGCTTAATGCCGATCTACGTCACAACGTACCGTCAATATAACCCGCCTTCACCAGCAGCCTATGCGCCATGGCCGCCGTCTCCGCGCGGGTGATCCCGGCGCCGGGATTCAGCTTGCCGCCCGCGCCTTGCGCCAGCCCGGCTTCCACGACAGACGCAACTGCGTCCTTGGCCCAGGCGCCGATGCCCGAGGCGTCGGCGAACGCGCCCAATACATCGCCGGACGAGCTTACGCTGCCGGCCGACAACCCGGTCAGCTTCATCGCGCGGGCCAGCATCGCCATTGCTTCTTGCCTGGTGATCGATGCGCCCGGTTTAAAGGTCCCGTCGCTATATCCACCCGCAATACCGTAGGAAGCCGCGATGCGCACCGCATCCGCATACCAGCTTCCGGCCGGCACGTCCGTGTAAGCCGCCGCCGCTCCGGCACCCTGCTCGACGTGCAGGCCCAAGCCCCGCGCCAGAATCGAGACGAACTCGGCGCGCGTAACGCCGCGATTCGGCTCGAAGGCCGTTGCCGTCGCGCCGTTCAAGACCAGCCTGGAGGCCAGATCGTTCACGTCGTCCCGGCTCCAGTGGGAGGCCACGTCCGCGAAGGTTTTCGGGTGCCAGATCACCGTGTATACGCTGTTGGTCAGGCTGCGGATCGTGGCATAATACTTACCGTCCTTCTCCGTGACGACCGTCGGCACATGCGAGACAGTGCCGTCTGCGTTCAGCACGACGCCCGTCGTGATGCGGGACGGATCGATGCCCTCGGGCAACGCCACGCTCCGTTCGACGTAGCTGCCGAACCGGCTGACGTTAATGACTTTACCGCCATAGGAAGCCTCGACTTCAAAGCTGACGGGCTTCGCGACCTGCAAGGCGCCTGCGCTTTGCGCCGCTTGCTCAATCTTCGCAAGATCGGCGTCTTCGGGATCGGCGATGCGAACGCTGATCTCGATATCCTGCAGCGCGACATCCTTGCCGATCTGCGCGGAGATGTCGTCGATGCGGATTTGCGAGGCAGGCAGCGTATAGCCGCCCTTGTCCGTCTCAATCTCCAGCACGGCTTCCTTGCTCTCCATCGTCTTCACGAGTTTGCCGTTCAGCTTGGAGACGATGGCGCCGGAGGCGTCGCCTCTCGCGTCAAGAAGCAGCTTTTTTGTCTCATTGCCGGCAATGCGCGCTTCCACGGCGTCATTGTCTACGGCGATGTTCGCCACGGTACGACCGCCGACCTTATCTATGGTTACGATCGCAGACTTCGGCTGCACCTGTCCGTCAATGTAGACCTTCAGCTCCGAACTCGTCTTGGTCGAGCTCGGACTGCTCACGCTCAATTGCCCGGCTTCGACGCTGACCGTAAGCGCATTGGCCTTTGCGCCGGAAAACGTGCCGCCTGTGAACGACAAGTTCTCCGCGCTCGAAGCGTTTATCGACAACGCCTGGTTGCCGGTCTGGTTTTTCGCCTGTACCTGAATCTCGAACAGCGTCTGATCGGAAGCGATCGGATGCTCCGCCGCGCTGCCCGCGCTCGGATCGATCCAGGCGGCGCGCAGCCATCCAGCTTCATTGTCGAAATTTGTGCGGATACATCCTTTTTCGTCGGTCAGGCATTGAGTTTCGTCGGTGCTGCCGTACTTGGGCGCGACCGAGACGATCTCGACCGCCTTGGGGTCGTAATCGATCTGAACGTTGTAGGAAGCGATCGCCTTTTCGGTCTTGACCGAGACGGGGATCGTGGCGGCGCTCCCGGTCGTCGCGGATGCTTGGCCGATGACGAGCTTCACGTCGGGCGCTGCCGGCTCGGCCGAGGCGGTGCGAAAAGCGGCGACCGGCATGCCGAGCAGCAGGATGATAACGAACAGCGCAGCTCTGCGCGCAGCGGATGTACGATTGCGTATGCTCATGTTGAACCTCCGTTATATTGATAATCATAAGATGCCTTATGCGAGGTTAATTCGTGTGCGTGCCAAAATACTGAAGCGTGCCCTTCGGGAAGCTCGTCCATTGACCGAGCTGGAACTTCGGCGCACCGCCGTACGTCTGCGGCTTGCGGATGATCGTCCCGCCGTTCGGCATAAATTTGATATCCGTCGTCACGGTCGGATCGCCAAGCACGTCGATAACCTTGCCGCTGCCGTTCTTCAGAACCAATGCCGTAACGGAGAAGCTGTTCGGATTGTACAGGTCCAGCTCGTCGTTATAGTACCAAATGTTCATGACATCCATGGCATCGTAAAAGATGGAATCAATAAAGATAAACGGCATGCTCGGAACAACTTTTAGCATCGGCACCGTCGTCACCGACATCTGGTGCGTCGATTTCATATACTTGTACACGACGACACTGTAGCCGGTCGCATCCTGCGTGGACGTATTGTAGAGTTCAAGCGCGATTCGTCCGTCCCCGGCATCCAGGTATTGCGAGAAGTAAGGCCCCGGGATCTCTTCGATCGTCTTAAACGACCAATCGGTGTTGGCGCTCATCGCCGGGCTCGCGGAAGCGTCCGCGCTCTTGAACGCGCCCGCATCCATCTGCACGTAATACTCCGTCAGGTTGCTCAGCATGTTCGGCTGGATCGTGACCGTCGCTCCGCTGATCGTCACTTTGGAAGTGTCGTTCGCCGAGATGCTCTGCACGAGGCTGTCGTCCGACTTTTTGCGGATCGATACCGTCTTCCCTGCAACGGCCGTAACGGCCTTGTCGAACGTAATGCTGAGCGCGCCCCGCTTGTCCGTGTCCGCCTCTCCTGCGGCCGGCGAGCGGCTTGCAATCGATAACGAACGCGGCATGGCCGTAATCGTTGACGCGTTCGAAGTGACCGTTTTGCCGCTCGCAAGACCCGAAGACAGCACCGTAACGCTAAAGTCGGTCACGTCAGCGTTCATTGGCGTGCCGTCGTAATCGAGGCTGAGCATCAGCGTCTCGTCGTCGAATTTGTCCACGCTAAGGACCGTGAGGCCCGCCGGCGCATGATTCAGCTGAATATTTGCTTGATCGAACACTTCATTGTCATCCTGATCCAGGTCGAAATGGAACTGATCGCCCGCGATCGTAAGCAGCAGAATCGCGCCGCCGTCCTCATTCATCTGCTTCTCGGAAAATTCCGCGATATTCTCCGCGCCGAAGACGCGCGAATCCGCCGAAGCGAACCGCCATGCGGTCTTGCCGTTCATTCCTGCGAAGGCGTTGCCCGTCATGTCGGTAATCGCGCCGGCCTCAATATTTACATAATAATCGGTCGCATCAGCCAGTTTCGCATGTGCAATCGCGAGCGTCTTGCCGCTGACGGTCACATTTGCCGTATCGGACGCATCGTACTCGGCGAACAAGCTGTCGTCGGCCGCGTTGCGGATCGCAATCTTTTTGCCGCTTACTGTTTTGATATTTTCGTTAAAATCGATCTTGATGTCGTCGGTCAGACTGACCCCCGTCGCTTGATCGGCGGGCGTCAACGTACCGGCTACCGGCGCCGCCGTATCCGGGGTGGTGAATCTCCATACGCCGGCGTCGCCGGCGAAGCCGGAGAAGGCATTGCCTGCTGCGTCCGCGAAGGCGGAGCTTGAGATCTCGATATAATATTCCGTCTCGTCGGCGAGTCCAGGATTATGGATCGTGACTTGAGCGCCGCTCGACGTTACCTTGGTCGTATCCGCGGCCGAGTAGGAAGCGACCGTACCATTATCCGACGCCCGCTTGATCGCGATCGTACCGCTGCCTGCAACGACCGGCTCGCTGAAGCCGATGACAAAGTCCGCGCTCAAGCTGACGCCCGTCGCCCCTTGCACCGGGTTCAGCGTCGCAGCCGTCGGCGCGATCGTGTCCGGCGTCGCGAATCTCCAATTCGTTTTGCCGGCGATGCCTGTGTATTCGTTGCCCTCCGCATCCGTGAAGGCCCCCTCGTCGATCACGGCGTAATAGGCGGCGTTCTCCGCCATATGCATATCGAGCATCTTTACGACATTTCCGTTTATGACTACATTCGCGGTGTCCGTCGTCTCGAACTGGAGCGCCTCCGTGTCGTCCGCGGCATTGTAGACCGTGATGTGCTTGCCTGCCGCGGCCTTGACCGGTTCGCTGAAGGTCAGCGTCGCTTCGAAATCCTTGCTGCCCGTCACGGCGCCGTCGACCGGCGACTTCGAGGTTAGCGTAGGTGCGATCGTATCCGGCGTCGTGAAGGACCAGGCCGAAGCGCCCGCAATGGCCGGAGCCGCATTGCCGGCCGCGTCGGCGAAGGCACCTGCCGGAACGTCTACGTAATACGCCGCATTGTCGCTCAAACCCGGATTTTGAATCGTGACCGTGCCGCCCGAGATCGATACGCGCGCCGTATCGTCGGCCTGGATGACCGCCAACGGCGCGGAAGGAGCGGACGCGTCATAGATTTTAATGGCATGTCCCGCTACGGCGACCATATCCTCGTTGTAGGTAAGCGTAAGATTCGACGAGGCATCGACGCGTTTGGCTTGGTTCGCCGGTGCAAACGTGCTCATGGACGGCGGCGTTATATCCGGCACGGTAAACGTCCAGCCAGCATTCACGCCAGCGAACGCGTTGTCCGACAGATCGGCAAACGCCCCCGCTTCGACCCGCACTTCGTAATTCACCGCTTCGTCCAGATCCGGATGCGTGACCGATACCGTCGCGCCGGTCACGTCGATCTTCGTCCCGTCCGCAGCGTCATAGGTATACAGCGGCGTCGCGCCGCCTTGCTTATAGATATAAACCTTCTTGCCCGATACCGCCTTCACCGGCTCGTTGAAGGTCAGCACAAAGTCCGCGCCTCTCAGCACGTTCGGCGCGCCGGCTGCCGGCGACTGCGTCGACACGACGGGCGGCGTCGTGTCCGGCGTCGTAAACGTCCACGTCGCGCTGCCGTTCGTACCCGCATAAGCATTGCCCGCCAGATCTGCGACCGCCGTTGGTTCGACCTCTACGTAATACGCGGTTACGTCGGCCAGACCCGGATTTTTAATCGTCACCTTGTTGTCCGCGAACGTCACATGCGCCGTGTCGCCCGCCTCGTAAGAGACGGCCACGCTGCCGTCCGATACCTTGCACAGCTTGATGCTGCCCGTACCGGCCTTCACTTTTTCCGTAAACGTCATGACGAAGTCCTTCGCCATGTCGCCTTTCGCGATCGTTCCCGCAGGCGTCAAAGCGTTAACCGCCGCCAGCGCCGGCGGCGTCGTATCGGGCACTGCCCGATCCGTGGATACTGTAGCAGCCGCGCCGCGCGCCGTTCCTTCGGCAGCGACCGGCGTAATCTCCGCAAACAGAAAATAACCGACGTCCGCGTCCTTAACGACGTATGTTCGCTCCTCGGCGCCTGCGATAAGCGATTTGTCGGAGCCGTCCGCAACGAGTCCCTTGTACCATCTGAACGCGGAGGCGCCCTCGGCATCCCCTTCGACGTCGGCGTAAGCGTAGTTCGCCGTCAACGTGCCGCCCGTCTTGAGCGTGCCCGCAATCGAGGTCCCCGTCGTAAACGGCGCATCGTTGTCTTCCTTGATACTTACGATATAGGTGACCGACTGCGGCCCGGTCTTGCCGACATAGTTGGCGAGCAGCGCCGTCGCGTCCGCTGTCGTCACCTTTCCGTCCCGGTTGATATCCAGGCGGTTGATCTCCTCGTCGGAGAGAGGAACTTTGCTGTTGACGACCTTGGTGATATATAAGGCGTCCGCCGAGGTAACCAGCCCGTCCCCGGTCGTATCGCCGATTTTCGTAATCAGAAATTGAATCCGATCGATAATGGGAGGCGCCCCGTCCTTCTCCGCCTTGAGCTCGATATTCGCCGTTCCGGCACCGAGCACCGTGACCGAGAGCTTGCCCGCACTGACGGAAGCGGTTACAGATGTGTTGTCCGATGTTGCCGAGAGCCGCATGCCCGGTTCCGGCTGCCACGTTGTGTGGCCGGCCAAGTCAATCGTCACCGTAGAACCGTTGACGACGATCGGAGCACCCACTGCGTTATTCCCTGCATAACCGGCGATCCAATTAACGTCCAGGTTCTTGACTGGCGCGGCTATAATCGCGCTGTCCGCGGCATGCGCCGGGACCGCGCCCGCGATCGGCGCTGCGGCCAACAGGACGGATAACGTTAGCATCTGGCTTCTTCGGTGCCAAGCAAAGGACTTGCCGGTAATCTTGTTGTCCATGATCCTCTTCCCTTCTCGTCGGAGCCATCTCGCGATGGTATCGTAGACAGTAATCGTCATTATCCGACAAAAAGTTTAGAGCTTGTTAGGTATTTATTCGCGACAAATGATTCTTTTTACCTATATTTACCTCAATTTCATTTCAGCATCTAAATTGACTGATGCCTCTTCCTATAATCCTGCGGCGTCACGCCCGCAATCTTGCGGAACAGCTTGGCGAAATACGAGAAGTGCATATAACCGAGGCCTTCGGCTATGTTGCTGATCTTGTCGTTCGTCTCGGTGAGCAGCCGCTTGGCGCGCTCGATCTTCGCCTGGGCGATGTAGTCGGTGAGCGACATGCCCGTCTCTTTGCGGAACAGCCGCGATAGATAAGCCGGATTGCGGTAGACGGCTCTCGCGATGTCGTCGCGGCCGAGCTCCTCGTTCAGGTGCTCCTGGACATAGCTCTGGATCTTGGCGATGACGGCGGAGGCGTCCCGCTGCCGGTCGAGCAGCGCCGCATTCGTCTTGGCGAGCAGCCTGAGCGCCCATGCCGCCATGCTATCCGTCGTCCGCGACGCGAGACCGTCGGCGAGCTCCTGCTGCGCAAATAATTCTCCGGCCGGTACGCCGCGCCGCAGCGCGGACTGATAGAGCATATGGACAAAGCCGTAGTAGAAAAGTTCCAAGCTCTCGCGGCCCGCTCCCTCTTCCTTCATCCGTCGCAGCGCTTCCGAGATTGCCGTTTCCAGCTCGGCTGCGCTTCCCCCTTCCAGCAGGATGCCCCACTCCATGAAAGGCGGCAGCGTCTGTCCGCCGCCCGAACTACCCGCCGCGGCGCCGTTTCCCCCGTGTTCCGCGCCGTTCGATGCGTCTATGACCGATGCCGGCTGCGCAACGTTGGCGCGCTCCACCCTGGCGAGCCGCTCCAGCTCCGCGGCCAGCGCTTGCGGCGCCGCCGGTTCACCCACGTAGCAGGACACCGCGCAGTGGAAATATTCGCGGCATGCCCGTATGTAATCCCGGCATCGCCTGAGCACCTCTCCGCGCGTTTCGTTCGCCTCATACAGCAGCACAAGGCTCTGCTGGGCGCGATCCTGCAAAGCCGCACCCGCCCCTTCGGCGCCGACGATGATCTCGGCTGCCGCTTTACGAAGCGCGTACTCCATGATGCGCTCGTCGCGACCGTCGAGCGCCACGTCCCACTGTTCGACGCTCAGCAGCACCGGCAGCACGGCATCGCCGGCGGAGAGCGGAATGTCGTACGTCGCGTATTCCCGCGCCAGCCGTTCCGGCGATGCCGGCAACCCGCCCGCCAGCGCCTCCTGCCAGAACCGCTCCACCAGGATCGGGAGCTGATTCGTCCATTGGCGGCGATAGGTCTCAAGCGTCTCCTCGAACGCCAGCTGCGCCCGTCGCTCCTCAATCTCCGCGACGGCCCGCCGCACGATCTCCTTCAGCACGTCATGGTCGACCGGCTTAAGCACGTATTCGAAGCAGCCGTGGCGCATCGCTTCCTGCGCATACTCAAACCGGGCGTGTCCGGTCAGGAAAATCGTCAGCGTAGCGGGGCACGCCTCTTTGATATACCGCAGCAGCTCCATGCCGCTCGCGCCGGGCATCTCGATGTCCGAGATGACCAGGTCCACCTGATTCTCCTCGAGCTGCCGCCGCGCTTCGGGCACGCTGTCGGCCTCCAGAATGCGGGCGATCGGAAGATCGCCCCACTCGATCCCCTGCGTGATTCCTTTGAGCGCATAGATCTCGTCGTCCACCACCAGCATCGTTACCATTGCGCTTCCCCCTTCGTTTCTCGATTCCGGCGTCGACCGCGCGTCTTTCCTTTTCCGCCCAAGTCCTAGCCCGTTCCTTCCTCATCGATGCCAGCATCGTTCATGCCATCTGCGGCCGATGCCGCCGCTCCCTTGCACGGCAGCCGAATCGTCACGACCGCACCGCCTTCCGGCGCGTTGGCAAATGCGATTCCCCGCTCGTCCCCGTACAGCATCCGATAGCGCCGCAAGATGTTCCAGATCCCGAGATGCTCCTCGCCCGTTCCCTCCGCGTAAGTGCCTGCCGCCAGATCGGCGAGCATATCCGCGGGAAACCCGATGCCGTTGTCGCGAATCAGCAGCAGCATGAACGCTTCCGGGTCTGCGGCATCCGCTTCCGTCTCGATCTCGATGCGAAACATCGTGCCGTCCGGCACCTTTTTTCCAAACCCGTGGATGATCGAATTCTCGACGAAAGGCTGCACCATGAGCGGCGACAGCTCGCAGCGAAGGTGCTCCGGCTGTACGCGCACGTCATAGTCAAGCTTGCCCGCGTAGCGGATTTTCTGAATCTCCAGATAGTGACCGATATGACGCAGCTCATCCTCGAGCCGCACCGTCTGCCGGTGGCTCTGCATGAGGAAACGGAAATAATCCGCCAGATGCAGCGACAGCTTTTGCACCGACTTGAAGTCCTTGAGCGCGGCCAGATTGTAGACGATATTCAGGCTGTTCATGTAAAAATGCGGGTTGATCTGCACCTGCAAATGCTTGTACTCCGCCTTCTGCACGCGCAGCTGCTCCTCGTAGACGTCGATCTTCAGCTTCTCGATCTGTCCGGCCATATTGTTGAACGTGCCCGACATGAACGCGAACTCGCTGCTCTGGTCGGTCGGCAGGCGGATGTCGAAGCGCCCTTGGCCTAGCTTGCGCATCCCCCGTATGAGATCGACCAGCGGCTTGAACATGATGCGCTGCAGGAAGACGAGATAGATCATGAGCAGCAGCGCCACCAACAGCGGGATCCAGTAGTAGAGCACCTTTTGGAAAAAGGGGAGGTTCTGCAAAATGAAGTCCTCGCGCATCACGATCGCGTAGACGACGTCGACCTGGTCGGAGGCCTGGGACAGGACGAGGTATGATTCCCCCCCCTGCTTCATGACCCCGTAATCGCCTGCGCGCGACACGATTGCCTGACGGAAAACGTTATCATTCATCAGCGTCGAATCGCTGTCCGCGAGCAGCTCGCCCTTCTTGTTCAGCAGAAACGTCCCGCCGTCCGGACCGACGTCAAATCCCTCGAGCACCCGCAGCAGGCTGCGGTCCCGCACAAGCACGCCCGCGTAGACATCGAGCCCGAGATCGTACGTCCACATCAAATATTGCGAATCCGGAGCGGTGCCGATGATCATCGGCGTCCATTCGCCGGCGTCCGGCTGCAGGCGGCCCGTGCCTCGCAGATAATTGCGCGACCAGCCGAGCAAGACGTCCTTTTTGTCGGTGTAGGTGCTATTGTCCTGCGTCACGTAATAAAGATCGTCGGCCTTCCGGTCGAAAATGAAAAGCGTGTCCATCATGCCGTAGTAGATGCCGCTCGAGTCGCGCACGAACTGGTTCAGCAGCCGGATCTTTGCAAGCATGAAGTCGCTGTCGGCGGCGGTCAGCGCCTGTATGAGCGGTACGTCGGGATTGCTCTCGAGCCGGTTGAGATACACCATGTATTCGTGGAGGATATTGTCGTTCTGCTTGATGTTGGTCTGGAGCAGATTGTCGTAGTGGGCGGAGATTTGCTGGCGGACGACCTTCATGGCGTAAAGGTTGTTATAGATCAGGAAGACGACCATGGGAGCGATTACAACAAAAAAGCCGAAGACGATCTTGAACCGTACGGAATGCCAGATGCGCATGGATGTCTCTCCCCGGAGCGACGCGTTTGTTACTAGCATAACCGCCGTCCGTCGGTCCGGCAATCCCAAATATGTAAATGATGGGCAGCCGACGTCGTCGCCGCTCCAAGCGGCAAAATTGCCGCCAATTAAAGAAAGGGCTGTCCGTCAGCCGCCTTCCGGCGCTGTGCGAACACCCCTGCTCTCATTCGATCGGTAATCCTATACGTGCTCCGCAAAGCATCCCGTTAACGGGCGCTCTCCGGACAAGCTAGACTTGCTCAATCTCCGTCGCTTGCTCCGCATCGTCGGCTGTCTTGCCGAAGCGGCCCAGACGGTCCAGCGTCAACTTGTAGCCGTCGTTGCCGTAGTTCAGACACCGCTTCACGCGGGAGATGGTTGCCGTGCTGGCTCCGGTCTCCGCTTCGATCTGGTTGTACGTCTGACCCTTGCCGAGCATCCGCGCGACCTCGAGTCGCTGGGACAGCGACTGAATCTCGTTGACCGTACACAGATCGTCGAAGAAAACGTAGCATTCCTCCACGGACTTCAGTGTCAGAATCGCTTCGAACAATTGGTCGATCGACTTGTCATTCAGCTTCTTCAGCTGCATTCGGGCACACCTCAGTTTCTAACGAGTAGCTCCGTTATATGAACGGAACATGAATAGCGGTTCACTCTATTGTACTGCGTTTGGGTAAGCAGTTCAACCTGCAACGTATTCGCGCTTTACAGAGCTAAAATCGGGCAGGAGCCGCAAAATTCCGAATCTGGGCGGGCATTCGTCCATTCGGCGCCGGGCCATCGCACATATGGTGTATCATCGGACGCCGCCATAGGTTGATCCTGCCCTGCGGCATGGGCGGGCGCGGCGATTCAGAGCAGAGAAGGAAGTGATGGCATGAACCGCATACCGTCTTCGTACAATCGCAACTGGACCGGCGGTCCTGGCGGCTTCCCCGTGCAAGGCGGCGGAGCCGGCCTCGACTCCTTTAGCGGGCTCGGCGGGTTTGGCGGAGCTGCCGGCGGCGGACTCGGCGCGGGTGCTGCCGGCGGCGGCTTTCCCGGGCTCGGAGGCGGCGCCCCCGTCTCCGGACCGCCGGCGCTCTTCGGCGGCGCGCCCGTTCAGGCCGCGGCGCAGGCAGCCGCGCCGGCCGCGAAGGGCGGCGGGCTCAGCGCGCTGCTGAACGCGGGCAACCTGGAGAGCGTCAAGGGTTTTATCGACAAAATGGGCGGCATCGAGGGCCTGATCAGCAATATCGGCAAGATTCAGAAGATCATGTCCTCCGTCCAGCAGATCGCGCCGCTCATCAAGATTTTCACGTCCAAAGGCAAAAAGTCCGCGGACACCGACGACGAGGATTATGCCCCGCGCCCGCGTCGCCGCAGGCGCAGACGTTCGCGCCGGCGCACCGGCAGCAGCAGCCGCAGGCGGCGCGCAGCCAGCGGCGCGCGGCGGCGGGCGGGCAGCCGGCGGCGCTGAGGCAGGCAGTGATCAGGCAGCGCTGAGGCGGACGGCGATGTGAGGTGTAATATGCGGCGGGCAGCGATGTGTGGCGCTGAGGGCGACGGCGTGAGGCGCGAGGCGGGAGACGATGTGTGGCGCTGAAGCGGCCGACGATATGAGGTGCGGCGCGGTGGGCGGCTCTATCGTTTGTGGACTCAGGAGCCGCTATTTTCCGTCATCGGGCCCATTTTGCTCGGTTTCGGACCGAGGATCCGCTATTCCGCCACCGAAGCCGCTTTTCCGCCGCCGATACGCCGAATAGCGGATCCTGGGTCCGATGGGCTGCCGATTGTACGGCGTTTAAGCAAAATAGCGGCCCTGGTGTCCGTTCGATTCGCGCGCGCAACTTGAGCCGCTTCGAACGGACTCAGGAGCCGCTATTTTCCGTCATCGGGCCCATTCTGCTCGGTTTCGGACCGAGGATACGCTATTCCGCCGCCGAAGCCACTTTTCCGCCGCCGAAACGCCCAATAACGGATCCTGGGTCCGATGGGCTGCCGATTGTACGGCGTTTAAGCAAAATAGCGGCCCTGGTGTCCGTTCGGTTCGCGCGCGCTGCTGCGCCGCTTCGAACGGACTCAGGAGCCGCTATTTTCCGTCATCGGGCCCATTTTGCTCGGTTTCGGACCGAGGATCCGCTATTCCGCCACCGAAGCCGCTTTTCCGCCGCCGATACGCCGAATAGCGGATCCTGGGTCCGATGGGCTGCTGATTGTACGGCGTTTAAGCAAAATAGCGGCCCTGGTGTCCGTTCGATTCGCGCGCGCTGCTTGCGCCGCTTCGAACGGACTCAGGAGCCGCTATTTTCCATCATCGGGCCCATTCTGCTCGGTTTCGGACCGAGGATCCGCTATTCCGCCACCGAAACGCCCAATAACGGATCTTGGGTCCGATGGGCAGCCGATTGTCTGGTGTCCGCGCAAAAAAGCGGCTCTCCAGTCCATCCAAGCGATTACTCGTCGCGTGTATGACAATAGTAGGCCCCTGAATGATAAACTCAAAGGCCTACGTTAGTGCTCCCGCCTACTCGTTCGCTTCATTCGAGATCTCGATCAGGTTCATATCGGGATCCCTGATATAAATCGAAACCAGCGGTCCGTTCGCACCTGTACGCGCTACGGGCCCCTCCTCGATCTCAACTTCGCACGCCTTCAGGTGGGCGAGCGCATCCTCGATCGAAGTCTCCACGATGAAGCATAAATCCGCGGAACCCGGGGTTGGCGCCAATGCCTTCGGCTCAAACTCCTTGTTCCGCTCATGCAGATTGATCTTCTGGCGACCGAACTTCAACGCGTAGCGGCCTCCCCCGAAGCGCGTCACTTGCATGCCGAGTACGCTTTGGTAGAACGCGGCCGTCGCCTCGATATTTGCTACGGTCAGCACAAGATGATCAAGCCGATCCACTACGATTCCAGTTGTCGGTCTCAAATCGTCTTTCCTCCTATTCGCAAGTAATCCCAAAACGCTACTCCCGACGCTCTCCCCGCCACAAAACAAACGTTACTCCACGCAACGCCACTCCCGGCGCTCTCCCCTGCCACGACACCAATGTTACTCCACACAACGTTACTCCCCAACCTCCCGCCGCTCATCCTCCACTTCCAGCGCCCGCATCGGCAGAAGCCGCATCCAACAACAAAGACCGCCCCAACCGGAGCGGCCCTTGCACTTTACCTCTTACGTCTAGCATTTTATCTCTCGTGTCTTGCACTTCCTGCCTCTAATGCCATGTACTCACTAAGCCGCTAAGCCACTAAGCATTGTGCTCACTAGCTCTAAGCCATGAACGCACTAGCCCTCTTCAGCCCTGCACGCCCCAACCCTCTAAGCCTCGTACTCGACAAACGGATCCTCGATCACGATCCGCGCCGCCTCGGCGTCGCTGACGCCGGTGTACAGCGTCGCGGTGCCGTCGCCGTTGCGGCGCAGGCCGCCGCTGAACAGCACGTCCTCGAGGTCGGGCCGCTTGGCCGGGCCTTCGGGAAACAGGTTGCGCGTGGCGATCAGCTTGAGCGGCGTGTGCGCGCGGGTCGCCGGGTCGAGCGCGAACACCATCGGGTAGTAATGGCGGATGTTGCCGTAGTCCATCCAGGCGACATGCCCGAGCACGCCGAGCTTGCCGTTGTTCAGCAGATGGATCTCGTTGGCGCCGCCCCACTCGACCTTGAGGAACTGGCCCTTCAGCACCTCGGCATTCGCCATCAGGTCCTCGGTCAGATCGTCAAGATCGGAGATCTCGGCGTAGCCGATCATCGCCCGCGCGTCCCCGACCGGCATCGGCCGCGTGAAGACGCCGATTCTGCCGTTCTGCTGATCGACGAGGCGCACGTCCTTCATCGTCAGCGGTCCCTGCGCGAACTCCCGCAGCTCGCGAACGCGGTAGCCCCGGTAGAACACCGTGCGCCACGTCGTCACGTAGTGGGGATCGTCAGGATCGAAGAACACCTGAACGCCGCCGAGCACGAGCTCGCCGCGTACGAAGGTGAAGAAAGGATCCTGCAATTCAAAGACAGGCGCGCCTTCGCGGGGCGTCCACTTTCCGTTTTTCTCCACAAAAAACATAATGGAAGAGCGCTCGCTCGCGCGGTCTTCAACGCGGCCGGCGATGACCCACTCCCCTTCGTCGAGGAATGGCGCGGTCACGTTGTACACGTCGCGTCTGCCGACTCCGGCGAAAAAAAGCTTCTCGCCCCTGGCGTCCGTACCTTTGAGGCGGAACTCCTTGAGCAGTTCGACGCATGATTTGGCTTGCTGTGCGGATGCTTGGATCATAGGCGTGAATTCCTCCAGACTCCGTCCCGTGGAGAACACCATGTTTCTCTATATTGTAATGTGGTAACGGCTGCGTTGGCGCGTGCATCTGTGCCCATTTTTTTAGTGAAACAGGCTTAATACCGCATAGATCGCCGCCGCGATCAGCGCCGAGATCGGGATTGTGATGATCCACGTCATAATGATCCGGCCTGCCATGTCCCAGCGAACGCTCGAGAAGCGCTTGGCCGCGCCGACCCCGAGGATCGAGGAAGTGATCGCGTGGGTCGTGCTCACGGGCAGATGGGTGAGCGTCGCGGTGAAGATAACCGCCGCGGATGCCGCGTCCGCCGAAAATCCGTTGATCGGCTCGATCTTGAAAATTTTCGTGCCCATCGTCTTGATGATCTTCCAGCCGCCGACCGACGTGCCGAGCGCCATCGCGAGCGCTGCGGAGATCTTGACCCAGAGCGGCACCTCAAGGTGATCCTGCCATCCGGCCGATACGAGCGCGAGCGTGATGATGCCCATCGCCTTCTGCGCGTCGTTCGTCCCGTGCGTGAACGATTGAAGCGCGGCTGTCAGGATCTGTCCGGTCCGGAATCCCTTGTTCACCTGATGCGGGCTCGTCCTCGCGAAGAGATGCTTCAGCAAGAACATAATTATATACCCCAAAACAAACGCAATGATTGGCGAAATAAGCAATCCGAGAACAATTGTCGAAAATCCGCCAACATTAATGCCCGACCAGCCCTCGGAGGTGACCGCCGCGCCGGCCAGCGCGCCGATCAGCGCATGCGAGGACGATGACGGAATGCCCTTCCACCAGGTGATCAGGTTCCAGATGATGGCCGCGATCAACGTAGCGATGACGACCGTCAGGCCGTGCTCCAGCTTGAACGGGTCCGTCACCTTGCCGCCGATCGTCTTGGCGACCCCGGTGTACAGCAGCGCGCCGACGAGGTTCATGACCGCCGCGAGCAGAATCGCCACGCGGGGCTTGAGCGCCCGGGTGGATACGGAGGTGGCGATCGCGTTCGCCGTGTCGTGGAAGCCGTTGATAAAGTCGAACCCCAGCGCCAGGATGACGATGATGACGACTAAAATGGTGATATCCATGCGATGTATTCAGTCCTGTCCCGGGCGCATTAAGAATTGCGCATAATAATGGATTGCAGCGTGTTGGCGACATCCTCGCAGGAATCGGTCGTCTGCTCGAGACGTTCGTAAATTTCCTTGAGCTTGATCAGCTCGATCGGATCTTTAACGTTCAGGAACAACGTCTTCACGCTCTCCCGCAGCAGATCGTCGCCTTCGTTCTCCAGCTCGTTCAGCTTCACGCAGTGCGTCTGGATGGCGAGCAGCTTCTTCTGGCCGAGCAGATAGATCGCGGACTTGATCTCGACGGCCGAACGGTTCAGGCAATCCGCGAATTTGCGGATGTTTCCGTCGGGCTTTTTAACATGGTACATATCAAAGCGGGATGCAACGGCTTCGATGCCGTCCAGCACGTCGTCAAGCAGCTTGGTCAGATCCAGGATGTCTTCGCGCTCGATCGGCGTGATGAACGTCTTGTTCAGTTCGGTGATGATCAGATGCGCGAACTGGTCTCCGCGATGCTCGTAATCCTTCATTTCCTTGGAAAACGCGCTGGGGTCGGGAATATCGCTGTTGACGGCGGCCAGAAACCGCTCGGTCGTTTCCAAGATCAGATCGGCCATATCCTCGAGCGTTTTAAAAAAGATGTCTTTTTTCCGGAACACGTTTAAGCCCCTTCTTTCACCAATGGATGCCTTGATTTTACATTCTTCGTCACGAATCGTCACGATTTTACACAGCGATGACACAAATTGCCTTACATATTTTATCACAGCGGACAAACATGGTATAGGGTCTTCAAAACGAGGATTACGATTAGTTTTGCCTTCCACCGATCTTCTAATCCGCCCAGGCCCGCGGCCCGATTCCTATACTTAACGTCCATTGTAAAAGCGCCGGCTGAAAATAAATTGAAAATTTGCCGATCGCCCGCTTAAGGAAAGTCTCATTCTAAACCCGCTGCCATCCTTCGCGCGCAAAAAAGCCGCAACGATGGCGGCTTATGCTAATCGTTGCAGCCGAGCTGGCGCATCATTTTCATGAACTGCTTCGTGTAGAGCTGCGGGGAAAACTGTGTGCGGATATGCTCATTCGCGTTTTCCAGGATAGAAGCGCGGAGCGCTTGATCGCGCATCAGGGACAGGGCCTCCATCGTCGCGTGCGCAATGTCGCCCCTACGGTAGAACTTCCCCGTTTTATCGTGCCGAATGAACCTTCGAACCCCGTCGGAATCCGTGGAGAGCACCGGGCATCTGCAGAGCATCGCCTCCGCCACCGCATAGCCGAAGCCCTCCATGATGGAGGTCGAGCACAGAAATCCGCCCGAATCCCCGATAATCGACATGTAGTCCGCCATCTGCTCGTGCGGAATGTTCGAATGGCGCACGAGCCGGTCCGACAGCTGGAGGTACTGCAAGGTCTGGTAGAAAACGGCCTTCTCCGGCGGCTCCGACAGCGTATCGTCGTCGAACATCCACAGCTGCAAGTCCGGATAATAGCCCTTCAGATTGTTTCCGATCAGCAGGTACTCCTGCCAATTTTTATTTTTCTCAAGCCGTCCTACCCACCCGACGATCGGAAAAGGCTTCTTGGGATAGGATTCGTAGCTGAACTGCTCGGCGTCGAGGGGATCGTCGAAGCAGAATTGCGGCAGTTGGGGAAAAAGCTCGCCCATCAGCTCGATCAGGTGATCCGTCTTCGGGTAGAGCAGCGCGTCTGCGTAGACTCGCACTCTGGCCGCGAAGTCCTGGAGAATGGCGCGTGCAGTCTCGTAAGTGCCGAGACCCTGGATCTCGAAGATTACCGTTCCTTCGTAATCCCAATTCCGGATTTTCTGCAGCAAAAAGATGTCCGTACATACGACGATCACGTCGTAATTCTCCCGCTCGATCAGGCGCTCGATCAAATAGTCGTTCCCCGTGATAAACGTCTTGATGCCGCTGATGTTCTTGCGACCCTGGCCATCGTGCGTGTACAGCAGATGGCACTCGTGCCCGGCGTGTATCAGCGCCCGGCTGCGAACCCGGTTCAGCGTTTCCATGCCGCCGCTCGGATTATAAAAGGTGAATAGAATTTTCATCCTCATCACTCATTCACTTAGATTTTAAAATCGCAAGAAGGGCTTCCGTGCGAAACAGCTCGTTGTAGAGGCTCGGCTTGGGCGGTGCGCCATAGGGCAGCCGGTAGAGAATGTCCGTACGATCGTCGGCATAGTAGCTGGACAACAAAGCCGTGTCCGACTTGGACAGCTGCGCGATCAGGAACTCCATATCCATCGGGTCCGGGAAATGCGCGGGTCCAAGCACCATCGTGTATGGCGTGCGAAGCATCTGCACGGCGTACAGCAGCGCTTTGAGCTCGGTTTCGTTCGCGAACGTCTTGAAGTCCGTCGTCGGATGCGAGATCGTGGACAGCAGCGCTGTCGCTTGCCCGCCCGGCGTCAGATCCAGCACGTAGCAGTAGTAATTGCTGAACGCTTGCTCGTATAAGTTTTCAAGCCGCCCGATCGAAGCGCCGTCCGCTGCGCTAACCGGATAGATCACGGTGACGAGCGGCTCGATGTTTCGGCGCCGTCTTGCCATATGTCTGGCCAGATGATAACGGTAGCGCCAATACCGGTGCTGCGCGTCCGTCTGAAGCGTCGCCGAGATGCTGAAGGTCGAGTTCACCCGGTAGTCCATCAGCTCGACGGGGATGTATTTGATATCGCAGTTTTCCGTCAACCGCAGCCAATAGTCGTAATCTTCTACCGGCTGCAGCCCGTAGCCGTCGATCATTTTGGCGTATTTCGCCTTATACATAAAAGAGACCCCGATGATCGAGGAGTCGAGCAGCTTATCTTTGGGTTTGGATTGATATTGGCGCAGGGCCGCGAGCTTGAGCTCGTCGTTCAGCCGCCTGTCGTCGTTGTCTATGGATTGAAAAGAGCTGTAGACAAGACCGAGCTCGTCGGGTCCCTTGGACAGCGCCTTCCGCAGCGTCGCGAAAAAAGCCGGATAGTACACGTTGTCGCTGGATACCCAGGACAAATACCGGATTTGCTTCATTTTATACAGCTTCTTGAACCCGGCATTCAGCGCGTTCGCCACGCCTTGGTTATGTTCGAGCGGCATCATTTCGACCCGCGCGTCGCCGTCGGCGTACTGCTTCACGAGCGGCTCCATCTCGGGCGCGCCGTCGATCACGACGATCAGCTTAAAGTCCTTGTAAGATTGCCGAAGCACGGACTCCAGCGCGGCCTTCAGAAAGGCCGGCTTTTGCTTGTAGACGGGCATGACTACGCCCAGGTCGACCATGAAGCGTCACCTCTTCCGTGCATAGATGATGTTAGTGTATGGGGCTGTCGCGGGTTTGCTTGTGCGACTAACCCAGGCCTGCCTTCGTTTTCTCCACGCAAAAAAACCGGCGTTCGCACGCCGGCTTCATTCGATATGCATCTCTTAAACTTGTATCGTCAGTCCGGCGGTAGGCGTCAGCTCGGATTGCAGCACGCGCTGCTCGGTCACGAGATTGCCGAACTCGTCGATGCCGTAAGTGGACATGGCGACCTGGGTCAGCGTCGCTGTGACGCTGTATTGCACTTCGTAAGACACGTTGCCGGCGATAAAAAAGGTGCGGATGTCGGACGAAAAAGCAGGCAGGATATAGCCCGTCACATACAGCGGCGTCAGCACAAGCGTAGTGCTCGGAACGCCGAACACCTCTACGACGACCGTAGCGCTCGCGTTGCTGAGGTTGCGCGCGCTGACGACGATATTGGAAGCCGCCGATCCGGTCGCCCGCGTATTCGTAATCAAACCCGTCGTAAAAGTAGCCATATTGGATTCCCTCCTTCCCTCCTCTACTTTATTCGGAACGCGCCGGACGCAACTGGACAACTTGGCCCCGAAAAAGGCGTATTTTATTGCTTCGGCAGGCATGCGCATAGTTCGCAAGGCACAGGCGGCAGTAAACTAATTTATCCGAAAAAACGAAAGGAGAGTGAGCGCGCAGAATGACCAATTTTAACTTTCAGGTCACGCCGGCGGGCTTTCCCAAGTTCGAGCCGAGCGTCGCCGTGAATCTGCTGATCCCAGGCATCATGGTTGCCGTATCCGTCGATACCAGCAGCGGCTCGCCTATGACGGGCTTGTATCGCTCGCTGGACGGCGGGAACAGCTGGAGCAACGCCACGCTTCCGCTGCCCGCAGGATTTACCGGCGCGGAAGCGCCGACGGTCGCTTACGGATTCCCGAACACGTTCGTCGTCGCGGCCCATGCCTTTCCCGGCGCTTCCGACGGCACGACCATCTTCTACATCTCTACCGACAATGGCGTGACATTCAGCCCTCCAAAGATTGTAGCGCCGGGCTTCGGCACCTACATCAATAACGACGAGACGAATGTTACCGTGGACGTCGGCCAGTCCAGTCCCTATCTCGGCAATATATATGTTACTTACAACCATCAATTCAATGTCGCGAACGGAGGGAATTCGACGGCGTTTCTCCAACGTTCGATCGACAACGGCGCGACTTGGAATACGACGATCCTCCTCTCCAGCGAATCGAACCAGGTCGAGCGGCCCGAAGTGGCGGTAAGTCTGACAGGCATCGTATACGCGGCTTGGGTCACCGTCAATCCGAGCTACAACTATATCATTCGCAGATCGTTGGACGGCGGCGCGACGTTCGAGGCCCCCGTGCTCGTGGCCAATGTCGTTCCTGTGCCGAACCCCTTGCCCGTTCCGAATTACAACTTTCGCGTGCTTACGTTCGCCAGCATCTCTACGGACCGGTCCATCGGGCCGTTCACCGAAGACGTCTATGCGGTCTGGCAGGATAACCGTCAGGGCTATGCCGACATCTTCATGTCCAAATCCACGGATCAAGGCCAGCACTGGTCCGTCCCGGTCCCCATTACCGGCGCGCCCGCCGGCAGCCAGAACTTTTTTCCGTCTGTCGACGTCGACCCGCTCACCGGCGTCGTCAATATCATTTATTACAGCAACCAGGTGGACGGCTTTGACCTGGACGTATTCGTCGCGCGTTCGATCAACGGCGGCGCGACGTTCACGAACACGCGCATTACGAACACCTCGTTCAATCCGAACGGCAGCAGCCCGACGCCGGTGCCGCTCATCGGGGACTACATCGACATCATCAGCGTTCCGCCCGGCGGCTACATCGGCGTATGGATGGACACGAGCCCGGGCTCGCAGACGATTTTCGCGGGGTATTCGGATATCGTCATCCCTTGACCACCGCGTCCGTCGCAAAAAAAGAAGAGCCGCGAAGGCTCTTCTTTTTTGCGTTGGAACCGACGAGCGATTAGTCGGAGACGCCCGTAAAATTGTAGCTTTCCGGACCGACCCGGACCGTTCCGAGCACGGACGCGGTTACGAAAACCGAGTAGGCGACGCCGGCCGTATTGGGCGCGTTGAAGTCCGAGCCGGCAATCGTAATCAGCTGCGGGCCGAGGAGGTTGATGTTGAGGTTCTCCGCCGCCGAGAATACGAGAACCCCGCCTGTCGTGAGCCCCCGATAAACATCCAACGTGATGTTCGTTACCGCAGGAAGCAGCGGAAGCTGGAGCGCGATGATCCCCGTGAATTCGACCCGGGTCAAGCCCGCGGTGCCTGCCGACAAGTCGAGCGTCTGCTGGGCCACCAACTGAGGCGTGCCGATTACGGTAATCGGGATCGCGATCGAGTTGGCATAGCTCGCATTTTGCGAGGTTTTGGAATCCAAAAATCTAGCTGCCATTGGAAATCCCCTCCTTCGTCATATGTTATGACCAAGAAGGACAGCCGGTCTGTGCGTTGACCGCATCGGTATTCGCCCCTTTGGCGCCACGGCGGGGTATGGGGACTGGGCGAGACCGAGCGGAGACCGGGTAAAGGCAAGTCGAAGGCACATCGAAGGCACATCGGAGACAGGGGCGCTGCGTAAGGGGCTCGTTTGTCGTGGTGCAAAGTTGGGGCGGTGCGACTGGGTGCGGCTGTGTGGTGCGCGGGGCGCATCGCCTCTCCTAGGGAAGGCGATGGGCCGGATTGCCGGTGCGCGGGGCGCTTCGCCTCTCCTAAAGCCTTGGCGCGGACATACAATCCCTTATTTCCTTCCGACGCACCGATTCTGGCGACGCTGCGGACATAGGGTACGCTAATGTGACGCAAAGTGCGGGCAGGCCCACGAAAATGTGCGCATAACGGAACCACGGTCCGCTGCGGTAGGGATCGGGTGAGTTTTTGGCAAAATAGCGGCTTCTGTGTCCACTTTAGCCCTAGGTGCCTCGACTCGACTCTATACTATTGGTCATGCCGCTCGCGTCAAACCCGCTGCAGCGTCAGCGGCCGATCGCTCCATACCGTGCTCGGGATCTCCCGCCGCAGCACCGGCATGACGTCCGCGGCGAAGCGCTCTACCTGCTCGCGCTGCTCGGACTCGGTCAGCCCGTCGACGCTGATTGCCAGCACTTGGTTGCCGAAGCCCTCGTAGTAGCGCAATATTTTCTCGATGACGCTGTCCGCGCTGCCGACGAGCGTCGACCCGCGTTCGATCGTATCCTCGAGATCCGTAAACGGCGACTGGTTGTGCTGCGACGAGGCCGTCGCCGCGAACGCGTCGTAGTAAGGCCGATATCGCCGGATCGCCTCCTCCTTCGTATCGGCCAGGTACAGCTGGCCTGCGCCCGCGCCTACGAGCGCATCCTTCGGATCGTGGCCATAATACGCCCAACGCTCGCGATAATGGTCGATCAGCGCTTGATACTTGGCCATCGGATGGAACGTGTTGGACGAAAAAATCGGCTCGCCGTATTTCGCCGCCAGCTCCGTCGAGAGGGGGCTCGAAGCGCTGCCGTGCCAGACGGGAATCCGCTTTTGAAAGGGCTTCGGATAGATCGTCACCTCGCTCAGCGGCGGACGGTATTTCCCTTCCCAGGTTACCTTATCCTCCGTCCAAAGACGCTTCAGCAGCGCGTATCGCTCCGCGAGCGATTCCCACTGCTCCTCCTCCCGGATGCCGAACAGCGGATAGTGGCGGGGATCGTTGCCCTTGCCGATAATGAGCTCCAGCCGCCCGCCGGAGAGATGGTCGAGCGTGGCGTAATCTTCGGCGACGCGCACCGGATCGAGCACGCTCAGCACCGTCACCGTCGTCAGAAGCCGGATTCGCGACGTGCGCGCGGCGACGGCGGTCAGCACGACGGCCGGCGACGAGGACAGGAACGGCTCGCCGTGCCGCTCCCCTACGCCATAGGCGTCAAAGCCCAATTCCTCGGCCAGCGCCGCCTGCTTCAACACATTTTGAAACTTCTCCTGGTCGGTCAGCGTCTCCCCGGTCACCGCATTCGGTATGTTCATCAGCAGGCTGAATAAGGCAAATTTCATGGTGAACCTCCTCGGTAATAGGAACCAACGCAAGCCTGCACACTATTCCAGGTAAATTAGTCAGAATTGCAGATGAACCTACTATACGCCCTGCCTCGACGCAGCGTCTAATAGAGTTTTTGAATGCATCGATCGATATTAATAAAAAGAAGCGATCCTCCGGGGATCGCTCTCCGCCCGAACTCCCGCCACCCTATCCACGCCTTCCATACATTCCGCCTTCCACACCCCCCGCCTGCCACGCCGCCATCTCCGCCGTTTTGCAACGATTGGATTTGTTAATCCTTCGATTCGATTAATCGATTAGACCCCGTCGGAAACCGGATGGTAGATTCTGTAGTAAACGAGCATTTAACCAAGGAGGAACCGCGACGTGATCATCGATTTTCGCATGAAGCCGCCGATCCCCGCATGGGAATCGTTGTTTGCGGAAGGCAAGGACGCGCTGAGCCGCTTATTGAATTTGCAGGGACTCGAGCCCGTGCGCTCGGAAACGCTGGACGAGGTCATTCGCGAAGGCGAAGCGCTGGGCATCGCGCATACGGTTATCATGGGACGCGGCAACGAGCCGGGATCGTCGAACGAGGAGTTGGCCGCCTTCCTGGCGAGCCGTACGGACGATCGGTTCATCGGCTTCATCGGCGCGGACAGCCCGGATGTGGCCGGTGCCGTTGCAGCCATCGAGCAGTATGCGACGACAGGGCTGTTTCGCGGCGTATCCATTAATCCGGCCGTACTGCAGCCGCGCTTCCCGATCGGAGACGCCTCTTGGGATCCGATCTTTGAAGCATGCCTCAAGCATGGGCTCCCGCTATCCGTCACGCTAAGCGGCTTTCTCGGCCTTGTCGGCCCGCAGGTCGACTTCGACTATGCCAGACCCGGCGGTCTCGCGCGGGCGGCGCGGGCTTATCCCGATCTGAAAATCATTATCTCGCACGGCGCCTGGCCTTTCGTCTCCGATGCGATCGCGCTCGCGATTTTCTGCCCTAACGTCTACCTGTCCCCTGACCTGTACCTCGGCTTCCCCGGCAGCAAGCTGTACGTAGAGGCCGCCAATTTCCAACTGCGCGACCGGATTCTGTTCGGCACCTGCTATCCTAACGTGCCCTACGACTTCGCCTTGTCCCATTTCCGGGACCAGGAATGGAAGGAAGGCGTGCTCGACCGCATTTTGTACCGGAACGGCGCCGAATTGCTCGGAATCCCCCTCTGATTTGAGAAGATAACAAACACCGTCAGGGAAAATCGCCCTGTCGGTCTCTTTTAGGTTGGCGGGTATCCGAAACTCGCTTTTTGCGGAACGCCTGTCGACGGCTGATCCGCAGCCGTTCCTGCTATAGGTCGGGTTATCATTGCCCGCGTTGTTCTTTTCCCGTAATGCCTGCAAATCTACATCTATTTCCGCCGACGTCGGCCCTTTTGTTCAGAATAGATGCCAAAGTGCAGTTAATTTCCCTCATCAGCCGGATTTTCGGCTTGCGCTTTGCATTTACCTGCACATTTGCAGGTATTTCATCAAGAGTCGCGGGGTGGCAGAAAATACATGTACAAATGCAGGTTTTCGACCAGCAAAACATCGAATAGCGCCGGCACACCGAAAGTGCGTTTACTTATCACGAAGAGGCGAAAAGAGCCGCTGCAGGGTCACCCCTGCGGCGGCTTTTTCGCGCACTTTAAACATAGACCTGCCGGATAAAATTATTGTCCGACGTAAACCTTCAGCCACCCGTCGCCGATGCCGGACTCGTCGATCCACTTGCCGCCGCTGTACTTGCCGTACTTCAGGCCGGCGCTCACCTCTGACGTGCTCCACTCATAGTTGGCGTAATCCGAGTTTTTGGATTGGCCGAGCACGATCGCGTACGTCGTGCCGTTCGCGAGACCGCTGTATGCCAGCGGCACGCCGACGACGGCGAAGTCTTCGCCGATCGCGGACGCCTTGACGGTCGCGGTAGCAAGCGCGCTTCCTGTCGGCTTGTTGTCCTTTGTCGCGTACAGGCTCACGGTGAGGTCGGCCGGGCCGTTGTACTTTTTAACTTTGACCTCGACCTTCGTCATCTTCTTGTTGGCGTTGGCCGCGAACGTCTGATAGCGCTTGACCTGATCGCTCGTCTCGCCGAACGTGAAGCCGTCCGTACCGTTATGCGAAATATCGATGACGGACGCGGAAGACTGTCCCGGCGTCGTCGCGGTCGCCACAGCGCTCCAGCCGCTCGTGCCTGCTGCGTTCGCCGCGCGTACCCGGTAAGAATGCGTCGACCCCGCAACTACGCCACTATGCGTGTACGACACGCCCGTCGCCTGGACATAGGTCGATGCCCCATCAATCTCGATCTGGTAACCGGTCGCGCCGCTCACGGCCGTCCAGCCGAGCGCGATCGACGTGCCGCTGGCCGCTGCTGCGGTCAGGCCCGCCGGCACCGCCGGCGGCTGCGGCTGCGGCTGATTCTGACCGGTCTTCGCGCTCACGACCGCGCTCCAGCCGCCTGCGCCTGCTGCATTCACCGCGCGCACCCTGTACGTATGCGTCGTGCCGGCCGCAAGGCCGCCATGCGTGTAGGACGCGCCCGTCGCCTGCACGTAGGCCGACGCCCCGTCGATCTCGATCTGATAGCCGGTCGCGCCTGCCACGGCCGTCCAGCCGAGCGTGATCGACGTGCTGCCGGCAGCCGCAGCGTTCAGGCCTGTCGGCACCGCCGGCGGCTGCGGCTGCGGATCGGCGCTCTGCGCGACGTACAGCTTCGTCCAGCCGTCCCCGATCTGGGATTCGTCCACGTATTCCGAGCCCGTAAACTTGCCGAAGTCATAGTCGCCGCTCACATCAGCGCCTGCGAGCCATTCGTAGATGCCATCGTTGCCAGAGCCGCTCTGGCCAAGCACGATCGCGTACTTTTTGCCGCTCTGCAGACCGCTGTACTTCAGCACCGCCGGCAATACCTTATAGTCTTCGTTCGCCGAGCCGGCCGCGATCGTCGCGGTCGCCAGCGGATTGCCCGTCGGCTTGCCTTCGTTCGTTGCGTACAGCGATACCGTCACGTTGCCCGCATTGCCGAACTTGCGGAGCATGACCTCAATACCGGTCAGCACCGGATAAGAATCGGCGACAAACGTCTGATAGCGTCTTACCTGGTCGGAAGATTGGCCGAACGTGTAGCCGTCCGTACCCGCATGCGAGAGGTCGATGACGCTCGTCGGCGGCGCGACCGGCGTTTTCACCGTCACCGGCGCGCTCCATGCGCTCGTGCCCCCGCTGTTGGAAGCGCGCACCCTGTACGTATGCGTGGAGACTGCCGCCAGCCCTTTGTGCGCGTATGCCGTCTGCATGGCCGCATTCACGATCGTGCCGTCCACCTCGAGCTCGTACTTGGTCGTACGCTCGGCCTCGCCCCAGCTGACGGCGATGGCGAACGCGCCCGTCGGCTCGGCTTTAAGACCGGATGGCGCTGCCGGAGGCAGCGGCGGAACGTCCGTCTTCCCGGTCGCCAAGGCGGTCCACTCGCTTGTGCCGAGCGCGTTTCTCGCTCTGACGCGATACGCATGCTCGGTGCCCGATTGCAGTCCCTCATGCGTGAAGGAGAGCGCCGGCCCGTTGTCCCGCGCCGTGCCGTCCACCTCGATGTCGTAGCCCGTCGCGCCCGGCGCACGGCTCCAGCTCACTTGCATGGCCGTCGTGCCCGCAGCTGCGGCGGAAACGGCCGCCGGCGCTGCCGGCGGCTCGGTCGGCGCGGCAGGCGCGCTGACGAATTTGGCGAGCAGCTTGATATAACCCGATTGATAATAGATGCCGTTCTCGGTAATCTCCCAGGAGTTGTCCATATGGCCCGGCCATTCCATGACGATGCCGTTCCAGTCCTTGTACATCTTCTGCGCAGGCTGCCCTTGCGGCGGCGATTGATTGCCCGAATACTGCTCGCTCGGCCCGCCCGGCACGAATCCGGGAGGCGCGCTGTCCCACGGCGATCCGTCGGCGAACCAGCTGTGGTAGATTTCCTTAATTGAGTTTTCCGCGCCGTACGCGCCCATGTTCGTCAGGTACGTGTAGGCTTGCGGATTGACGCCGTGGAAGTAGTGCAGCACGTTTTGCGCCTTTTTATTGAAGTTGTCCCGCTTCTGCGGATTAATATCGTACTGGACGAAATCGTAGGAAGAAGCGCCCGCGCGCGCTCTCACCTGCAAGCTTCCCCAGTGGTACGAGAAATCCGGCACATAGGAGCGGTAGAGGTCTTCGTTGTCTACGAACGCCTGCGTGAAGTCATGCAGATCGCGGCGTTCCAGGATATGCGCTTTGACGGCCGGATCGGCGTTGGGAAGCGTCGTGTAGTACATGACGCCGTCCGCCTGCTCGCCGTAGTACAGTCCCCAATAAGCGTCGGACATCGGCCAGGTCGTCGTATAGTTGTTTTTAAAATACGTATGGTAAGTCTGGTCTCCCGTCAGCGCAAACAGATACGCTGCCGCGACCGTCGCCACCTGCGCCTGCTGCGCGAGCGCCATGTCGGCGTCGCCGGCCTCGATCTCGCCGTGGTCGGCGTTGGCCGTTTTCGGATTATTTTGATACCAGCTCCACGCCTTGATCGCGCGGGCCTTCAGATCGTCGGCATAGCCGCGCAGCGTCGGGAATTGGCCGAGCGTGACAGCGGCATGCGCGAAGTTGAGCGCCGTGACGACCGTCGACGCCGACGTCTTAGGCAGATAGTAGCGGCGAACGGTAATCTTGCTCGGCGGGTTACTGAATTCGCCGATCTTGCCGGACGAAGGCACGCCCACCTTCATGAGCACGCCGCCGTCGCTCTCCTGCATCTTTTTCAGCCAATCCAGCTCCCACTTCACCTCGTCGATGACGTCGGGAATGCCGTTGCCGGATTCGGGGATGTTGTAGTCATCGGTGAAAATGTCCGGCTTCTGCTCATACGCCGTCAGCAGCTCGTTGATCGGCTGCGCCGTGTACGTCACGTACTTGTTGAAGTCGCCCGCATCCATCCAGCCGCCCGACAGATCGCGTTCGGTGGCGGCGTTGTTGCGATCGAGCACGCTGCGCGCCTGCGTATCCTGATAGGGTCCCACGAACGACGCATCGTCCGCAAAAGCCGCGCCGGCGTGCTGCGCCAGGTGAGGCGTGCCGATCCGTTGATAGTAATAAGTCTTGATCGCCGCCTTGAGCACATCCTTGTAGACGTCGGGCGAGATCGTGAAGTCATAGGATTTGAAGTTGTTCGCAGGATCGTAAATATAGTAGTCCCCGGCAGCCGTAACTTCGGAAAAGTCGAACCACCAGCCGCGGTCGCCCGACTTCTCCTGCGTTTTGCCGCCGTTCCAAACCTTCGGCGCGTCGCTGAACACGACCGAATCGTCGGACGTGCGACGCACCTCCAGCGTCCCTCCCGGCGTGTATGCGTCCGCGGCATTGTAGCCGACCTGCGGATCGACGAGCACGGCCGTCTTGTCCCCGTCCGGCAGGTAGCCGAACTGGTCGATCATGATATACTTTTGCACGGTCACCCCGGGCACGGCAGCATCAGCCTTCGCGCTTGGCGCAGGCCAGCTGCCCGCGAACAGGCTGAGGCTCAACAAGCCCAGCAACAAGCTTTTTTGATTGCGTTTGCGTATCTTCATCGGATCTCCTCCATACGTGCTTGTTTCGCGAAAATCTTGCCTAAATCGTTGGCAGTCTTTCCCATCCCCTGGTGCAGTCGGTCCCGCACACTCGTTCGTCGACCTATCAAGCCGTTCATCCGCTTAGACGGTCGGCATACCCTCCCCCTCCTCCTCGTCGCGCATAGTACCGCTATTTTCCGTCTGCATCGCGTACCGGATTTTGCCTTTTTAACGATATCCCCTTCACTCAGGAACGGCCTCAACCCCCGCATTCCCTGCCTTGATTGGACCATTCTAGCTCCACTGCCTGTCATTCAGACAGTTACGCAGGTCATCGGATTCGTCATCGTTTCCCAGAATCGGACAAGCCTGCCGCGTCATGTCGCCGGGAACAGACCTGCGCACGGGGAGACGAGCGATGGCGATCGCAACGCCCGACTGTCTGTCAGCCTGCCTGGCTGCCTGTGCGAGGGGAAAACGTTCAAACGTCGGAGAAGCGTGCGTTCCTGTGCGAGGGGGATAGCGTTCAAACGGCGGAGAAACGTGCGTTCCTGTGCAAAGGGGATAGCGTTCAAACGGCGGAGATGCGTGCGTTCCTGTGCGAGGGGGATAGCGTTCAAACGGCGGAGATGCGTGCGTTCCTGTGCAAAGGGGATAGCGTTCAAACGGGGGAAAGACGAGCGTTCCTGTGCGAGGGGGATACCTTTCGAAATAATAAAAAAACCGACCCAGGTTCTCCCCTGCGTCGGCTTCACTACTTATACGCCTGCGTGACTCGCTTATTCCCAGCCCCGCTCCAAAAACGTAACGGCTGCCCGCGCGTGCAGCTTGGCCCCGAGCGCGATCGCGCGTTCGTCCAGATCGAACGACGGATGGTGGAGCGGATGGACGATGCCCCGCGCCTCGTCGCGCACGCCGATGAGCAGCATGGCGCCGGGCGCCTTGTCGAGATAGTAGGCGAAGTCTTCGCCGGCAAGGCTGGGCTGGTCGAGCACGCGCACC
This sequence comes from Cohnella sp. GCM10012308, assembly GCF_042649185.1. Lineage (NCBI taxonomy): Bacteria > Bacillati > Bacillota > Bacilli > Caryophanales > Paenibacillaceae > Cohnella > Cohnella sp. GCM10012308. The sequence goes on from NZ_JBHRYU010000025.1 coordinate 80,122, forward strand.
TGCTCCGCGCCGAACACGTCGGCGCCCGCCCGCTCGGCAAGCCTGACAGCGGCGGCGTCATTGATCAGCGCTTTGCCCATGCGGAAGCTCGGCTCGACAGTGCCGCCGAAGCGGTCGGCGCAGGCGGCTGCGCAGCGCTCAAGCACGAACCGGATCCGCTTCACCGTCGCATCGCTGAAAGCGCGGTAGGTGCCGAACACCTCCGCCGTGTCCGCGATGACATTGCCTGCGGTGCCCGCTTGCAGCTTGCCGAATGCGAAGGACACCGGCTCGAGCGGGTCGGACGCGACCGCGACGGCGCTATTCGCCTCGACGGCGAAGTGGGCGGCCATGAGCAGCGCGTCCGCCGCCAGATGCGGGGCCCCGTGATGGCCGGACCGCCCGCGAAACGTGAAGCGGAAATGCGAGGATGCCGCCATCGCCTCTCGCCGGTGGATCGCCAAGCCGCCTGTTTCCAATCCCGGCCACACATGCAGCGCAAAAGCCGCGTCTATGCCGTCCGCCGCCCCGCTCTCGACGAGGTCGCGTCCGCCGCTGCGCAGCTCGCCGTCCACCGGACTCGGCGCGGCTCCCTCTTCGGCGGGCTGAAATACGAACCGTACCGTCCCCGCCAGCCGTTCGCGCTCCCGGCTTAGACCGTAAGCGGCCGCGAGCAGCATCGCCGTATGCGCGTCATGGCCGCAGGCATGCATCGATCCCTCGATCTCGGACCCGTATTCGCGGCCCTCGATCTCCCGAATCGGGAGCGCATCCATGTCCGCGCGCAGCAGTACGGTCCGTCCCGGCTTGCCGCCGCGCAGCACGCCGACGACGCCTTTGCCGAAGTGGTCGCCGACGCCCTCCTGCACCTCCAGCCCGTACTCGCGCAGCAGCTGCGCGACACGTGCGGCCGTCCTGCCGACGTCGAACAGCAGCTCGGGGAAACGGTGAAACTCCCGCCGGAGCGAGATCCAGTCCGCCTCCCGCTCTTCGATCGCGCGGCAGACGGCTTCGATGTCCAAGCCAGGACTACCCTGCGCCACGTGAAGCGTCTGCTCCCACCCCGTCGCCTCGGGACTGCACGAAGCTGTCGATGACACTAGACTCGCCGATAAAGCCATTTTTCCCACCCGCTTACTATGTTTTGTATGGTCACGACTGTACCACCGCGGCGTCCCGGCGTCAATCTGCGGGCTTATCGGAATTTTCTATCGGTTCGCGCTTCCTCTATATCGAAGCAGCTCCGCCCCCCTAAGTGTCGGTTCGAAGCACGATTTTGCCGCGCGCCCGTCGGCTTTCGCTCAGCGCATGCGCGCTCGCCGCTTCCGCGAGCGGCATCGATGCGCCGATCTCGACCCTTAGATCTCCTGTGACGATCAGCTCTCCGATCCACTTGAGCCTGTCAACGTCGAATGGCGCCATGCGCAGCGCCTGCACGCAAACCCCGACGTTCTCAGCTAGCTCCGGCGAGTACCGCCCCCAACCGATTGGCACGAGCGTGCCGTCCTTGCGAACGGCCCGTACAAGGTCGTCCGTCCGCTCCCCGCCGACCGTATCAATGACAGCGTCCGCCGCTCCTTCGAGCTCTCTCCAATCGTCCGCCGTATAGTCAAAGACGCTGTCGGCGCCGAGCGACTCCGCGAATGCGTTGTTGCGGCCCGACGTCACGGCGATGACGCGAGCGCCTGCGAGCTTTGCGAACTGCACGGCGAAGTGACCGACGCCGCCGGACGCGCCGTTAATAAGCGCCGTCCGGCCAGGTGCGAGCAGCGCCTGCTCATGCACGGCGGTCCATGCGGTGAATGCGGACATCGGCAAGCCCGCGGCTTGTTCGTCGTCGAGCGTCCCCGGCAGCGGCGCAAGCCGTGACTCGGGAACGGCCGCATATTCCGCGTAAGCGCCTGCCGTCGCCGTCATTCCATAGACGCGGTCTCCGGCGCGGTATCGCTCAGCTCCCGGCCCTGCCGCTTCGACGACGCCAGCCAGATCGTAGCCCGGCGTGAACGGCCACGTTAACGCCAAGCCGAACTTTACCGCGGCCCAACCCGAGCGCATCTGCCAGTCTCCGGGATTGACCCCCGCCGCGCGCACGCGCACGAGCACTTCGCCCGGCCCCGCTACCGGCCGAGTCACCTGCTCCAAGCGCAGCGTATCCGGCGGGCCGTATTCATGGAAACGCACTGCGTTCATCAATGCCGTTCTGCACTCGTCCATCTCGTTCCCCTCTTTCCGCTCCATTGTGCGCCAACTGCGCGCTCGCTTATAATGTAGCGTGCCGAACGCATCGCGTTCAATCGACAATAACGGCGATTCGGCCTTTAACGAACACTACCCCGATATTGTCGGGAAACGGAGGTCGCGGGCATGAGGACGGACATGGATGCGGGCATAGGTACGAGCGATAACGCAGCTGCGAATCAACTGGACAGACGTTCCAGAAGAACGGTCAGGCTGTTAAAGCAATCGTTCCGCGAGCTGGTCGAGGAAAAAGGATTCGAGGCCGTGACGGTGCGGGATATCGCCGAGCGTGCGGACGTCAATCGTGGGACCTTTTATGCCCACTTCCCCGACAAATACGGCCTGCTTGATCTGGTCATCCGCGAAAAGCTGCAGGTGCTGTTCAGTGCCCGGCTCGGGCCGGACGCGGGCTGGCGCCGCAGCGACCTGCGGCTCGCAATCGTGGCCGCGCTCGACCACTTCGCGGACGTGTACGGCGGCTGCCGGCGGCGCGAATCGCTCCATCCGCTGTTCGAGCAGGCGGTCCAACAGGAGTTGGCCGCCCTGTTCGGACGGTGGCTCGCTGCCGTGCCCGCGCCTCCCGAAACTTGGCCAGTCCCTGCCGCTACCGTCGCGTCCGCGACCAGCTGGGCGATCTTCGGGGCGGCCAACGAATGGGCCCGCGAAAACCAAACCGTGTCGGCCGAAGACATGTCCGATCGCTTGCTCGCCGTCGTGTTTGGCGGTGCCGCGGCGCTGACGCCCGGCGGGCTGCCGGATTAATCGAGATCGGCAGCCATTTTCGCCTCGTGCACGACGGCTTCTCTAGTCTATTGGACTCGTTCAATCGTTTCCCGGCAGCCCGTACAGCCGCCTGAATTGCTCCGGACTGTACCCCGTCGCCTTCTTGAACACCGCGCCGAAGTAGCTGGCGTTGTCGAACCCGACGTCACGCGCGACCTCGTGCATCCGCCGGCCCGGCGCGCCGAACATAAGCTGCTTGGCCCGTCCGACGCGCTGCAGGTTGACGTATTGCAGCGGCCGCATCTGGACGGTCTTCTGAAACAGCCGGCACAAGTACTGCGGCGACACCCCCGCAGCCTCCGCCAGCTCCCCAAGCGAGAGCGCCCGGTGCAGGTTGTCCTCGATGTACGCAACGATCGGCTTCATCCGGTTCATATCCTGCTCCCGGTTGCCCGCCGTCTGCATGCGTCCAAGCTCCAGCAGCAGCGCGTATATGCCGTGCGACCGCTCCAGGTTCGCCTCGTACGAGAGCGAGTCGCCCTCGAGCATCGCCGCGAACGGTCCCAGCAGCCCGCCCTCCGCCAGCCTGGCCCCTCCCGAAGCGCGCCAACCGGCGTAACGCAGCATCGCTCCCGCCTCCCGCCCGTTGAACGCGACCCACGCCATCTCCCACGGCTTCGAGACGGGGCGGTACGAATGCACGACGCCGGGGTACAGGACGAACGCTTCTCCGGGACCGACGCGGACGGTCCGTCCCTCCACGGTATACTCGCCGGCCCCCCGAATCGTCTGGTGCAGCTGATAATCCGGAAAGCCTTCCTCGCGCTCGGTCTCGGGCTGATGCTCCCAATAACCGATCGAAGTCACGTACACCGGCAGCAGCGACGTCCGGTCCGTCCGGCTGAACAGCATCTTGCTTTTCAACTGGCATCGCTCGTTTCATATATTTATAGTTCGGAATAAAATCCTTTTATTTAACCACTCTATCATAGAGACTATAATGTGAATATATTAACGACATCATCAGAAGAGGAGCGCTGCCAGTGCGTCAGAAACTGCAATATACCCCGCCGGCCAACGGCTATCCCGAATGGAACAACAATCCCGACGTCTTCCAGCTGAACCGGATGGAAGCGCATTCCCATATGATGGCATTTCCTTCCGCCGAAGGCGTACTCGCAGGCGATCCGACCGCATCGCCTTACTTTCTTTCCCTGAACGGCACTTGGAAATTCTCCCTCGCGGACACGCCCGATCAGCGCGCCGCCGATTTTTACCGGACGGATTACGACCTGAGCGGCTGGGCGGACATGCCGGTCCCCTCGCATTGGCAGTTCCAAGGCTACGACTACCCGCAATATACGAATATCCGCTACCCTTGGTCCGAGCGCGAGCCCGAGCTGAAGGCGCCGTTCGCGCCTACGACCTACAACCCGGTCGGCGCCTACGTGCGCTCGTTCGAGGTGCCCGCTTCGTGGGCCGGACAACCGGTGTTTTTAAGCTTCCAAGGCGTCGAGTCCGCCTTCTACGTCTGGGTCAACGGCGAGTTGGCAGGTTATAGCGAGGACACGTTCACGCCTGCGGAGTTCGACATTACGGCCTACCTGGTCGAAGGGGAAAACAAGCTGGCGGTCGAAGTGTACCGCTGGTGCGACGCGAGCTGGCTGGAGGACCAGGACTTCTGGCGGCTGTCCGGCATTTTCCGCGACGTATACCTGTACTCCGCTCCCGCCCTGCGGGTGTCGGACTTCTTCGCGAAGCCGACGCTGGACGCGGACTATCGCGACGCGGTGCTGGCCGTGGACGTCAAGCTGGAAAATTACTTCGGCAACAGTTATGACGCGAGCCGCCTGGACTTGCAGCTTTACGACGCTTCCGGCAGCGCCGTCTGGGATGCCCCTCATTCGCTGGCCGTCGCCTCCTCTTCCGAGGAAGTGCTCGGCCTGACGCTATCCGCCCCGGTGACGGCACCGCTCAAGTGGAGCGCCGAAACGCCTCATTTATACACGCTGGTCCTGTCGCTCTATGGCGACGAAGGCGCGCTGCTGCATGCGACCGGCTGCCGCGTCGGCTTCCGCGCGTTCGAGCTCAAGGACGGGCTCATGAAGATCAACGGGGAGCGTATCCTGTTCAAGGGCGTCAACCGTCACGAGTTTTCCTGCGATACCGGACGCGCGCTAGGCAAGGCGGACATGGTCCGCGACATCCTGCTCATGAAAACCCACAACGTCAATGCCGTCCGCACGTCGCACTATCCGAATCAGCCGGTCTGGTACGACCTTTGCGACGAATACGGCCTGTACGTCATCGACGAGACCAATCTCGAGACGCACGGCAGCTGGGAGTACGGGCAGGAGGAAGAAAAGGAATTTAACGTGCCGGGCAGCAAGCCGGAATGGCGGGACAACGTGCTCGATCGCGCCAACTCGATGATGCAGCGGGACAAAAACCATCCGTCCATCGTCATCTGGTCGCTCGGCAACGAGTCGTTCGGCGGCGAGAACTTTATCGCGATGCACGATTTCCTGAAGCAAGCCGATCCGTCGCGCCTCGTGCACTACGAGGGCACGTTCCATCACAGAGCGTACGATGCCGCGTCCGACATCGAGTCGACGATGTACGCCAAGCCGGCGGACGTCGAACACTATGCGCTGAACAAACCCAAGAAGCCTTATATTCTGTGCGAATACAGCCACGCGATGGGCAATTCGTGCGGCGGACTGCACCTGTACTGGGAGCTGTTCGACAAGTACGACATCCTGCAGGGCGCATTCATCTGGGACTGGGTCGACCAGGCGATCCGGACGCGCACGCCGGACGGCGTCGAGTACCTCGCCTACGGCGGCGACTTCGGCGAGTCTCCGCACGACGGCAACTTCAGCGGCAACGGCCTGCTCTTCGCGGACCGCACAGTCACTCCCAAGCTGCTCGAGGTCAAAAAGTGCTATCAGAACGCTGCTTGGACTGCAGTCGATCTGCGCGAAGGGCGCTTCAGCGTCCGCAACAAGCACCTGTTCACGGATCTGTCGGCGTACGCGCTGCGCTGGGAGATCGCGATCGACGGCGTGACGCGCGAGAGCGGCGCGCTCGAGCTGGCGCTGGCGCCGGGCGAGGCTGCCGAGATCGTCGTGCCTTATGCGTGGGATGCGCTGCCTGGCGACGGAGAAGCGACTCTGCTGCTGTCGCTCGCCTTGAAGGCCGATACGACTTGGGCTGAGGCGGGCCATGAAGTCGCGTGGGATCAGTTCGTGCTGAAGACGCAAACGGCTGTCTGCACGGGATCCGGCGCTGCTGCCGGCGCGCTGGCGGCGGCCGGCGAAGGCGCGGCTGCTTCGATCGTTGCCGCCGAGTCCGGCGATGCGCTGACGGTGACGGGCGAGCGATTCGCGCTGCGATTCGACCGCAAGAACGGCGCGCTGGTCTCCTATGCATTTGACGGCCGCGAGCTGCTCATCGCGCCGCTGCGCCCTAACTTCTGGCGCCCCGAGACCGACAACGACCGCGGCAACAAGATGGGCACGCGCTGCGCGATCTGGCGCGACGCGGGCAGCACGCTGCAACTCGCCGGACTGGATTCGCGTGCCGTAGGCTCGTCGCATGTCGTGACCGCCGCCTACCGGCTTGCGGACGATCCGTCGAGCGTGGTCACGCTGCGCTACGAGATCGGTCCGGACGGCGCCGTCGAGACAACGCAGGAGCTTAGCCCTGGCAGCGACGCGCTGCCGGAGCTGCCGGCGTTCGGCCTGATGTTCGAGCTGGACGGCGCGCTCGACACAGTGTCCTGGTACGGCCGCGGCCCGCACGAGAATCACTGGGACCGCCGCACGAGCGCACGCCTCGGCCGGTACGCCGGCACGGTCGCGGAGCAATTCGTGCCGTACCTGAAGCCGCAGGAGTGCGGCAACAAAACGGACGTGCGCTTCGCCGAGCTCACCGGCGGCGACGGACGCGGTCTGCGCTTCGAGAGTGCGCTGCCGTTCGAGCTGAGCGCGCTCCCGTGGACGCCTGCCGAGATCGAGGCGAGCGACCATGCTTACAAGCTGCCGCCGAGCCGCGGCAGCATCGTGCGCGTGAACTTCAAGCAGATGGGCGTCGGCGGCGACGACAGCTGGGGCGCGCCCACGCACGAAGCCTACACGCTCCCGGCGAACCGGCCGTACGCGTTCCGGTTTACGTTTAAGCCGGTGTGATTGAAGGCTTCACCGCTGTCGAATAAGGCCCGGCGATGCGCACATGCGCGAGCGCCGGGCCTTTCTGCGTCGGAGACAGGCCGCGTCCGTTAAGATTAGCGCCTACGCCGGCTAGAGCTTCGTCCACCGATAGGGTCCTCCTCCGCTCGCCAGCCCCGCCCTATCTGCCATCCGTGCCTTATCCGCTACTCAGCATCTGTATCCACGCCGACGTTCCCCCTGCCTGCTAGCTAGATAGTGGTCAAAAGGCGTTTATTTCATCCAATATCCCGCTTTAATCAAAAATAACGATTAAAAGGCAGCTATTTTCGCCCCCAACACCTAAATTGCCCCCCATCGGCTCAATTAACTGCCTTCTAACAACTATCGCTCCCCTTTACCTTCCGTGCACGGAATTAACTGCCTTTTAACAACTAACGCTCACGCACCGCACACGCACATGCAAAAAAGGCACCGTCAGGACAAACATCCCGCGGCGCCTCTTCAAGATTTACTTTCCGTATACTTCCTGCCCCAGCTTCTCGGCGGCTGCCATGATCTGATCGCCGTAGCCCCAGAAGGCGTTGAAGTCGATCACGTAGATCCGCTTGTTCTTGATTGCGGGAATGTCTTGCAGCGCCGGGTTGGCATACGCCGCTTTGAGCGTGGACTCGGGGTCCTGCGCGCCGGTGTAGTAGGACAGCAGCAGTACGTCCGGCTTTTCTGCGACCAACTGCTCGATGCTGACCTCGTACCCGTCGACGTCGTGGAACGCGTTGTTCAGCTTGATCAGGGACAAGGCGTCGTGCTGAAACGAGTCGTGCGAGCCGCTGTCCACGCTGAGCGTGCCGTCTCCGGTGTCGTTGACGATGGCAAACTTCTGCGCGGTCTCGCCCTCGTACTTCGCCTTCAACGCATCCGCGCGCTCCTTCAGCTTGGCGATATGCGCCGCAGCTTTGTCCTGAATATCGAAGATCTTGCCGATCTCTTCGATATCGCGGTACAAGCTGTCCAGCGTCGCGCCCTGCAGGCTGGCATTGTTCACGTAAGTATGAATGCCCAAACCGTTCAGGCTGTCTACCGACCCGTTGCCCCAGTCCGCATCCGCGAACAGTCCCGCGCGGCCGATGACCAGATCCGGATTCGTGCCGACGACCGGCTCCTTGCTAACGTAACCTTGCGCGAGCACCGGCACCTTCTTGAACTCTTCCGCCGATACTTCGGGATCGGAGGCGCCGTTCAGCGCGGCGACGCCCACCAGCTTGTCGCCAAGTCCCAGCTTAATCAGCAGCTCGGCGACCGGCTGCGTGTTCGCGACGACACGCTCGGGGGCCTTGTCGAAGGTTTGCGGCTTGGCCTTCTGTTCCTCGCCTTCGTTCGACAGCGTGTAGTTGTCGACGACGAGCGGGTAAACGGTAGCCCCAGCAGCTGCGGACGAGCTTTGCGGGCTGGACGACGCGGATGCGGACGGCGATGCTTCTGCAGATGCCGGAGCCGCCGACGAGGAGACCGCGCCTCCTTCATTGTTTTTGCTCCCGCAGCCTGCCGCCAGCAGCATCAAAGCCGTGACGAGAACGAGCGCGAGGATGGAAATCGGTTGTAGACGCTTGCGCATAATGAACCCCTTTTCTCTTCGTTTCGATTGATAATGATTATCATTATTCATTAAAATAAATGTTTTTGTCAACAGATAATGTAAAAATAATTGACAACGATTATCACTCTCATCTATTCTTAGGCTGACTTCATCCGATCTTAAGACACCGAAAGGATCGTTTTCCTATGTCGCGCACGCAAACGGCGGCCCATGCCCCCGTCCAACAATCGGCCATTTCCTCCCGTACCGGATTTCTGCTCCTCCAGCTCGGTCTCGTCATCGTCGCCGTCATTTCCGTCATCGTCGCCGTGGCGCTTGGTCAGGTGGACATTCCGGTCGCGGATTCGTATCGCATCTTGCTGTACCACATTACAGGCATCCGGATCGGCAACGTCCATGAACTGACGTCGGGGTCGAACGTCAGCATTATCTGGAACATTCGCTTTCCCAGAGTGCTGCTAGCGCTGCTCGTCGGCGCCGGCCTCAGCATGTGCGGCACGGTCATGCAGGCCACGGTGCAAAACCCGCTCGCCGATCCCTACATCCTCGGCATCTCGTCGGGCGCATCACTCGGCGCGACCTTCTCCATCCTGGTCGGCTTCGGCGCATCGAGCCTGCTCGGACAGACGGGCCTCGCCTTCTGGGCGTTCACCGGCGCGTTCGGCGCCTCGATGCTCGTCCTGACGCTGGCCGGCATCGGCGGCAAGATGTCCTCGGTCAAGCTCGTGCTGTCCGGGATGGTCATCAACGCCTTGTGCACCGCTTTTACCGACTTCATCATCTACTTCGCTAACAACGCGGAGGGCATCCGCTCCGTCACCTTCTGGTCGATGGGCAGCCTGGCCCCCGCCTCTTGGGATCGCCTCCCCCTCGTCGCCATCGTCGTGGGCTGCGCCGTCCTGCTATTCCTGCTGCAATTCCGCATCCTTAACACGATGCTCCTCGGCGAAGAAGCCGCGGTAACGCTCGGCGTCAACCTTTACTTTTACCGCCGGATCTATCTGGTGCTCACCGCCGTCGTCACCGGCGTCCTCGTCGCGAGCTGCGGCACGATCGGCTTTGTCGGACTTATTATCCCGCATCTGGTCCGGGGGCTCGTCGGCTCCGATCATCGGCGTCTGATGCCGACTTCGATCCTGATCGGCGGCATCTTCCTCGTCTGGACGGACGTCATCGCCCGCACCGCGATTCCGAAGGCAGAGCTGCCTATCGGTATTATCACCGCCATGATCGGGGCGCCGCTGTTTATGTACATGCTTGTGAAAAAAGGCTACGAGTTCGGAGGGAAGTAGAGATGAACCTGGACGTGAAGCGCCTGTCCGTATCGCTCGGACGCGCCGACATCGTGAGAGACCTCTCGCTCAAGGTGCACGGCAAGCAGTTCGTCGGTCTCATCGGCCCGAACGGCTGCGGCAAGTCGACGCTGCTTAAGAGCATTTACAAGGTCATCAAGCCTAATAAAGGCGAGGTGACGCTCGCGGACACGGATCTGATCAAGTCGTCGCCCAAAAAAATCGCGCAAATGATGGGCGTCGTCGGACAGTTCAACGACCTTAGCTTCGACTTCGCCGTTCGCGAGATGGTGCTGATGGGCCGAACGCCGCACAAACGCATGCTCGACGCGGACAATGCCTCGGATCTGGCGCTCGTGGACCAGGCGCTGCGGCAGGTCGGCATGGAGCACTACGCGGATCGCAGCTATCTGTCCTTGTCCGGCGGCGAAAAGCAGCGCGTCATCCTGGCGCGGGCGCTCGCCCAGGAGCCCAAGTTCCTCGTTCTTGACGAACCGACCAACCATCTGGACATCAAGTATCAGCTGCAGATTCTGAACATCGTTAAGCGGCTCGACATCGGCGTCCTGGCGGCACTGCACGACCTCTCGCTCGCGGCCAAGTATTGCGACTACTTGTATGTCGTGAAACAAGGACGAATCGCGGCGGAAGGCACGCCGCAAGAGGTGATTACGAGGCGGATCATCGCGGACGTGTTCGAGGTGGAATGCGAAACGTATACGAATCCGGTGACCGGGGAGCTGGGGATTGCGTATTTGACGTCTTAGCGAGCATGTCGGTACGGCGTGTGCGGATTTTCGCAAAATTGTTCCTAACTAGGAACAAACTTGCACTTCAAGCGCTGGCTATTTGCGTCTCGTTCCTGACCGGGAACAAGCTCGCACTGCGCGCACAGACTCTTCGCAGTTTGTTCCCAAACGAGAACAAAATCGCACTGCACGCACAGACTCTTCGCAGTTTGTTCCCAACCGAGAACAAACTCGCACTGCTCGCACAGCCTCTTCGCAAATTGTTCCTAACCGAGAACAAACTGGCGCGACACGCAAAGGCTTCTCGCCGTTTGTTCCTAACCGAGAACAAACTCGCCCTTCAGGCGCTGCCTCTTCGCAATTTGTACGCCGGCAAGCAGGGAGTAAAGGCACAAAAGGACGAGACAGGATTGTTCCTGCTCGTCCCTTTTCGCATTTCCTCAACCAAGTCAAGCCTCCGGCTGCACCGCATGCCGCAGACCGGCCCGCTCGAGCAGCGGAATAACGCTCTCGCCAAAGTAAGCGAGCTCCGGCTCGTAGTCGTAGAACGTAATCTGAATGCCGTCGATACCGGCCGCGTGGAGCTGGCCCAGCTGCTCGGCGACGTCCTCGGGCGAGCCGACGACGTGCAGATGGCCGCCCACGGCACGCCCCCTGGCCGTATGCTCGAGCCAGGACTGGCTGTCGCCGGCTTTGTGGCGCGCCGAGAAGCTGCCGATCGCGCCAAGGTCGGCATGATCCATGATCGCCTGGTAATAGGCGAACGCCTCCTCGCGGGTCGGACGCACGATGATCGTCGGATTAATGATCACCCGCACCTTGCGCCCGAGCGCGGCAGCGGCGTTCTTGACCGTCGCCACGTGCGCCGGCAGCTTGGGCAGTGCATCCGCAAGCTTTTCGCCTGCGGGGCTCGAGACGAAGACGACGTCGGAATACTTGGACGCGTAATCGAAGCCCGCGGGAGAGCCCGAAGCCGTCGCCAGCACGGGTCGCCCGTACAACGGACGCGGAGAAACGTACGCCTCCTCCAGGTTATAGAACTCGCCTTTGTAAGTCAGGTTGTCGACGCCGGCCCACAGCGCGTTGCAAATGCGCGTGAACTCGGCGGACTGGGCGTAGCGCCGGTCGTGATCGCCCCGGGTTACGCCGAACATCTTGGGCTCGTTCTCCGCATAGCCAGTGACGATGTTCGCGCCGAAGCGGCCCTGCGAGATGTGGTCGGCGGTCGCCAGAAACTTCGCCAGGTGCATCGGATGCCAAGGCCCGTACAGGATATGAATGGTGCCCATCAGCAAAATTCGGCGCGTCGCGGACGCGAGCGCGACCGCGGACACGAACGGGTCGAGGAAGTTTTCCCGGTAGCCGGTCTCCCCGCCGAAGCCGCCCTTGGGCAGCCATTGCGACAGGCCGAAGGCGATGTCGAAGCCCAGGTTTTCCGCTTGCTGCGTCAGCCGCTTATTGTACTCGAACGACCAGTCCGTGCCTCTCGGCAGCGTCGATTGGGACCAGCCTCCCGTCTGCAGCGGCAAAAACAGGCCGAGCATCAGCGGCTGGGAGAACGCCCGCGACAGCGGGCTGTCCGGCAGATTCTGCGGTTCCTCCGGCGTCCAGAGCTGCGGATCGAGTTGATTGGAGGCGCTCATCGCATCCCTCTCCTATTCCACTTCATAATGTTAAAATCAGACGTTCCAGACCGACGGGTGGAAGACCTCCTCCGGCGACAGCTCGCGCTTCAGCAAGCCGTCCTCGCGCAGGTAACCCATGAACTTGACGATCTGCTCCCAGTTCGCGGCCGTGCCGTACGGCCAGATGTCGTCGTTCATCAGCTTCGACGAACGCTCGACCGACTCCCAGCCCCAAGGGTCGGAGCTGTTGTTCTTGATCGTCTCGAGCTGCGCGGCGATACCCTCGTTCTTAATGTCGAGCAACAGATCGAACAGCTGCCGCGGCAGCTCCGGATAGCGCTCGGCCGTCTCCGCCTTCACCGATACCAGGTGCATGATCGGAAAAATGCCGGTGCGTCCGTAATAAGCGCGCTCTTCGTCCCATACGTCCGGGATGAGCCGGCGGATGACGCCGCCCTCGCCCGAAGCCGGGAACAGATGGGCCGGCGGACGGCGCGCCGACATGACCGCATCGACGCGTCCTTCGGCCAGCGCTTCGAAGATGTCGCCCTCCGTGAGCGTAGCCGGGATGTCTACGGGCACCCGCTCCGGACGGAACGTGAACCACGCCATCTCGTCGCCGCGGATCGCCCATTCCTCCCGGAACATGCCTCTCACCCACACGGCCGCCGTCATCTGATATTCCGGAAATCCGAAGCGCTTGCCCTTCAGCTCCGAAGGATGGCGCCACGGGCTGTCGGCGCGAACATAGAGCGCATTATGGCGAAACGAGCGCGACAGAAAGACGGGGATGGCCGTCAGGCGAGTATCCCCGCCGCCCTTGGCGATCAGATACGAAGCGAGCGACAGCTCCGCAACGTCGTATGTCGCCTCGGATATCTGGTTGATAAAAATCTGTTCCACCGTTTCCCGCTTGGCTTCGATCTCGAAGCCCGCGGGGCGGCGGGCCCCGGACAGCAGCTTCAGCGTACGGTCGCTCTCCGACATCGCTACGCTTAGCTTGGGTTGGGTCATCGTACGTCCGCTCCTTCCTTGTTCCGCTTCTAGTTTGCCAACTTTACTATTAATCCGGATCCGCCTAATCCAGCTTCCTCTATTCCAGATCCCTCTAATCCAGATCCGTCGCCAGATCCCTGATCCACGGGCGCCCCTTGAGCGGCTCGACGCGGACTTCGCTGCCGGCCTTGGCGCGAATGCTGCACAGGAAGCCGGCTTTGCCGTCCACGAGCGCCGAGCATTCCTTGCAGGCGTTGGCCGAGCGGCAGGAATAGCGCACGGTCAGGGACGGATCCCGGTGCTCGCGAATCCAGAAGATCGCGTCGAGCAGGCTCATCCCTTCCCGGTAGGGCACGTCGTACGAGACGACGGCCGGCTCCGAGCCCGCTTCTCCGCGCGTCACCTGCAGCTTGATGTCGGACATGTTCGCTTCCACTCCTTCCGTTTCGGACATTCGCATCAGACGCTCGCCGGTGGCTGCGCTTCCGCCAGTGTCCAGCCGCACGTGTCGCCCTCAAGCGACAGGCTGTAGCTCTCCGCGACGGGCAGCGTCTCCTCATAATCGAGCCGCACGTGCGCGCCGCGCGATTCCTTCCGCTGCAGCGCGCCGATGACGATCGCCTCCGCAACCTTCAGCATGTGGTCGGCTTCCAGCTTCTCGACCGGCGGCAGCGCGAGCTTGCCCGGCTGCGCCAGCGCGATCGCGTCCAGCTCCGGCCGCAGCGCCCGGACTTCGGCCAGTGCGGCCGACAGCCCTTCCTCCGTGCGCAGCGGTCCCGCGCCCTTCCACATGATCCGCTGCAGCTTGCGTTTGAACACTTGCAGCGAGGCGCTGTCCCGCTCTACCGCCGCAGGATGCCAGAACGCCGTAAGCCGCTCACGCTCCGCTTCCAGCGCGCGGCCGACGATCGCCTCGGCATCCGCCGCCCGGCCTTCGCGCGCGCGAGCCGCCGTCTCCCCGGCGATCCGGCCGGTCACGAGCGCTTCGGTGATCGCGTTGCCGGACAGCCGGTTCGCGCCGTGCATGCCGTAGATCAGCTCGCCCGAGGCCAGCAGCCCCGGCACGCGGGTACGCATGTCCGCATCCACCCGCACGCCGCCCAGCATGAAGTGCGCCATCGGCGCGACCTCGACCATGTCCTTCGTCAGGTCTACGCCCTGATTGCGCAGGATGTCGATGACCGGACCGAACGCTTCCTTCAGCTTGTCCTCAGGCACCATGGTGAAGTCCAGGTAGGCGCCGCCGTGCGGCGTGCCCCGCCCTGCCTCGACCTCGCGGAAGATGGCGAGCGTCGTCTGGTCGCGCGCCGCGGTGTACTTGCCGCCCACTTCGCCGTTGTACTTGTTCATGAACTCCTCGCGATTGCCGTTCAGCAGGCGGCCGCCCAGCTTGTAGCGGAACGGATCCCACATGATCGGGTCGATGCCGACAAGCGGCGGGAACAGATGGGCGATCGGGAAAAACTGCACCATCTCCATGTCCCGCAGCTCCGCGCCGGCCTCCGCGGCCAGTACGTAGCCGTCGCCGGTCATATTCGTCGAGGCGCTGTTGCGTTCGAACACTTCGGTGAGACCGCCGGTCGCCAAGATGACCGAACCCGCGGCGATGCCGACGGGACGCATGCCTTCCATCTCGAACCCGACGGCGCCGACTGCCTTGCCGTTCTCGACGACGATTTTCGTGATCATGACGTTTTTGAGCCGGCGGATCTTCTCGTCCTTCCAGATCGCCCGTTTCAGGCCGTTCGACGTCGCCCCGCCCGTGTTCAAAATATCCACGTAGACGCAGCGCGCCCGCGAGTGGCCCGGCGCAAACGCCTGCGAGCGCTTGCCGTCCGGCGTTCTCGCCCATTTCACGCCGTAGCCTTCGGCCTCCAGGATGACCTCCGCGCCGCGATCGACGATCGCGCGCACGATCTCCGGGTCGGCCAGCCCGCGGCTGCCCTTCATCGTATCCTCGAAGTGGACGTCCGCGTCGTCCGCCTCGGCTTCGCCGAGCGCCACCGCGACCGTCATCTGGGCGAGGATCGTGGCGCCGCCCCTGCCGATCAGGCTCTTATCGGTCAAGATGACGTCGGCGCCTTCGTCCGCCGCCGCTCTGGCGGCCATCATGCCCGCCGCGCCCGAGCCGACGATCAGTACATCGGTTTGCAGCTGTATTGCATCCACGCGCGCCGCTCCTCTCTGTCGTTCGTTTATCTAGACGCCTGTAATTCTCCTATTCCCGCTTCCCGCCGAACGCCCGCACCTCGATGCCGGACTCATACAGCTTGCTTCTGATTCTGCTTGCGAACTCGACGGCGCGAACGCCGTCGCCGTGCACGCAGATCGTATCCGCCCGAATGGCGACGTCGACCTGCTGCTGCGTCAGCACCTTGCCCTCGGCGACCATCCGGACCACCTGCGCGAGCGAGCGATCCTCGTCCGTGATGACCGAGTCAGGCAGCCTTCTGGACGTAAGCGAGCCGTCGGATTGGTAGGTCCGGTCGGAAAACACTTCGCTCGCCGTACGCAATCCGACGCGCTCTCCCGCCTCGATCAGCTCGCTGCCGGCCAGGCCGAACAGGATGAGCGACGGATCGACCCGGTATACCGCCTCGGCGATCGCATTTGCTAGTCCGGCGTTGCGCGCCGCCATATTGTAGAGGGAGCCGTGCGCCTTCACATGCTGCAGCTTCGCTCCCTCCGCCTGCACGAAGCCCCACAGCGCGCCGAGCTGGTAGACGACCAGGTCGTAGGCTTCCTCGGGGCTGATGTCCATGTCCCTGCGGCCGAAGCCGATCAGGTCCTGCAGCCCCGGATGGGCGCCGAGCGCGACGTCGTTGTCCAGCGCCAGCCGGACCGTCCGGCGCATCGTAGCCGGATCGCCGGCATGGAATCCGCAGGCGATGTTGGCCGAGGTCACGTACTTCAGAATCTCTTCGTCGCGCCCCAGCTTGTAGGCGCCGAAGCTCTCTCCCAGATCGCAATTCAGATCCACCGTTTTCATCGCACGCGTTCCTTCCTTTCGCTGCGTCCCCGCGGCCGGCGCTTTCTTGCATGCCGGACGTCCGGGACGGATATGGAATGCCGCCCGTCCGCGGCCCCTCGTCCGCGCGCGATACCAATCCGTCGCGCGCAGACGAAGAGCCGCCGTACGGCGGCCGCGCCCCAAGCCCTTGGAGGCCGGAGCGCGGCACCGACGGCGCTGCTTCAAATTGCTTTAATGCTATAAATGTTCCTACTTAGGAACAAGTCCGGCCAGCCTTGTGCATGGAGCGCCTCGGTGTTCCTAAGTAGGATCAGATCCGGCCAGCCTTGCGTATGGGGCGCCTCTGTGTTCCTGAATAGGAACAAATCCAGCCGGCCTTGCGCATGGAACGACTGGGTGTTCCTAAGTAGAAACCTTTAACTGCTTTAATTGTCAGCTGCTTTAACTGTTAACTGCTTCAAACTATTCTTACAGCCACTTGCCGAGCCCGTCCGTCCCCGGCTCGGTCAGCACCTCGAGATCGGCCAGATCAATATGCTCGCGCGGCACGACGGCGCGCTTCGGGAACACGATCGGCGGCGCCGGCTTGGTCGCGTCGACGATCGCGGCCGCGGACATGCGCGGCGTGTTTTTGCCTTCCTTGCTGTATTCCCAGTTGGTCGGCAGCAGGCCGCCAGGTCCGTTCCACTTGGGGATGACCAGCAGATCCCGCTCCGCATCGAAGCGGGTGCCGATCGCCCACGCCACTTCCTCGCCGTTGAAGACGTCGATGTCGTCGTCCACCACGACGATGTGACGCAGATTCTCCTGCTCCGTGTTGAGCGCGGCGAACGCCGCCTTCTTCACGTCGGCCTCCCGCTCCTTATGAAGCGAGATGTAGCAATGCATCCGTGCGTAGAACGGCACGTGCACGGTCTTGAGGCTCGGCACGACCTCCTTGACGGTCTGGTAGATGCTGCCCGAGCGCGGTACGCCGCCGACGACCAGATGCTCCCGGCTCGAAGCGACGATATCCTGGAAGATCGCGTTGTTGCGGTGCGTGATCCGCTTGATGCGGATCGTCGGCACCGAACCGCCGCCCAGGTAGTGACCCGGCCACTCGCCGAACGGTCCTTCCGGATGGTCCTCGTCCGGCAAAATCTCGCCCTCGAGGATGATTTCCGCATGCGCGGGGACGAGCAGGTCGGACGTCTCCGCCTGGACCAGCTCCAGCGCCTCGCCCATGAGCGCGCCGGCCGCCTCGTATTCGCCGCCGATACCCTGCACCCGCGAGACCGAGCCCATGACGAAGCCCGGGTGATGGCCGAGCGCGATCGCGATCGGCGCGGGTTTGCCCATCTTTTTGTACTTCTTGTAGATCAGGCCGCCGTGATGCGCGCCGAGGAACCAGACGCCCATGTCGGTCGCGTTAAAGATCTGATGGCGGTAAATGCCCGCATTGATGAGACCGGAGTCGGGATCGCGGATGATCATCACGCCTGCCGACAGGTAAGGGCCGCCGTCCATCTCGTTGTGAACCGGAATCGGCAGCTTGCCCAGGTCGACGTCCTGCTCCGCAATGACGTTCTCCTTGACCTTCGCCTGCGACCGCTCGACGACGACCGGCGCGATGGGCTTTTGCAGCTTTTCGCCGTACACCCGGGGGATGTCCTGCACCTCGCAGCCCAGATACAGCGCGATGCGCTCGTATTCCGTGAGCAGATTAGAGACGCAGGCAAAGTCCGCGCCCTTTACCCGGTTAAAGAGAAGCGCCGGATATTCGCCCTTCTCCGCGAGCGCCGCGGCGTAGCCGGTGATCCCGAAGCGGGGATCGACCTCCTTGTCCACGAGCCGCACGCTGCGCTTGTCGAATTCCGCCAGTTGGCGGAGGTACGTCCTCAGATCCTGGGCCATGCTGCCATCTCCTGTTCGTTAGGGAAGTAAAGACAGATCCGTCGCGTCGGCGAACGGAATTTCCTTTTTCAAAATGCCTTGGTCAAGCTGCGTCTTCTGCACGTATTCCGCGCCGGCCTCGGTCACCTTCAGCCCTTCGGGCACCTTCGTCAGTTGGGTGGCGACGGCTTGCTTGAGCACGTCCGCCGGCACCTTGTCGAACAGCTTCTGCACGGCCGCGACCGCGGTTTCCGGATCCTGCTGCGCACGCGCATTAACCTCGCCGCTTACTTTCAGGAATTGCTTCATGAGATCTTGGTTTTTCGCGACCCAATCCGTCTTGGCCATGATGACGATACCCGCAAATTCAAACGGCGGATCGTAGAGGACGCGGTAGTTGCCCGTTGAGACCATCTGGGACAGCGTAGGCTCCGACACCATGCCGCCGGCCGCCTGGCCGCTCTCGATCGCCGCCAGCATCGTGGCGCCGCTGCCGCCGTTGATGAGCTTCACGTCTTTTTCCGGATCGAGTCCTGCTTCCTTCAAGCCTTCGCGCAAGCCGGTATCGGACAGGCTGCCGACTTTGGTGACGGCCAGCGTCTTGCCCTTCAGATCGGCCAGCGATTGGTACGTGGCGTCTTTCTTCACGACGAGCGAGTAGCCGACGCCGTTAAAGATCTCGGCATACGCCTTGACGCCGAGTCCGTTCTGGATCTGACGGAGCACGTGCTCGTAGGAGCCGAGCACGACGTCGAGGCTGCCGCCGACGAGCGCCTGCACCATGTCGGAGCCGGCCGTGAAGTCCTTCTCTTCGATCTCGATGCCGGCATTCGCGTACGAGCCGTCGTTGATCCCGATCTGGGCGACCAGCGGCGTCATGCCGCCGCCGACGAGGCCGAGGCGGATCTTGCCGCCGACCGGCGTCGCGGGAGACGCTTCGCCGCTGCCCGAAGCGGATGGCGAAGCCGAAGCGGTAGCGCCGGAGCCGGCGTTCGAGTTGGAATTGGAGTTGCCGCACGCGGACAGCACGACGAGCATGAGCGACAGGAGCAGCAGCGCGAATGTTTTTTGCTTTTTCATAGAATAGACCTCCTCTGGATTGTAGAGCTTGCTTTGGAATGTATATCAAGCCGCTCCGTTTGTCGGGTCCAGCGTGATGTAGGGTCTTGTAAAAATGAGAAGCTTGCCCGGCAGTCCGCTTAGCGGTGCCTGAGCAGCACGCGCTCCAGCAGCAGCACGCACTGCTCGAGTAAGACGGCGATCAGCATGATCAGCACGAGTCCTGTGAAAATGCCCGTCGTATCGAGCATGTTCGAGGAATACGTGATGTAATAGCCGAGCCCCCGGTTGGAGCCCACCAGCTCCGCGATGACCGAGCCGATCAGCGCCATGCCGATGTTGAGCCGGATGCTGGTCAGAATCCAGACGGTTATCGACGGAAATACGACCCAGCGCAGCTTGTGCGACCACTTGGCTTTGTACGTGCTCATCATGTCCATGAGGTCTTTGTCGATGTTGCGCATCCCTTCGAACGCATTGTAGAAAGCCACGAAGATGACCATCGCCACGACCATCAGAATCTTGGAGGAAAGCCCGATACCGAACCATACGATGAACAGCGGCGCCAGCGATACGCGAGGCAGGCTGTAGAGCGCCATCATATACGGATAAATCCATCGCTCGAAAATGCCGCTGAACGCGAGGCCGATGCCGAGCAGCGTGCCGCCGACCATCCCGATCGCAAGCCCCGCGATCGCCTCTTGCAGCGTCGCGCTCATGTGATACCACAGATCCCCGTCGCCGAGCATCTCGACGATCCGGCGGCCGATGAGCGAAGGCTTGCTCAGCCAGAACGCGTTGAACGCGCGGCCGGACAGCAGCTCCCATGCGCCGATCAGCAGCACAAACACGACGATCCGGCCGAGCCATACGGATGTCTTCGAATATTCGCGTTCGCGGAACCCGGAGCGGTTCGCGCGCTTCGATGTTGCAGCCATCAGCCGATCCCTCCCGTGCCGCCGCCGGACATTTGCGTCCAGATTTCCCTCTGCAGTTCCTTGAAGACCGGATCGAACCGGATGTCGTAAAAAGGACGGGGCCGCGCAAGCCGGATATCGAACTCGGCCTTGATCCGTCCGGGACGGTCCGTCATGACGATGACGCGGTCGGACAGCGCGATCGCTTCCTCGATATCGTGCGTAATGAACAGCACGCTCTTGCCGACCGACTCCCAGATATGCAGGAACTGCTCGCCGATCTTGACGCGGGTCTGGGCGTCCAGCGGCCCGAACGGCTCGTCCATCAGGTAGATGTCCGGATCGTAGGCAAAGGTGCGCGCGAGCGCGACCCGCTTGCGCATGCCGCCGGACAACTGCTTCGGATAGAAATTCGCGAAGCCCTCCAGTCCGACCATTTTCAGCAGCCGGTTCGCTTCCGCGACCTGCTCCTTGTCGGGCAGCCCCTTGATCGCCAGCGGCAGCCGGACATTGTGGAGCACCGTCTTCCAGGGAAGCAACGCGTCGTTCTGAAACACCATGCCGACCCCGTCGGGAACGTCGACGATCGGCTGACCGTCGATATAGGCGGCTCCCGCCGCCGGCTGCAGCAGACCGGCCGCCACCTTGAGCAGCGTCGACTTCCCGCAGCCGCTCGGTCCGACGACGGAGACGAATTCGCCGTCTTTCACATCCAGGTTGACGCCCTGGAGCGCGACGGTCCGCTGCCCTTTCGATTGATACTCAACAGCCAGATCCCGTATCGAGAGCTTAGGCTCCTTGTCCTTTGCCACGGCTTTACACCCTCCCGTTCCCGCTGGTTTGCATGCGTTCCAACCCGCTGCGCAGCGTTCGAATTCCGTTTTCCCGCGTTAAATAAAGTCGCTGCGCTTCGCCGAGGGAGACGGTCCGGAACCGGACCGTGCCGCCCAGATTGGTCTGGGCGAGCAGCGGCCAGTCCACGGACGCGACCTGCGCGATCTTCGGATAGCCGCCCGTCGTCTGCCGGTCCGCCATGAGCACGATCGGCTGGCCGTCGGGCGGCACCTGCACCGTCCCGAACGTCACCGCCGAGGAGACAAGCTCCCGCGGCTCCCGCAGCCGCAGGCCTTCTCCTTCGCCGGACAGCCGGTAGCCCATCCTGTCCGAATCTGTACGGACCTTGAAGGCCTCCGCGAAAAACCGCTCCGCGCTGTCCTCGTCGAACAGCGACAGCTCTTGTCCCGCAACTGCCCGCACCTCCGGGTTCGCCGCATACGCAGGCAGCAGATCCGGGGCGACCGACCACCGGCTGTAGGCGACGCCGTCCGCCAGCGCTTCGTCCTCCAGCAGCGCCGCCAGCGCCCGGCTGGCCGGAGCGGGCGATCCGACCGGAAGCCGGTCGCCTTTTTGCAGCGCCCTTCCTTCCCAGCCGCCGATGCCCGCCCGCAGGTAGGTGGAGCGGCTGTTCATCTTCGTCGGCGCATCCACGCCGCCCGCAATCGCCAGATAAGCGCGGCAGCCGAACCTCGCGGGACCGAACCGCAGGACGCTGCCTTCCGGCGCAACGACCGTCTTCCACAGCGGCAAATCCCTGTCGTTCAGCCGCGGAGACAGGTCGCCGCCGCAGACGGAGATGAGCGCCGGCGCCGCAAAGTAAATCTCCGGCCCGAGCATCGTCATCTCCAGCCCCGCCGCGTTCTCGTCGTTGCCGACCAGCAGGTTCGCGATCCGCATCGCGAACGCGTCCATCGCGCCGCCGACGATCACGCCGAACTGCTGGGAGCCGTGCCTGCCGAGGTCCTGGACCGTCGTCAACAGCCCGGGCTTTACCATGATCATGCTCATACCCGCGCCGCCTCCCGTCGATCGAATTCTTCTCGGGAGATCGGTCTGAACCGCACGATATCCCCAGCCCGCAGCAGCGTCGGCGGCGTAGCGTCCGGCAGGAACAGCGGCTCCGGCGTCTTGCCGATCAGCTGCCAGCCGCCCGGCGTCGCGATCGGATACACGCCGGTCTGGTCGCCGGCGATGCCGACGGTGCCCGCGGGGATCGAGAGTCGCGGCGTCTGCCTGCGCGGCGTGGCGATGCGCTGCGGCAGCCCGCCCAGGTAGGCGAAGCCCGGCGCGAAGCCGAGCATGTAGACGAGATAGTCGGCGGAGGCATGAATCTCGACGACCTCCTGCTCCGACAAGCCGTGAGCCGCCGCTACCTCCGGCAGATCCGGTCCCAGCTCTCCGCCGTAGCAGACCGGAATTTCCGTCACTCTGGGCGTGGTCTGCGCGGCTTCCTCCAGCTTGACCAGCTGATCCCCGAGCCACCCGGCGACCAGGCCAAGCGGATCGGCGCTGCCGGATGGATCGGAAGAATCGGTCGGATCGGTCAGAATGCCGAGACCCGCGAGCGCTTCGAACGGCTCGAAGTATACCGTCACGGACAAGAAGGCGGGCACGTATTCGATCATGCCGGGGAAACGATGCCGCTCCAGATGCTCGGCTAGCTGCCTAACCCGGTCGTGCGTCTGCCTGCAGATCGTCTCTCCGAGCTGCACCGTGACCGCCGAATCGCCAAGCGGCAGCAGCTTCGCCTCGATCGCGCCGTATTTGCCGTAATTTTCGGCCAACCCTTTCAATTTCATCATCACCTTGTATAATAAAGCCTATGTTATAAAATCCCGAATTTCGGGACGTTAATCCCAAATTTCAAATCTATATAATACGATCATTATAGTAGGTAATGAGAAAATAGCAAGCAGGAATTACGATCTTGGCGTCGGACGACAACAATCGCATATCCAAGCGTTGGCCGTTCAGGTTATACTTACCGAAGAATGTCGGCGGGACGGGCGCGAATCGGAGCGGTAATCAGGAGGAAGTCGTGGAAAACAAGAGCAAAAACAAGACGGTTATCAAGTCTATGGATCTATTGAATTTATTTTTAAATCATACCAAACTCAGCATGAACGACATCATTCGCTTGTCCGGCGTCCCCAAATCCTCCGCCCACCGCATGATCGGCTCGCTCGCGGATATGGGCTTCCTGACCAAGGATCAGGACGGCCTATATTCGCTCGGCCTGCTGTTTCTGCAATACGGCAACCTGGTCGCGGAGCGGCTCGATATTCGCCATGTCGCCGCCCCCGACATGCTGCGGCTGCGGGACGGCATCGACGAAGCCGTCCATCTCGCCGTTCGCGACGGCGACTTTTCCATGTATGTCGAGAAGCTGGACACCGACCATCCCGTGCGGCTGTTCACCAAGATCGGCAGAAAGGCGCCGCTCTACGCCGGCGCCTCCTCGAGAATATTGCTGGCCTTCATGCCGGATGCGGAGCGGGAACGTTACCTGGGCGAGGTCGAGCTCGAGAAAATCGGGGACGGCACGATCGTCAGCATGGACAAGCTGCGCGATACGCTGGCATCGACCAGAAAAACGGGGTACAGCTTCAGCCGCTCGGAATTGGAGAACTACACGGCGGAATTGTGCGCCCCCATCTTCGATCACGCAGGACGGATGGCGGCCGGACTCAGCATCGCCGGACCGGAGGTCCGGTTCGGCGAAGACCGCCTGCCCGAGCTGATCCGCACCGTCAAGCAGACGGCCTACGACATCTCGCGCAAGCTCGGCTACGCGGGGCCGCCGATCACGCTGTAGCGGAGGCGATCGCGGCCGGAGGCGTGCTCAAAAACCCGCACGCGCCGCCATCGTCCTCTATCCCGTCCGCGGCGGGCGGGATGCCCCGCCGCCATCTGCACGCCCGTCCACCGCCGATGGAATGCCCAGCGCCACCGGTCCTCTCGCCCGTCCGCCGCTGATGGAATGCCCGCCGCCACCGTCTGCCTCGCCAGTCCGCGGTGGACGGGATGCCCGCCGCCACCGTCTGCCTCGCCAGTCCGCGGTGGACGGGATGCCCCGCCGTCACCGTCTCACCGCAAAGCCTGCAAATCTACATCTTTTTTCGCCGATCTCGCCCCTTTTTGACTAAATACATGCGAACGTACATCTTTTTTTCTTCCCCAGCCCCATTTCCGGCTTGTGCCTTGAATTTACCTGCACATTTGCATCTTTTCCATCGCGTGTCTTTGATCCGAAGAAAATGCCTGTACAAATGCAGGTTTTTCGACCCGCAGCACGTCCGAAAAGCTCCGTCATGCCGAGTGCGCGCTCCCCCGCCTAACCGCATTCCACATTCCCATATTCTCACCTCCCCGCCTACCAGCATTTCCCCATTCCCGCATTCCCACATTCTCACCTCCCCACATACCCGCATTTCCCCATTCCCGCATTCCCGCATTCCCGCATTCCCACATTCTCACCTCCCCGCCTACCAGCATTTCCCCATTCCCGCATTCCCGCCTCCCCATCTTCCCGCTTACGAATCGCCGCAAAAATAGAAAAGGAGCCGCCCCTCAGTCATGTTCATGACTGATAGGACAGCTCTCTTTACTTGGCCTTCGAGCTATTTCCCAACCTTGCCGCGTACGGACGGGAGCAGCAGCAGGAACGGCACAAGCGCCGCCCAGCCCGCAAAGAAAGATAGGGCGAACACGACCGGAAGGCCCGCCTGCTCGGCCAGCGCGGCCCCGATGAGCGGCGCGGCGATGCCCCTGAAGCCGACCAGCGACAAATAAATGCCGCTGAAGGAAGACAGATAGCGCCCCGACGAGCGGGACAGATAGTTCATCCACGCCAGGTCCATGCCCGATGAAGCGATCCCAACCGCGAACGCGCCGGCTGCTGCAGGCCAGAAGCCCGGCAGCAGCCAATAGGCCAGGGGCAGCAGCGTGCCCGCCGCCGCGCACCAGGACAGGACTGGTATCGCCGTGCGCTTGTCGATGGCATGCCCCCAGATTGGATTGAACAACAGCGCGGCGGCCGTCGTCGCCATGCTGATTAATCCAATCTGCCCGTTGTCGAGGTTCATTTTCCCAACCTGATAGACCGGGTAGACGGATGCCGGCAGCAGCATGAAAAACTCGTATATAAACACGCCGGCGAGCAGCAGCTTGAAGCTGCGGTCCGCGCGAAGGGCGGAGAGCGTCTCCGTCCAGCGCGTCCCCCCGGAAGCGGCCTTCTCCTCTTGCGTCGTCTCCGGTTCGCGAATGCGCGCGAACATGCAAATGCCGACGACGCCGAGAGCGAATCCGACGATCGCTGCCGTGCGAAAGTCGTCCGCCAGCCATTTGCCCGACACATAGGTCCCCGCAAGCGTCGCCAGCCCCGCGGACACCCGGACGATGGACATGTACGTCGCCCGCTTACCTTCCGGGTAGATGGACCGCATGAGACCCACATAAGCGGGCGTCGCCACGCCCTGGAGCGAAAAAAAGAGCAGCGTCAACAAGGCCAGCGACATCGGATCGCTTACGAAAGCCATCGGCAGCAGCGCAAGCCGGGCCGCTCCGTGGAACAGGAAGACGAGCCTCACCTTGCCGTATCCCGCCGTAAGCTTCCCCCAAAATATCGCCAGCAAATTCGCTGCCGCGGCAGCGGAAGCGATCGCGGCCGTATGCCAGGCGCCCCCGCCGAAGCGGAGCGCCATCACCGCGAGATAAGGGACAATCATGCCTATGCAAAGGCTGTTCACGACCGCGGCCGCGATGTCGATCCGCCAGTTTCTGCGCAGCAGCGCGTGCGCCGCGCCAGGCGCAAGCGCGCCGGACGCTCGTTCGTCGGCTCCGCTCATGCCGACTCCCCCTCCCCGCTATGCCCCGCTTGGGGTCCGCGCTTGCGCGGGCAGTTTCAATCGCAAGCGGGGCGCCGCCAGCCCCGCCGGCACGAGCGCGTACGCCTCGCTGTATGCCTCGCCCTCCGTGAGCCAGTTGCCAGGCGCATAATATGGCGTTAGAATCGGCAGCTGATGGAGCGGTCCGAACGTGTTGCGCCGGGTCAGCACCCATTTCACCTCAAGCTCGCTTTCGCCCGAGACCGGCACCTCGTACGGATGCCAGACTACGGTGCGCGACACGGCTTCCGTCTCGCCGCCCGCGCCAGCGCCCGCCTCTCGTACCGCTTCCGCTTCTCTTACCGCTTCCGTTTCCGCTTCAACTTCCCGCACGACGATCGCGGCTGCGCCTTCGCCGAACGCGGCGTACAGTTCGCCGCCGGCATGCGCCTTTCCGAGCGTCGCAGTCGCGCTCGCCACTTCTTCCCGGCCTATCCTGTACGTGATTGCCCCGCCGTAAAAAGGCAGTCCTTGCCCGGCAATTTCTCCCGCTGCAAGCCGCTCCGGCAATCGCGTCAGCGTCGGTTGCGTGCCGTTCAGGACGACGCCGAAGCCGCCGAGCAGGTACAGGTTCTCCAGGTCGAACTCGGCGTGCAAGTCCGTCGATACCTCAAGCAGGTTGCCGCCCTGCCGCAGCCGCTCAGGCGCGATGCGCAGCTTGACGAAGCAAGGATCGATCCACCATCCTTCCGCTGCCGATGTATCGATCCTGACGCCGTTCAGCTTGATCTCAAGCAGCTCGGGCCGCTCCGCCGCCAGATACAGCTCGCCCTGAGGCGGCACCTCGACTTCGAATGCAAAGCGCAGCGACAGCCGTGCGCTCCCCCCCGCGGATTCGGCCATATATTTGCGCCGATACCAAGGCTGGATCATGTCGCCGGCCCGCAGCGGCAGTCCGAGCTCGCGGCGCGCTGCGACGTCGATCCGCAGCACTTCGTCGGCCGGACGCCATTCGCCGTCGTCCAAGCGCCATTCGGCCCGGTCCAGCACGCAAACGTTAGGCTCCTCCAGCGCATAGGCGAACGGCCCTTGAAGCGGCACCTCCGCGGCGTCGGCAAGCCGAACAGCCGCAGGCAGCGCCCCCTCGGAGGCGTCCTTCCTGCCGGTCACGACAAAAACGCGCTCGCCGGACGGCGTAAAATCCGTCGTCACGACAAGCTCGCCGCCCTCGCGAACCGCCTCCACGGCGAAGCGCTCGCCCGTAAGGCAGCTCCACTCCTCGACGCCCGCGTCGTTCGCTCCCGCTCCGCCGACCGGCGCCGGCAGACGAATCGTGACATTGTGCAGCTCATTCACCCTGTCCATGTTCATCAAGACCGCGACCGTCCGGCTGTCTATCCGGCGAACCTGCGCGTGAATGTCCGGCAGCGGTTCGCCGCCCGCGCCCCGCGCGGTCACAATCGCGCCGAAGCCAGTACCTGCGCGAAGCAGCTCCGCCAGCTCCGCCGTCTCGCACCGAACCGCCAGCCCGCCAGCGGCGAATGCGGCGCAACTCTCGCTCGGCAGCGCGTCCACGTAGACGGGCGCCTCGCCCGCGAACACGACCCGACCGCCCGCCGCCGCGAACTGCTCCAGCAGCCGCAGCGTATCGCCCCGGATCGTCGTCATGCCGGACACGAGCACCGCGCGATAGACCGCGCGGCCGACCCGAAGGCGCGGCGTGCCGTCTTCCCCCGTTTCGACGCATGCCAGCCTTGACATCATTTCCTCGTCGCCGTAGTCGAAGTCGATTCTCTCGCCCGCCAGCAGATGGTACAGCGCCTCGAACTTGCGCTCGAGCTCCTGGACCGCCGGCGATACCGCGAAAAGGCCGCGCGACCAGCCGGGATATGTCTGGCACCAGAGGCTTTCGACCGGATGGACGACGAGCAGCTCACAGGCGGGCTCTCCCTGCGACAGCAAGAATCCGAGCCGTGCGTAGTACGTCTCGACGGTCTCGTACTGCCTCCACCAGGCGGACTGGTAGAAAATGCTCGCCGGGTAGTCGCGCTTGGCCTCGCCAGCCATCGTATACCAGGAAAGGTGATGGCAGCGGAGGTTGATGCCAAGCAGTGCCTGCCAGTCGCCGACCGCCTTGTGTCCTTGCAGCGTCATCTGCCAGCCCGTGCAGCCGTACAGCTCGGACATCATCCATGGCCGGCCGAGCTGGCGCGCCGCGGACGAGAGCTGCTTGACGATCCAGTAGTTGACGTTGCCCTCGGTCAGCACGTCCACGCCCGGATGGCTCATATGCTCGTAAAAGCGCATGACCGAGCCGACCATCGCGGTCTGGGCCGTCAGGCTGTCCTCGTGCAGCGTGTGTCCAGTCAATGCGATCCCGTTCGCCTCGCACCAGTCGCCGATCGGCTTCGCGAAGTTTTCCATGAACAGCTCGGTCAGCAGCTCTGCATAATGCCACTTGACCTGCGAGACGGCGCCGTCAACCTGCAGGAACAGCTCCGGCAGACGCGGGGCCAAGTCGTAGCCGAATCGCTCCCGGAAGCGGTCGAACAACGATGCCGTCCAGGGAGCGAGCCATTCCGGGTCGGAATTGGCGAGCCCGAAGCCGTCCATCAGCGCGCCGCGATGAGGCTCGTCGGTGAAAATGCCTTTGATGGAGCGACCCAGCCGGTCGCCGCACGCACCCTTGTAGGCTTCATGGGTCAGCTCGATAAAGCGGTCCACGGCCTCGCGGTTCATCGTGTCTACGTATGTGTAGCCGTTATAGAAGCTCTCGCTCGCCTGCTCTTCGACGGTGAAACAAAGCGCCCGCCGGCCTGGCGCGGGCCGCTCTCCGTCCGCAAGCTGCCGCACCTCGCTCGCTGCCAGTCCGTCCAGCGCGCACTCGAACAATGCCAGCGGCGGCTCTTGCGGCGCGACGAATTCCTCCGCGCCGCAGACGCGCAGCCGGATGAACTTCCGGCGGTAAGCGGGCTCCCGCGTAACGAGGCCGCCGGCGGTCCCGCTCGGCCAGCGGTCCTCGTCGTACAGCCACGCCTCCATGCCAAGCCGCTCGGCCTCGTCCGCGCACGCGTTGATCAGCCCCATCCAATCCTCGCCCATATATTCGGTCGCCAGTCCCGTACGCGAATGCATGAAGAAGCCGCCGAAGCCCATCTCCTTGAGAACGCCGATCTGCCGGATCAGCTCATCCTGTCCCAGCTCGCCGTTCCAGGACCAGAACGGCTTGCCGCGGTAATCCACAGGCGGACGTTCGAACTGTTGCTGCAGCAAGTCGCTCATCTCGATCCGCTCCTCTCCGACTGCGCCTCCAGCGCTTCTCCGCCCCGGCGGACCAGCGCCGCGACGCCTGCGACGACGACCTCCACGCCTTCCGGAACATGAATCTCGCCCGTCAATTCTCCTCCCGTCTCGCGCCGCCAGGAGACGGCGATCGTACCGCGCGGCGTGTGCACCGTGCCCGAGCAGCGCGAGATTCCGCCGACCGCCGTCGGCTCGAAGCGAACCGCAGCGAACCCGGGCGACAGGCACGTCACGCCCAGCACCGTCTCGGAGATCCACTTGACCGGCGTGCTCGACCAGGAATGGCACAGGCTGATCCGATACGAGCCATAAGATTCGTACGTTGTCAGCGCGTCGTGGTAATCGTCTCCGGCATATGAATCGGTGTAGGTCTCCCAGAAAGTCGTGGCGCCCCGGTCGAGCATGCCGCCCCAGATCCGCTCGATGATGCCGTAAGCGCGATCGTGCATGCCGTACCGCGAACAGCATTCGGCAAACTGGTACGCGGATAGCGGCGTCACCGGATCGCGCAGCTCGTAGCTCGATAAAAACGCCCGCGCACGCTCCTCGCCCACCATCCCGGCCGAGATGCCGAGTACCTTGACCGCCAGCCGATTGTCCGGGCGCATGAATTCGTCCTCGTGCGTCAGCGGCTGCGGAGGCAGACGTCCAAGACCGAGCGCCGGCAGATCCGCCGACAGCCTGCCTAGCGCGGAGAGCGTCATGCCGTAAATCGCTTGCAGACCCGAAGCCCGTTCCTCCTCGGTGAGCGGCACCCATTCGATCAGGATGCTGCCCTCCGGCGACAGACGGCCCGTCGTTTCATCCGCGTTTTCGAACACCCATCCCGCATGACGCCGCAGCGGCTCGCCCAGCTCCAGCGCAAATTCGCGGTCGCCCGTATAAAAAACATATTCGGCTACGGCCTGAATCCACCATAGCGTGTATTCGCAGATGCCGTTCATCCATTTGCCCCGCGGCGTACCCTCGCCCAGCTCGCGGAGCGCGCGCCGGATGACGGCTGTGTCGTCCCACAGGAAATAGCACGAGCGCGCCGCCATGTACAGGTCGAACGTCCAGTTGAGCCGGTCGCGCTTGATGCCGTCCCAGAGCCCGATCTGATGGCAGATCCGGCTCGTATGGGCGGATACGTCGTAGATAAGCGGCAAACGGGTCTCGGCGGACGCGAACGAGCCGGTCTGCTCCAGCGCGACCTGCACCGCCTCGAACCGGACGGATGCGGCGAACGCCGTTCCCGCCTCGCCGAGGAAAAACAGGCGCACGAAGCGCATGCCCTGCGGCAGCGTATGAAGCGACTCCCCCGGTCCGGCGCCGAACCATTCGGTGATACAGCCGTCATAACGCTCCAGCTCCTGCATCGATTCCGCGCCGTTCCAGAGCACGGTCAACGCCGAGGCGCCCTCGTTAACGAGCCGGATCCGCGCATTGTGCTCGCGCCCGAGATCGACGGTCGCCTGCGGCAGAGCGGCGAGATCGAGCCGCCGCTGCGCCGCGCGGCGGAGCGTCCATTCGTTCTGCTTGCGGAGATGGTAGAACCATTCCAGGCGCTCCGGCACCGGATCTTCGAGCGGCGCCCCGCCGGTTCCGGCGAGCGTGCCGCCGAAGCGCCATGCGCCATCGCCCGCCGGCGAAGCGTCCACGCCCGAGCGCTCCTGCACGGTCGGATCTTCCAGCGGCAGCGAGACGATGTCGCCGTAGCCGCCGCGCACGAACCAATCCGGCGACGATTCGAGGTCACCGAACGGCTCCTCGCCGAGCAGCGCGACGACGTCGGCGCGCTCGCCATCCGCGAGCCAGTCCTCGCCGCTCGGCAGCCACAGCCCCGCTCCTTCTACGAATCCGATAAAACCGACCGTGCGCGCGTGCAGATAGGCGTTAACGTCCGCGATCGGATAAACGTCATTCGCCTCGATCTCGACGCTCAGCGTATGCCTGCCCGCCGGGATTGACGCGGGAAACCCGGCGACGCCCGCAAACGCCGCTGCCGCGGCCGGCGATTCGGCGACTCGGCCGACGATGGCGCCGTTCCAGCGGACGACGGCCTCGCCAGTGAGCGCCACGCGAAATACGGCGCCCTCGATGGGCGCGTCCGCATTCAGATGCGCGGTCAGCGTCAAGCTGCGTTGTTGATGGCGTTCCGGGTGCCAGATCCACTTGGGAAGTGCGCGATTGTTTGCGATGTCCAAGGTCAGTCAGCCTCTTTCCGGGCAATTCGGTACGCGCTCACGCCTTCACGGCGCCGGTGACCATGCCTTCGATGTAGTACTTCATGCCGAACAGAATGAGCAGGATCGTCGGCACGCTGCCGATGATATAGGCGGCGAAGGACAGCCCGATGTCCGTCCGTCCCGACCGGTTGAGTCCGACCGCGGCCATCGTGAACGTCTGGTGCTCCTGGCTCAGCACGATAAACGGCCACAGGTAATCGCTGTATACTGAAAGGAAAGTGACGATGGCGACGGTGACGAGAATCGGCAGGCTAAGCGGCAGCGCGATTCGGGAATAGACGTAGAACTCGCCGCCTCCGTCGATCCGTGCCGCCTCGAACAGCTCCTGAGGCAGCGACTCGTAAAAGGTGCGGCACAGCATGATGCCGAGCAGCTGCGTGCCCGCGATGTAGGGCAGAATGAGGCCCAGGTAGCTGTTCGTAAAGCCCAGGTTATTGATAATCGAGTAAAGCGGCACGATGTTGAGCAGCGAGGGAATCATCATGACGCCGATCAGCATCAGGTATAGCAAGCCGCGAAGCGGGAAGCGGTGCCGGGCGAAAACAAAGCCGGACAGCGAACCGAGCAGCACGGCGCCCAGTACGGTGACGAAGCAGACGTATAGCGAATGGCCGATGCTGGCTTTGACGGCGTTCCAGGCGGCCGAATAATTTTCCCATTTGAGCGCGGACGGCAGACCCCAGAAATCGACGAGAATCTCGATTTGGTCCTTGAAGGAAAAGTAGATCAGCAGTAAAAAGGGCACGAGCGTGGCGACGAGAAGCGCAACAAGCACGGCGGAGCCCGCCCATTTCGACAAGCGCGCGGTCATGGCAGGACCTCCTAGTAGTCGGTTTTGAGAAACTTCATATTAAATAGCGTCAGCGCGAGAATAACGAGGAACAACGAGACGCCGATCGCGGATCCGTAGCCGTACTGCGAGCTGCCGAACGCGGCGTTGTACATGATCATCGCCGGGTTGGTCGTCGCGACGCCCGGGCCGCCGCCCGTCATGACCATGATCTTGACGAAGTCTTGAAGGCTGCCGATGATCGTCAGAATGGTCACCACCTTGAATTGAGGCACAAGAAACGGCAGATGAATCCGGGTGAACACTTGCCAGCCGTTCGCGCCGTCGATCCGGGCCGCCTCGATCTGCTCCTGGCTCATGTTGCCGATCGCCGCGTAGAAGATCAGGAACGGAAGGCCGGCGATAAACGGAAAGTTGTAGAAGACGATGGCCCATAGCGCGGTGCTGTCTTCGCCAAGCCATGCGTGAACCCAGCTCTCCAGGCCTGCCAGCGTAAGTAGCTGGTTCAGCAGACCGTTGTTCGGGTCGTAAATGTTCTGCCACAGCAGGATCGTCACGATGCCGGGAAGCAGCATGGGCAAAATGAAGCCGGTTCGGAACGTATATTTGATCCTCGGCCCGCCGATCAAGAAGATCAGCTCCGCGGCGAGCAGCGGGAACACGATCGCTTTGACGACGTCCGTCAGCGTGTATATAACCTGGTTGACGGCGCCTGTCCGAAAGCTCGAATCGCTGAACATGGTCCGGAAGTTATGCAGGCCGGTCCACTTGGACTGCACGAGATTCCAATCGGTGAATGAATGGAAAAACGCGAGGATGACGGGATAGTAAAGGAAGACGACGATAAACAAAAAAGAGGGCAATAGAAATAAATAGGATAGCCCGTATCGTTTCCATCGCGCCGTATTCATGGCATCAGCTCCTTTGAAACGGGACTCGCGCCGGCCAAAGCGGCCGGGAGCGCCATCGGGCGCCCGCCGGACCGCTTGCGCGCGGGTTTAGGGGTTGGTCTTGGGATCGAGGTCGAATTTGTTGTCCGCGATGTACTTCTCGTTGGTCTTTTTCGTGTATTCCGCTTTCTTCTGCAGGAACTGCTCGAGCGTAATCTTGTCGTTGTAGTATTGCAGCTCGAGCGACTTCCCTTCGGCCGTGGCGTTGGGCTCGGCTGCCGGGTTGCCGTTGGCGATCTGGCCGATCGAACCGTTCATGTTGCCTGCGACCTTAAAGCCGTCCAGGTACGAATTGACGACATCGGGCAGCGTGACGCCCTTGACGAGACTCGGTCCCTGCACGAACTGGCCGGCGTCGATCGTCGTCGTGAACACCTTTTGCGCTTCCTCCGGCGAGTACAGGAATTGCAGGAAGTCTTCGGCGCGCGCGACCGTGTCGGCGTCCTTCTTGTTGGTGACGGCGATCTGGTGTCCGGGGACGAGGATGCCGCGCGGATCGCCCGGGAAGTTCGGATCGGCTTCCTTGAAGCCCGGGAACTTGAAGGTGCCCCATTCGAAGCCCTTGTCGCCCAGCGCCTGCTGATCCTTGAGGATCTGGCCGACTTGCCAGCTGCCGTTCCAGTAAGCGGCCGCCTTGCCCGAGATGAACAGCTGGTAAGCGTCGGCGTCCTTCATCGTCGCGTAGCCAGGCTGCAAATACGTGGACAACTGCTTAAGCGTGGACCAAATTTTCTGCTCCGCCGGCCCCACCGGATCGTATTTGCCCGACTTCCACAGCGCCATCGTGCGCTCTGCGTCGACGACCGCGCCGATGTCGAAGAACGGATCGTTCGGATCGTATTTGACTTTGCCGTTGATCGCTTCGACCTCCGGCGTGTTGCGGGCGTCGCCCGGCTGCACGAGGATGTCGGGAATCAGCGAACGGTTCGCCCAGTCCTCGAACGCGCCCACCATCCAGCCTTCGTAGTCGGAGCCGGTCGCTTGCGACATCGAGAGCGGAATGATCTTCTGATCCTTGAGCTTCTGCAGGTCGGCGAACAGGTCCTCCCAGGTTGCCGGCACCTCGGTAATGCCCGCCTTCGCGAACAAATCTTTGTTGTAATAGAAGCCCGTGCCGACGAGATCGAACGGCAGCATGAAGATGTCGCCGTCTGCAGTGTACGCGTACGGCCAGTAATCGCCGTTGATGCCGTCGTAAAGCGTCGTGCCGTTGTTGTAGGCATTGGGCGCCTTCACGAAATCGTTCAGCTTCAGGATGTAGCCTTTCTTCACGTTGTTGGCAGGCGTATCGCCGAGCAGGTTGGCGTGCACGATATCCGGCGCATCGTCGCCGCCTGCCGCCATTTTGGCCTGGAAGGAAGTCTGGTAGGTCGTATTGTCGGACACGATGTCGATCTTGACGGTCGTCTCCGGATGAAGCTTCTGGTAATCTTCCGCCGCCAGCTGGAGGCCTGCCGTATAGTAGTTGGTGATCGTGGAGAACACGATCGTCTTCTTGGCTTTGGGCTCGCCGGCCGTAGCGGAGGCCGATCCGGAGGCGGATACGGATGGCGACGTTCCTGCGTCCGAAGCCGAGGGCGAAGCGTTGCCGTTGTCTTTCGAGCCCGAGCAGGCGGAGAGTGATGCGACGGCGAGCGAGGAAGCGAGCAGCAAAGCCGTTTTTTGACGAACATTCATTTGTGAAGTTCCCCTTTCCAAATGAGTTTTTAATAAAACGTTTTTATACACCGGTGCCATACAGCGCTAAAATTCGAGAAAAAATGCTGCGATTACGGAATTCGTCTCCGTTGACGATATCCCCCGTGCTCGTTTTCCGCGCTGTAAGCCCTTTCTTTTTCCTTGCACATTCAGCATATCATTTTCCGCAACGTGTTCTCAACATTAAAATAAAACGTTTTTATTATTTAAAAAAACCGCGTCGCATAAGGATTTTCGAGTAAAACGACTATTAAAACGCCGCCAAAATCGGCATGCTTGGATGAATTCGATGCCTTAATTCGCATGATTTATGTTATATTGATAAAAACGTTTTTAGCGAGGTTGTAGCCGATGGTCACAATCAAAGATATTGCGCGGGAAGCCGGCGTCTCCATCTCGACCGTCTCGTTCGCGTTTAACGGCACGGCGCCCGTCGCTCCCGAGACGAAGGCGCGCATTATGGAAGTCATCAAGCGGCTGAACTATCAGCCGAATTCCGCGGCACGCGGACTCGTGACGCGCAAGACAAACAGCGTCTGTCTGTTCACGCCGCATCCCGCCACCGACTTCTTCTCCTTTTCCGGCAACAATGACTTCAACGGCCTGCTGCAGGGGATTGGCGAGGTGCTCGATCACAAGGATTACAACCTGCTGCTCGCTTGGGACAGTCTCGGCCATAAGACCAAGACACCCAAGCTCGTCAAGCTGATGCGCGAGCGGGCGATGGACGGCGTGCTGGTCTGCTTGCCCGAGCACGATTTTCAGACGATCGAGGAGTTGACCGAACAGAACTTCCCCGTCGTCATCGTAGGGAGCAACAGCCAAGCGAACCGCGTCAATTCGGTGGACGTGGACAATTACGAGATCTCGTATAAAAACACGCGCCATCTGCTCAGGCTCGGGCATCGCCGGGTCGCCTTCATCAGTCCCGGACCGCTCAATTACCTGGTATGCGAAGACCGGTACGAGGGCTTCAAGGACGCGATGGAGGAAGCGGGACTGCGGCTTAGGGACGACTATTTGTACATCGGCGACGAAAAGGAACAGAGCGGCTACAAGGCCGCGGAGCGCTTCCTGACGCTGAAGGAGCCGCCCACGGCACTCGTCGCGGGGCGGGATGCGCAAGCGGTCGGCGTCATCGACTACGCCCGGGCGCACGGCACCTCGGTGCCCGGCGACCTCGCGATCGTCAGCTTCGAGAACAGCGCCGCCGCCGTCAAGTACGGCATCTCCTCCGCCACGACCAATCTGTACGAGATCGGCAAGGAAGGCGCGCGTCTCATGCTGAAGCTGCTCGGCCGCAAAAAAGACCGTGCCCCGCAAAACGTCGTCATCCCCTCCGAACTGATCGTGCGCGAGAGCTGCGGTGGACGCGCGGTCGCTTCGGCAGGCGACGTGAAGGCGGAGACGGACGAGGCGTAAGCGTGTAAGTGAACCGTCAGGGACGATCGCAGATCGCTCTGACGGTCATTTTAGTTTGGCGGAAATCCGGAACGGGATTCGCGCGAGCAGCCGACTGCTGTTCCGCTGACATGGCCAACAGCCGTTCCGGTGGCGCGGCTGACAGCTGTCCCGGCGGCGCGGCTGACAGCCGTTCCGATGGAGCTGCCGACCGTAGCTCCCTCGCGTCGTTCTTTCGTCGCAAAGCCTGCAAATATACATCTATTTTTGCTGATGACGACCCTTTTTGGCATAAAAGATGAGAAAATGCAGTTATTTTCCTCCATCAGCCGGATTTCCGGCTCGTATTTGAAAATAACCTGCATATTTGCAGGTATTCCAACACCCGCCGTTTGTCGGCAGAAAATACATGTATAAATGCAGGTTTTCTACGCGTAAAACGCGTAAAGAAGCTCCGGCGCGCCAAAACCACGCTTCCCCGTCCACGATTCGCCGCCGTCCGAGTCAGGAAGCAAACGAAGACCTTTCCTCACTCTCGATCTCGATCTCAATTTATCACTGGTCCCGATCTTGCGGACTTGATTAATGAATTATAAAAAAAGAGATGAGACAGAGCGGCGCTCTGCTTCATCTCTTTTGCAGTAAACGTTGGTTAAGGACGTTGGCTAGCGGTTCGGGCATCAGTTGGAGCGTTGGCCAGGGACATCGATTAGGGTCGTTACTCAGCGGTTGGGACATCAGGTGGAGTGTTGGCCAGGAACATCGGTTAAGGACGTTGGCTAGCGGTTCTGGCATCAGGTGGAGCATCGGCCAAGGACATCGATTAGAGACGTTGGTTAGCGGTTCGGACATCAGCAGGTGGAGCGTCGGCCAGGGGCAACGGTTAGGGACGCAGCTTCGCCCGCTGCAGCCGCAGCGCGTTCAGCACGACGGACACCGAGCTCAGCGCCATCGCCGCGCCCGCGACCCACGGGGCGAGCAGGCCGAGCGCCGCGACCGGGATGCCGATCGTGTTGTAGCCGAGCGCCCAGAACAGGTTTTGACGGATATTGCGCATCGTAAGCCGGCTCATCTCGATCGCGTCCTGTATGCTCGCGAGATCGCCGCGCATGAGCGTCACGTCCGCCGCCTCCATCGCGACGTCCGTCCCCGTGCCGACCGCCATGCCGACGTCGGCCGTTGCGAGCGCGGGCGCGTCGTTAATGCCGTCGCCGACCATCGCCACCTTCCGGCCGGCCGCCTGCAGCTTTTTCACCTCTGCCGCCTTGCCCTCCGGCAGCACCTCCGCCAGTACGCGGGAGATGCCGACCTGGGCCGCGATCGCCGCTGCCGTGCGGGCGTTGTCCCCCGTAATCATGACGACCTCGATCCCCATGGCCTGTAGTCGGGCGACCGCCGCGGCGGAAGTGTCCTTCACCGTGTCCGCAACCGCAATCGTCCCTGCGTACAAGCCGTCGACCGCCGCGAGCATCGCCGTCTTGCCCGCTTCCTCCAAGCGCGTCATCGCCTCCGATGCCGCCGCGCCAATCGTCACGCCCTCCCGCTCCAGGAGACGGCGCGTGCCGACCAGTACCTGCCTGCCCTCCACGACCGCCCGCACGCCGTAGCCCGGCAGCGCCTCGAACGATTCGGCATCCGGCATCGCGATGCCGCGTTCGCGAATGCCCGCTACGATCGCTTCCGCAAGCGGATGCTCCGAATTTTTCTCCGCGGCGCCAACGAGACGCAGCAGCGGGCATGCCTTATCCCGTTCGCTCAGAGATGCTGCCTCTTGGCGGGGCTTATCCCGTTGGCTCAGGATGGCTGCCGTCTCCTGCCCGTCCTCATCCCCTTCGCTCACGATGGCTGCCGCATGCCGGGCCTTATCCCGTTCGCTCAGATATGCCTCCTTTTCCGCCGCCTCGTCTGCGACCCATACATCCGTCAACTCCGGCTTGCCCCTTGTGACGGTACCCGTTTTATCAAGCACGACCGTGTCGATGCCTTGCGTCATCTCCAGATGCTCGCCGCCCTTGAACAGGATGCCGAACTCGGCTGCCCGGCCGGAACCGGCCATGATCGAGGTCGGCGTCGCCAAACCAAGCGCGCAAGGACAAGCGATGACCAGAATCGCGATCGCCTTCTCCAGCGCCCCGGCAAATTCCCAAGGCTGCACGAACAAGTACCAAACGAGAAAAGCCGCGACCGCGATGCCGACCACGATCGGCACGAAGATGCCGGATATGACGTCCGCCACGCGCTGAATCGGCGCTTTGGAGCCTTGCGCCTCCTCGACGACTTTGACAATTTGCGCGAGCGCGGTGTCCTTGCCGACCTTGGTCGCCCGAATGCGCAGCCTGCCGTTCTTGTTGATCGTCGCGCCGATGACCGCGTCGCCCGCTCTTTTGCCGACCGGCAAGCTCTCCCCCGTCAGCATCGATTCGTCGACGGACGACTCGCCTTCGATCACTTCGCCGTCGACCGGCACCTTTTCGCCCGGACGGACCAGCACGACATCGCCGCGCACGACTTCCTCCACGGGAATCGCGAGCTCCGCGCCGTCTCTTACGACAAGCGCCGTTTTCGCCTGAAGGCCCATCAGCGACTTGATCGCCTCGGATGTGCGGCCTTTGGCCAGCCGCTCAAACCATTTGCCAAGCAGCACCAGCGTGATCAGGATCGCGCTCGTCTCGTAATACATCGACGGGGCGTGGTGAACGCCCATGCCTGAAGACGCCCAATCGATCGTCAGGTACAGACTGTAAAAATAAGCGGCCGAGGTCCCCAACGACACGAGGACGTCCATGTTGGCGCTGCCGTTGCGAAGCGCTTTGTAGGCGCCGACGTAGAAGCCGCGACCGATATAGAACTGCACGGGCGTCGCCAGCGCAAGCTGGAACCAGGGATTCATGAACAGCTCCGGCACATAGATCCAGGCGGTAAAGGAAAAGTGGCCGACCATGCTCCAGAGCAGAGGCAGCGACAATATGGCGGAAACCAGCAGCTTGCGCAGTTGCCGGCTGCGCTCGGCTGCGCGGCGATCCGCCTTCGCATCGTCTGCTTCTTCGCGTTTTGGCGTCGCCTTATAGCCGAGCTGCTCGACTTTATGCTGCATGTCGCCGACCGCAACCGCCCCTGGCACGTATTCGACCCGAGCCGTCTCCAGCGCCAAATTGACGGATGCGGCGCTGACGCCCGGAAGCTTGCCAAGCCCTTTTTCGATCCGGGCGGCACAGGCGGCGCAGGTCATGCCTTCGATCGAGAAGTCCACCGTCTCCTTAACGGTATCGTATCCCAGCTTGCGGATCGTATCCTCCATCGCGCCGACGCCGACGCGGGAAGGATCGTAGCTGACGCTCGCTTTTTCCAACGCAAAATTGACATTGGCCGCGGCGACGCCCTCGAGCTTGCCGAGGCCTTTCTCGATGCGGTTCGCGCAGGCTGCGCAAGTCATGCCCGTAATCGCCAGCGTCGTCTGCTCCGTATTTTTTGAGTTCATTTCCATGCGTACAATACCCCCCAACCCTATAATTTAATTCATAAGAAAACGGCGAATCCGCCGCAGAGTTAATTTACTTGATGAGCTTGTTCATCGTGGTCATCAATTCGGCCAGCACATCCGTGTCGCCCTCTTGAATCCGCTCGACGACGCAGCTCTTGAGATGATGCTCGAGCAGCAGCTTGCCTACGCCGTTCAGCGCCGATTGTACGGACGCAATCTGATTGAGCACGTCGTCGCAATAAGTATCCCGCTCGATCAGGCCTTTAATGCCCCGCACTTGGCCTTCGATGCGATTCAGCCTGCTGATCAGACTGCTCTTGACTTTATCCGAGTGGTGGCTTCTACGCTCTCCGCCTTCATGGTGGCAAGACTCCGCGTCGTCGCCCTCGGAGAGCGGCGCGTACGCTTCGGGATTAACGGTATCGCTCATGGTCGCAGCCCCCTTCTATTGCAGTAATTATACTCCCCCACCCTATGTAAAAGCAAGTGCAAATAGCCTAGAAGGTGGACGGTTAGATGAGTGGCGGCGCGGTGGGCTGAGCATTTCGTCGTGCAGGCGGGACATCGCCTGCACGATGGCGGCGGAGTCGTGGGTCGCGCTGTAATCTCGGCACGCTTTGCCGCTTTGCCGCGCATGCCGCGAATGCCAGTGCCCAGCCGGGCGATAACGGTATGCAATGCTGCTAAATGCCCGCGCGGGTTAGCTACCGTGCGCATAGCGGAACTTTTTGCCGTTAAGCCACTGCGCCCAGGGTGGTTACGGTGCGCATAGCGAAACTTTTTCCACTATGCGCCCGAGCCGACGCGGCTACCCGCTCAATAGAATCGCAGCCCCGCGTCGCGCGACTTCGGATCGCTCGAAGCGCGTACGACGAGCTGCGTCGGAATGACGAGCTTGCGCGCCGGCGAGCGTTTGTCCGCGATGATCTCCAGCAGCAGCTTAGTCGCCTCTGCGCCGATGTCGTACAGCGGCGCCTTCACGCTCGTGATGCCGTGATGCTCGGCAAGCGTCGTATTGTCGAAGCCAGTGACGGCCAGCTGCTCCGGCGTCCCGAGCCCCGCTTGCCTCGCCGCGGCGATTGCGCCAAGCGCCAGCATGTCGCGGCCCGCCACGATCGCCGTAGGCGGATGCGGCAGCGCGAGCAGCTCCGCGGCGATCCGGTAGCCGGTCTCCGCGCTGAAGTCGCCGACCCGCACGTACTCGGGGCGCAGCGGCTGACCGCCCAGCGTCATCGCCCGCTGGTAGCCGGTGAGCCGGTAGAAGCTCAGCATCGTGTCGAGCGGGCAAGGCGCGATAAAGGCGATGTCTTTATGTCCCAGCTCAATCAGATGCCGGGTCGCCATCTGCGCGCCGGCGATGTTGTCCATGTCGACCGAATGATAATCGGTCCGGTTGGACAGCTCCCCGAGCGTCACGAGCGGAACGTCGTTGTCCAGCAGCAAGCCGGGAATCGGATCGTCCACATGCGGGCTCGGGTAGATAACGCCGCCCATCGCGCCCGAGCCGATAATCTCGCGCTCGATGTCGGGCAATCGCTTGTTCCACAGCAGCGTCAAACGGCTGCCTGACTGGCGCAACTGCTCGCCGACCCCTCTCAGCAGATCGAGAAATGTCTCGTCGAGATTCATCCGGTCCTTATCCTCGAACGCCTCCGGCACGAACAGCGCGATTTCCATCGCGTTTCTGGACGGGACCGCGCTCCGGGCAGTCGCCCGATAGTTCAAGCGGGTGATCGCATCGCCGATTTTTTTTCTGGCCGCTTCGCTGACCGGCGCGCTCTCGTTTAAATAGTTGGACACGGTCGCCGGCGCGACGCCTGCTGCCTGCGCTACGTCCCTGATCGTCACCTTCAATGTCGGAACACCTCTTATTTTAAGCCATACCCACGCCTTCTCCCCATTTTAACACCGAGCCGTCTCTTGAACAATTTGACGATTATGTATTTTGTTTAATTAAACATCAATTAAATATCAATTGACGTTCTGCTAATTTTTAGATATGATCTCGGCGAAAGCGATTACAAGGAGGGAATGAATTGATGAAAAGAAAAGCAAGCCTGCGTGGATTGGCGCTGCTGTTGCTGCTGGCGGTCGCCTTTCCAACCAATGCGTTCGCGGTCGTGAGCGGCTCGACGTCGGCCGGCTGGAACGTGTTCGACCCGTCTTCGGGCGGCTCCTACAGGTACGGACCGTCGATGATCCTTAACGCGGACAACAGCATCGACATGTGGACCTGCGCTCCCGGCGCGGCCGGCGCCTGGGACTACATTCGCTACAAGCGCTCTCCCGACAACGGCGCGACTTGGGGCAGCGAGTCCATTGCCCTGCAGCCGACGGCCGGCGCGCGCGACGCCTACTCGGTATGCGATCCCGGCGTCGTCAAGTTCGGCGGCTACTACTACATGGGCTATACGTCCACGGAAAACGGCAACGGAACCGACAACGACATCTATGTAGCGCGGTCCGCAAGCGTTACCGGACCATGGGATAAGTGGAACGGCAGCGGCTGGGGCGGCTCGTCCCCGCAGCCGTTCATCGTCTTCGACGACGCGCCGATCGACACGTACGGCGCCGGCGAGCCCAGCTTCGTCGTCAAGGATTCCACGCTTTACATCTACTACACCTGGCTGAGCCGCGATCCGTCCACCGGCAAGCCGGTCAATCAGACGCGCGTGCGCACGGCCTCGACGACCAATGCCAACTGGCCGGGCAGCATGACGTATCAAGGCGTCGCAATTAACCGGGACTTGGACGGAGACGATTCCACCGACCACAAGTACGTCCCCTCGATGAACAAGTTTATCGCGATCGGCACGGCCAGAAGGTTCGGCCCTTTCGCCTACATCAAGCTGTACGAATCGGCGGACGGCATCACGTACAAGCCGGCCACCCTGCCTAAGAACTTCATCAGCGTCGCGGCCCACAACGCGGGCATCACCGGCAACGAGCTCGGACAATTCGATACGACGAAAAACAACCGGATCGCCTATGCCTACGGCACCGTGTGGGCTTACTGGTATACCGCGATGAATCCGATCACGCTGACCGACAGCGCGCTGCCCGCGGTGCCGATCATTAAAGCCGTAATCGCCGGCAACGGTCAGGCGACGCTGCATTTCCGCACGTCCGGCGTCGCGGGAGAGACGTACAAAGTCAAGTACGGTACCGCCAGCGGCAGTTATACGTCGACGTTGACCGGCATCTCCTCCAGCCCTTATACGGTCACCGGTCTGACGAACGGCACGCCTTACTACTTCACG
Organism: Cohnella sp. GCM10012308; assembly: GCF_042649185.1. Classification (NCBI taxonomy): domain Bacteria; kingdom Bacillati; phylum Bacillota; class Bacilli; order Caryophanales; family Paenibacillaceae; genus Cohnella; species Cohnella sp. GCM10012308. Next base: position 123,083 of record NZ_JBHRYU010000025.1, read on the forward strand.
GTCGTCGCAAGCAATGCGAGCGGAGACAGCGGCAACGCGCAGCAGGTAAGCGCCACGCCGCTTGCTTTGACGGCCAGCCCGCGCAGCGGCGTGACCGTATCCAGCCAGATCGCCGGCTGGGAGGCGTCCAAGGCGATCGACGCCGATCCGAACACGACCTGGTCGAGCGCAGGCCATTCGAGCAACGCCAGCACGGAGTGGGTCACGGTCGATACCGGCGCTTCGCGCATGATTCAACGCGTCACGCTGACGCCTCGGCAGACGAACGAGCTTTCGTATCCGAGCCAATTTAATATCCAGGTCAGCACGGACAACACAAACTGGGTGAATGCAGATTACGATATCCGTCAATATCGGATCGAGTCTCCGGCCCGGAACGTATACGATTTTAACGAGCCGCTCTACGGCAGGTACGTGCGTATCTACGCGACCGAGCTGGGTCATGACGAGAATCAGCCCTGGGGCTTTCAGCTTCAACTGGGAGACGTGAAGATCGAGGAGATTCCCTACGGCACCTCGCAGTCGTCCGCGATCGCGGGCTGGGAAGGCGCCAAGGTGCTGGACGACAACCAGACGACGGTATGGTCCAGCAGCGGCCATAGCGCGGCCGTATCGACAGAATGGCTCGCACTCGATCTGGGCGCGGCGAGAACCGTCGGTGCGCTCAAGGTGGCGCCTCGCATATCAGGGGTCGCCTTTCCCGTCGACTTCAAGTTCCAATCGAGCCTCGACGGCACGACATGGACGGATATCGCCGGCGCTTCGTATTCCGGATATGCCAACCCGGGCTCCGCGATGCAGACGTTTAAATTCGGCAACGGCGTCAACGCCCGGTACGTTCGCATGTACGCAACCAAGCTGAGTGCGGACGATCACGGCAACTACTACATGCAGATCGCCGACATGAGACCCGACACGCTGCCGTCGCGCACGCCAGCCTCCTCTTCCTCCATCGCAGGCTGGGAGACCGCAAAGGTTGCGGACGGACAGAACAATACGTACTGGTCGAGCGCTGGCCATACGTCGGCCGCCGCGACGGAATGGGTATCGATCGATACGGGCAACTTGCAGAGCTGGAGCGGACTGCGCATCCGTCCGCGTCCGGACGCCGGCTTCCCGGTCAACTTCAAGCTCCAATCGAGCGTCGACGGCACGAACTGGACCGATATCGTCGGTCATGATTACATTGATTACTACAATCCGAAAAGCACGACGCAAGTCTTCCCGTTCAGCAGTCTGGTGTCGGCCCGCTACTTCCGGATGTACGCGACCAAGCTGAGCGCCGATTCCTTCGGCAATTACTACATGCAGCTCGCCGAAATCATCGCCGATCGTTAAACAAAAGTCACTCAAAACAAAGTCACGCAAAACACACTCACGCAGAAACAGGCCCATGCGCATTGGCATGGGCCTGTTCGATGTCTCTCTCTAGCGTGCAAAAATCAACGGAACTTCGGCAGCCAGTCGCCGTGCGCTTCGATCAGGTCGTCGCACAACGAGACGATATCGTCCATAGACAGCTCGGCTGCGGTGTGCGGGTCGAGCAGCGCGGCGTGGTAAATGTGCTCTTTTTTGCCGGTCATCGCGGCTTCGACGGTGAGCAGTTGGGTGTTGATGTTAGTCCGGTTAAGCGCTGCGAGCTGCGGCGGCAGGTCCCCAACGTACGTCGGAGAGATACCCGAAGCATCCACGAGACACGGCACTTCGACGCAAGCTTCTCTTGGCAGGTTGGTGATCAGACCGGTGTTCATGACGTTGCCGCCGATCTTGAACGGCACGTTCGTCTCCATCGCGTCGAAAATGTAGGAGGCATATTCGTGCGAACGCTCATGCGACAGACTCGCGTTGTTCACGATGCTATCGCGCATCTCGCCCCACCGCTTGATCTGATCGATACAACGGCGCGGATACTCGTCGAGCGGGATGTTGAAGCGTTCGATCAGCTCCGGATAGTTTTTCTTGATAAAGTACGGGTGATACTCGGCGTTGTGCTCGCTCGACTCCGTCACATAGTAGCCGAACTTCAGCATCAGCTCGTAACGCACCATGTCGTGGTGCTTTTCCTTTTGCTTTTCCGCTGCGCGGCGCTTGATCTCCGGATACAGGTCGACGCCGTCCTTGGACACCTCGAGCAGCCATGCCATATGGTTGATGCCTGCGATGCGGGACTTGACGCCTTCCTTTTCCATGCCGAGCGCTTCGAAAAGGTGGTCGACGCACACCTGCACGCTGTGGCACAGGCCGACCGTTTTAACGCCGCCATGGGTGTTCATGACGTTGGTCAGCACGGCCATCGGATTCGTATAGTTCAGGAACCAGGCGTCCGGGCAAACCTCGCGGATGTCGCGCGCAAAATCGAGCATGACCGGAATCGTGCGCAGATTGCGGAAGATGCCGCCGATGCCCAGCGTGTCCGCGATCGTCTGGCGAAGCCCGTACTTCTTGGGCACCTCGAAGTCGGTGATCGTGCATGGATCGTAGCCGCCGACCTGGATCGCGTTGACGACGTATTTGGCGCCGCGCAGCGCTTCCTTGCGATCCGAATAGGCGACGATGCGGCACTTGCTGCCTGTCGAAGCCTGGATGTTGCGAAGCATGCTCTCGGATTCCTTCAGCCGCTCCGGATTAATATCGAACAGCGCCAGCTCGAAGCCCTGAAGCGAAGGCACTTGCATGCTGTCACCCAGTACATTTTTGACGAATACCGTACTGCCCGCTCCGAGGAACGTGATCTTGGACATGAGATATTAGCCTCCCTGATTCCCGGTAGTATTAAGCCTATCTGCGATTTATAATAAATAAAAAGCGCTTCCGGGAATATGGAACAATACGTTCAACTTATGGAATAATGTAGTCTATCATCTGGAGGGTAACTATGATGTCCAATCCGTTCAGCCGCACGTCCGTGCATCCGAATCCCCGCGCGTCAGGAACCTTGTCCGTCCTGTTCGCAGGATACTCGCAGACCGAGCCGGAGCACCGGATGGGACCGCAGAAGCTGGACCACTATCTGATTCACACGGTCGCCGAAGGCAAAGGGTGGTTCAAGTGCCGCGACCGGCACTACGATCTCGAGGAGGGCGATACCTTCGTTATTTTACCTGGGGAAATGTACGCCTACGAGTCGGACAAGGAGCGGCCGTGGCGGTATCGCTGGATCGCCTTCCGCGGGCCCGAAGCCGAGCGGTGGCTCGCCGCTGCGGGCGTCGATGCGCTGCATCCCGTCCTGCGCGGCGGCAGCGAAGATGCGCTGCGGGCGATCCGGGCAGTGGATAGCGCGTTTTCTAAAAAGAGCTGGACCGCAGATTGGGAAGCGGAGGGCTGGCTGCGTCTTGCGTTTGCGGCTTGGGCCAAGGCAAATCGCCCAGCGGGTCCTGCCGCCGGCGCCGAACCGCGCAGCCTGGCCGCCGTCGAAGCGGACCGGGCCGCGCGCTGGCTTCAGGCGCAGCAGTCGGATCCCTCCGTCACGATCGCGCGGATGGCCGCCGAGCTCGGCTACCACCGCACGCATCTGACGAAGCTGTTCAAGCGGGAGACGGGCATGACGCCCGTCGCCTACCTGCAGCAGCTGCGCATCGAGCGCGCCAGCTCGCTGCTCGCCGAGCCGCTCTCCGTCGAAGAGGTCGCCCTGTCCGTCGGGTACAGCGACCCGCTCTACTTTTCCAAGTCGTTTAAGAAAATGACCGGGCATACGCCTTCGGAATATCGGAAAATGGTTCGGGCAAGCGGTTAAACCGACTGGTTTGATCGATCATCCGGATGAATATAAAATGAAAGCATTGAATGGATTATGGCAACCAAGGAGCGAATCGCCATGTTCGAGCTGATCGATCAGAAGAAGTCATTATTGGATGCGAGACGTCCTTTCCCGGCGCACACGCTCCGTACGATTCACGAACATCTCGTAATCAACTGGACCTATCATTCAAACGCCATCGAAGGCAACACGCTTACGCTATCTGAAACAAAAATCGTTTTGGAAGGTTTGACCGTAGGCGGAAAAACGCTTAATGAACACTTCGAAGCCATTAATCATAAGGAAGCCATTCTTTACATAGAGGATCTGGTTCGACATCACGAACCGCTCTCGGAATGGCAGATCAAGTCCGTACATCGGTTAATCCTAAAAAACGTACATGACGAATTCGCTGGCGTGTATCGCATGGAAAACGTAATCATCGGAGGAGCAGCTCACATTCCGCCGGATTATAGTCAAGTTCCCGCCGAGATGAGCGAATTCGTCCACTGGACCAATGACAGCTCTCATGGTTTGCATCCGATTGCCAGAGCCGCGGTCGTTCACAGCGACTTTGTCAAAATCCATCCATTCGTAGACGGCAATGGGCGGACTGCCCGTCTTCTGTTAAATTTAGAATTGATGAAGGCGGGCTACCCGCCGATCGTAATCGAGAAAGAGCAGCGGCTCGCCTATTATGAAGCGCTCAACGAGGCCCATACGACGGGAACCCCCGATCGGTTTATTGCCTTTGTCGCACAGTCGATGGACCGTACGCTGGATTGGTATTTAAATTTAATCCGCTAACCAAAAACGGGCAGCCGCGCGTCCCTCGGACGATCATCGCGACTGCCCCGTTCCCTTTCCTATCCGATCGCCACTGCCGCTTCCTCGCCCGGCGCCGAATCGAGCACGATGGCATTGATGCCGTTCAGGAACGCCAGCGCGCTGGCCTTGATAATATCCGTGTCCATCGCCCGCCCGGCATACGTCTTGCCGTCGTACTCGAGCTGGATGTTCACCCGGCCGACCGCTTCTTCTCCTCTGGAGAGGCTGTTGATCTTATAGTGCTTTAGCCGCACCTCGAAGCCCGCCAGCTCGCGGATGACGCCGTACAGCGCATCGATCGGGCCGTCGCCTACCGCGCTGCCTTTGAGCGCTTCCGCGCCTCTGCGCAGCTTGACCGTGGCGGTCGGACACAGCTCGTTCGTGACGACCTGGAACGACTCCAGCTCGAACAGGCGCGCGGCGACCGCTTCGTCCTTGGGCTGCGCTTCCCGGTGCCCGTTCACGAGCGCGAACACGTCGTGATCGTACACCTCCTTGCGCGCGTCGGCGAGCGCCAGGAACTTCTCGAACAGCGCCTCAAAGTCGGCGTCGTCCTTCGGCTCGAAGCCCATGCGCGCCGCCGCGTGCTTGAACGCGTGCCGGCCGGACCGCGCCGTCAGCACGAGCTCCATGCTCTCGGCCCCGACCTCCTCCGGAGACATGATCTCGTACACGCGCTTATCTTTCAGCAAGCCGTCCTGGTGGATGCCGGAGGAGTGGGCAAACGCGTTTTCGCCCGTAATCGCCTTGTTGACCTGCACGTCGAGACCGGTCAGGTGCGTCAGCAACCTGGACGTCGGAAGCAGCTCAGTCGTGCGGATATTGGTGGCGCAGCCGAACAGCGCCTCCCGAACCTTCAGCGCCATGACGACCTCTTCGAGGGACGTGTTGCCGGCGCGCTCGCCCAGGCCGTTCACCGTAACTTCGACCTTGTCCGCGCCGCCCCGTATCGCGCTCAGCGTGTTCGCCGTCGCGAGGCCGAGATCGTTGTGGCAGTGAACGCTCAGGATGACGCGATCGTCGAGGTTTTTGAGCCGTTCGTTGATGCGCCGGATCAGCTCCCCGAATTCGTGCGGCTCCGCGTAGCCGACCGTATCCGGCACGTTGATCATCGTCGCGCCGGCCTTGACGACCGCCTCGATGGTGCGCCACAGATAGTCGAAATCGGACCTCGACGCGTCCTCGGTGGAATACTGCACGTGCGGCAGCAGCGTTTTGGCGTACCGGACGGCTTCGACGCCCATCTCCATGACCGCGTCCTTCGAACGGTTGAATTTTTTCTCGACGTGAATGTTCGACGTGCCGAGCACGATATGAATAAGCGGCTGGTCCGCTTCCCTGATGCTCTCGTAGACGGCGTCGATGTCGCTCTTGACGGCGCGCGCCAGCGCGGTCACCGACATCTGACGTCCTACCGCGCGGGTGACGGCTTGCACGGACTCGAAGTCGCCGCGGGACGATGCGGGAAATCCCGCCTCGACGATATCGACCTGCAGGCGCTCCAGCTGCCGGGCGAACTCGACCTTCTGTACGGCGTTCAATTTGGCTCCAGGCACCTGCTCCCCGTCCCTTAACGTCGTGTCCAATACGATAATTTTGCGGCTCATGGGATATCCCCCTCAGGTTTTATTATGGGAAATTTATGTGAAGCAGGCTCGTTTAAACCCGGAATTTAAACGACAAAAAACCCCGTCTCTGTTATAGAGACGGGGTTTAACCCGCGGTACCACTCTAATTCGTTTCCGGCATGCGGAAACAATCTCGTTCGATGGCCAACACCATCTATCCTTGTAACGGCGGAATCCCGGTTTACCCTACGTATCAGGCAACTGTTCATAGAGGAGTTCGATATGATCCGCGCTGCCGTTTCGCACCAACCAACGGCTCTCTGAAAGGCGTCTTCACATCTACTGGTTCTAATCAAGACATTTGGCTTATGAAGTTATCGGTAATTATAGGCCGCCCGAGAAGCGATTGTCAACAGGCATTTATCATGCCCTGTCCATCGCGTCTTGATTCGCCAAGCTGAATCGCGATGGGTCGGCTGACGTAGGCTGGTCGGTGGGCTGATCGGTGGTTGTCGGTGGCTGGTCAGTGGGCTGATCGGTGGGCTGATCGGTGGGCTGATCGGTGGGCTGATCGGTGGTTGTCGGTGGTTGTCGGTGGCTGGTCAGTGGGCTGATCGGTGGGCCGATCGGTGGGCTGATCGGTGGCTGGTCGGTAATAGTTGGACTATCGTCGCCTCGTCGTTCTTTCGCCGCAATGCCTGCAAATATACATCTTTTTGCGCCGAGATAGCCCCTTTCGGGCAAAAAAGATGCAAAAATGCATCCTTTTTCCTCCGACAGCTTAATTTTCGGCATATGCTTCGGATTTGCCTGCACATTCGGCTAGGCCCCCTAAAACTGGAGTCATACCCCACAATGATTCCAATTTCATAACGCAGCTCGTTATTTCGCGCGATTACACCGATCTGTAAAAGTCCGAAGCATCGTCCAATGTCTTGACCCATGCCGAAAATTCTGTTGGAGCCATGTTCTTTAAACTGCCGTGCATTTTGCGGTTGTTATAAAAGTCCATGAATTGGTCGAGCGCTTCATAAGCTTCCTCAAGCGTTAAGAATGTACGATTACTGAACAAACATTGCTCAAGAATGCTGTGGAACGATTCAATGTAGGCATTCATATTCGGTGTCCGTGGCGGGATCCGTTCATGGACCATCTCCCAGCACTCGCACATGTCTTGGAACAGCTTGCTGACGAACTGAGGGCCGTTGTCCGTGCGGATCACGGGCATCGCTTCACCTGGCTGAAGGCGCTGCTGCAGCGCGGTCCCGAGGGTCTGCACAGCGTGCTTGGCCTCGCAAGCAGTGCCCCGGTACTGCCCGACGACGACGCGGTCGAACACGTCGATGATGCTGAGTACGAAAAAGA